>NZ_JBVHPY010000041.1:0-31375 GCF_055567695.1 Streptomyces sp. NPDC026417
AGGGGGCTTGGCGCCCGGTCGGCCAGAAGAACCGGGCGGGAGGGGGGGTGTCCCCGGGGAGGCGGGGGGGGCGAGCCCCCCGGCGTGTCGCCGGGGCCCCCCCCCCACCGTGGTCAGGGAGCTGCCGGGGGTGCCCGCTCGCCGAGGTGCGGCGAGCGGCCGGCCCCGGCACGGTGCGGACGTGCGCCTCGTCCCTCAGACCATGTCGAAGGTGGCCGGGTCGGGACCCAGCCGGCGGCCCTCGTCGAGCGCGCTGATCGCCGCCATGTCCTCGGCGTCCAGCTCGAAGCCGAAGACGTCGATGTTCTCCTTGATCCGCGAGGGCGTCACGGACTTGGGGATCACGACGTTGCCGAGCTGGATGTGCCAGCGCAGCACGACCTGGGCGGGCGTGCGCTCGTGCTTGCGGGCGATGGCCACGACCGCCGGGACCTCCAGCAGGCCCTTGCCCTGGCCGAGCGGGGACCAGG
This sequence comes from Streptomyces sp. NPDC026417, assembly GCF_055567695.1. NCBI lineage: Bacteria > Bacillati > Actinomycetota > Actinomycetes > Kitasatosporales > Streptomycetaceae > Streptomyces > Streptomyces sp. NPDC026417. The sequence goes on from NZ_JBVHPY010000041.1 coordinate 471, forward strand.
CCTCGGTGGCGATGCCGTGCCGCGCGTGGTACTCCCGCGATTCGCCCTGCTGCAGGTGCGGGTGCAGCTCGATCTGGTTGACGGCCGGGACGACGGAGGTCGCGTCGATCAGCGCGTCCAGGTGCTCCGGGAGGAAGTTGGAGACACCGATGGCCTTGGCGCGGCCGTCCGCGTAGATCTTCTCGAAGGCCTTGTACGTGTCGGTGGACGTGCCCCGGGACGGCAGCGGCCAGTGGATCAGGTACAGGTCCACATAGTCGAGACCGAGCTTCTCCAGGGACGTGTCGAAGGCGCGCAGGGTGGAGTCGTACCCCTGGTCGCTGTTCCAGAGCTTGGTGGTGACGAAGAGGTCCGGACGGGCGATGCCGGAGGAAGCGATGGCCTTGCCCGTGCCCTCTTCGTTGCCGTAGATCGCCGCGGTGTCGATGCTGCGGTACCCGGCCTCCAGGGCCGTGGTGACGGCCTGCTCCGCCTCGTCGTCCGGGACCTGCCAGACACCGAAGCCCAGCTGCGGCATCTCGACGCCGTTGTTCAGGATGATCGGGGGGACCTTGCTCACGAGCTCTCGATCCTTCAGTTCGTCGGGTGGTACTCCCATCGTCAACGATCACCGCGCGTGATGCATTCCTGAGCGCCCAATTCGCTCGGGGATGGGCGATGAGAACCGGATATTGGCCGAAAAGCGACCTGAATCGACCGGCGTCCCGGATTCACCCGGCCGACGCGGCCCCCTAGGCCCGGTACAGCGCCTCGACCTCGGACAGGTACGCCTTCTCGATGGCCTTCCGCTTCAGCTTCAGCGAAGGCGTCAGCAGGCCGTGCTCCTCGGTGAACTGATGGGCCAGTATCCGGAAGGTGCGGATCGACTCGGCCTGGGAGACGAGCGTGTTGGCGGCGACCACCGCGCGCCGCACCTCGGTCTCCAGATCGGCGTCGCGCACCAGCTCCGACGGGGTCATCTGCTGCTTGCCGCGCATCTGCAGCCAGTGCTCGACGGCCTCCGAGTCCAGGGTGACGAGCGCGGCGATGTACGGCCGGTCGTTGCCGACGACGATGCACTGGGCGACCAGCGGATGGTCGCGCACCCGCTCCTCCAGGACACCGGGCGAGACGCTCTTGCCGCCGGAGGTCACCAGGATCTCCTTCTTGCGCCCGGTGATCGTGAGGTAGCCGTCCTCGTCCAGGGAGCCGAGGTCGCCGGTGGCCAGCCAGCCGTCGTGCAGGGCGGCGTCCGTGGCCTTGGGGTCGTTCAGATAGCCCTGGAAGACGTTGCCGCCGTGCAGCCAGATCTCTCCGTCGTCCGCGATGTGCACGGTGGTGCCGGGGATGGCCTGGCCGACCGTGCCGAACCGGGTGCGCTCGGGCGGGTTGGCGGTCGCCGCCGCCGTGGACTCGGTGAGACCGTACCCCTCGTAGATGGTGACTCCCGCGCCCGCGAAGAACAGGCCGAGCCGGCGGTCCATGGCCGAGCCGCCCGACATCGCGTGCCGCACCCGGCCGCCCATCGCCGCGCGCACCTTGGCGTACACGAGCTTGTCGAAGACCTGGTGCTGCATCCGCAGGGCCGCGGACGGCCCGGGGCCGATGCCCCAGGCCTTCTCCTCGATCGCGTCGGCGTAGCGGACGGCGACCTCGACGGCCTTCTCGAAGGCGCCGGATCTGCCCTCCTTCTCGGCCTTGCGGCGGGCCGCGTTGAACACCTTCTCGAAGATGTAGGGCACCGCGAGGAAGAAGGTGGGCCGGAAGGCGGCGAGGTCGGGCAGCAGGGCCGCCGCGTTGAGCTGCGGCTGGTGGCCGAACCGCACCCGGCCGCGGACCGCGGCGACCTGCACCATCCGCCCGAAGACGTGCGCGAGGGGCAGGAACAGCAGGGTCGCCGCCTCGTCGCCGCGCTTGGAGTGGAAGACGGGCTCCCAGCGCTCGATGACGGTGTCCGTCTCGACCATGAAGTTGGCGTGGGAGAGCACGCAGCCCTTCGGCCGCCCGGTGGTCCCCGAGGTGTAGATGACGGTGGCTACCGACTCGGGGGTGACCGCGCGCCGGTGCCGGTGCACCACCTCGTCGTCGAGGTTCGCGCCCGCCTCGTACAGCTCCTGCACGGCACCCGCGTCGAGCTGCCAGAGCCTGTGCAGATGCGGCAGCCGGTCGACGACGGTGGCGATCGTCATGGCGTGGTCCTCGTGCTCGACCATGACGGCGGCGACCTGCGCGTCGTGCAGCATCCAGAAGACCTGCTCGGCGGACGAGGTCGGGTAGACGGGCACCACCTGCGCGCCGATCGTCCACAATGCGAAGTCGAAGAGCGTCCACTCGTACCGGGTCCGGCACATGATCGCGACGCGGTCGCCGAACCGGACTCCCTGGGCGAGGAGGCCCTTGGCCAGGGCGAGCACCTCGTCGCGGAACTCGGCGGCGGTCACATCACGCCACTGCCCCTGCTCGTCCTTGCGGCCGAGGGCGACGCGCAGCGGGTCCTCCAGGGCATGGTCGAACACAACGTCGGCCAGACCGCCCACCGGCGGCGGCGACGCCAGCGGAGGGTTGGTGAACTCGCGCAAACCCGCTCCTTGTGGCGCTCGGCACAGCGCCGTGAAAGCTACCCCACGCACGGACCGGACGGGAGGGGGGCCGGGACGGCGGGCGGCGCGTCATATGCACTGGTCAGTCGAGAAAATGCGCGCACATGGGGAAGGGCCGGACAGATTACTTACGGATCGGTAAGTTTCGGTGCCGTAATCTCCACGGAATCTGTACGACCCGATGCCGGCGGCCGGTGCCCGGTATGTCGGATGTGGAATGGCCCGGTTCCCGTGTCCGGGACCGGGCGGGCCGGCCGCGGCGGACCACCGCGACCGGCCCGGACGGCGCCTCATCCCCGGGGCGCCACGGCCTTCCGGCCGGCGGACTCGGGCGCGCCCGCGGCGGGGCGCGGTGTCCGCACCGCCACCAGGACCAGCGCCCCGGCGGCCACCGCCGTCACACCCGCCGCCACCGACGCCCCGTCGAGCCCCGAGGCGAACGCCGCACGCAGCGTGTGCCCGGGGACGGCCCCGCGCAGGGCACCGGCGCCGCCGCCCGCCAGCGTGTGCGCCTCCTCCTGCGAGAGCGTGTCCTGCATCCGGGCGGTGAGGACCGTTCCGAACACCGCCACGCCGAGTGCGTAGCCGAGCTGCCGGAAGGTGTTGACCGCGCCGCCCGCCATGCCCGCCCGCTCCGGGGGGACGGCGGCCAGCGCGGCACCGGCCAGTGCGGGGGAGACGAGGCCCGTGCCGATGCCGACCAGGACCAGACCCGGCACCAGCACCGCCCAGCCCGACCCCGCGTCGAGCACCGCCTGGCAGAAGGCGCCCGAGCCGATCAGCAGCAGGCCGCCGCCGATCGTGAGCCGCACGGGAACCCCGTGCAGCAGCTTGCCGGCCAGGATCGCGACCACCATCGACGCACCGGTCAGCGGCAGCAGGGTCAGCCCGGCCCGCACGGGGTCCATCCCGAGCACCGTCTGCATCCAGATCGAGAGATACGGCACCACACCGAACGCCGCGCCGTTGAAGGCGAGCGCGCCCGCCATGACCCCCACGAACGCCGGCGTGCGCAGCAGCGACAGGTCCAGCAGCGGGGACGCCGCCCGGCGCTCGGCGTACACGAAGCAGACCAGGGCGCACGCCGCCAGCCCGAACGAGGCCACCGCGACCGTCGACGTCCAGCCGTCGGAACCCGCCCGCACCACCGCGTACGTGGTCGCCGCGGCGAAGCACGCGAACGCCGCCGTCCCCGCCCAGTCGATGCCCCGCCAGGCGAGCCTCCTCCGCTGCGCCGCGGCACCGCGCAGGCCGTCCGACTCGGGCACCACCCGCAGCGTCAGCCACACCGACGCCACGCTCACCGGCAGGTTCACGAAGAAGATCCACCGCCAGCCCGGACCGGCGGTGAGCAGCCCGCCCACCACCGGCCCGACCGCCGCAGCGCCGCCGCTGACCGCGCCCCACACCCCGAGCGCAGCCGACCGCTGCCGCCCCTGGTAGACGGAGCCCAGCAGCGGGAGCGTCGTCGCGAACATCGCCGCCGCGCCCACGCCCTGCAGTCCCCGGGCGGCCACCAGCATTCCCGGCCCGGTCGCCAGCCCGCACAGCAGTGAGGCGACCGCGAACAGCACGACACCGGCGACGTGCACCTTCCGCCGGCCGAGGACGTCGGCCGCCGCCCCGACGCCCAGCAGCAGCGCGGCCAGCGCCAGCGCGTACCCGTCGATCACCCACTGCAGTTCGCTCATCGACGCATGCAGCGCCCGTGCCATGTCCGGCAGCGCGACGATCGCGATCGTCACGTCCAGCAGCAGCATGAACGTCCCCAGACACACCGCCGTGAGCGGCCCCCATGCACGCATGTCCTCAACTCCCTGTGAACCGGATGCGTATGCCTCCGTACGATCGGTGGTGCCCGCAGGATCGGGCGGGCCGCGCGCGTCTTCGCGCCGGAATCCGACACGGAGGAGCCTGATGACCGGGGGATCCCACGCCGCCGACGACCTGGACCTGGGCCTGCTGAGGGCTCTGGAACTCGACGGGCGGGCCTCGTTCAGCCGGATCGGGAGCGTGCTCGGGGTGTCCGACCAGACCGTCGCCCGGCGCTACCGGCGGCTCCGCGCCGAGGGCGGACTGCGCGTCGTCGGGGTGCGCAACGCCGAACTCCTGGGCCACGACCAGTGGATGCTGCGGCTGCGCTGCACCCCCGACAGCGCCGGAACGATCGCCGACGCACTCGCCAGACGCCGCGACACCACCTGGATCGGGCTGACCTCCGGCGGTACCGAGGTGGTCTGCATGACCCGGCCGCGCAGCCGCGGCGACCACGACGACCTGCTGCTCGGCAGGCTGCCGCGGACCCCGAGCATCGTCGAGATCCGCGCGAACCAGTTGATCCACCGCTTCTTCGGGGGCCCCGACGGCTGGCTGGGGAAGTTCGCCGGTCTGTCGCCGGCCCAGGAGGCCGCGCTCCGCCCCGAGCCGCCTCCGTCGCCGGGGCCCGCCCGGCTGGATCCCGAGGACGACGCCCTGCTGGCCGTGCTCGAACAGGACGGGCGGGCGACCTACCCCGAACTCCAGCGGGCCACCGGCCGTTCCGAGTCCGCCGTCAAGCGCCGGCTGGGCACCCTGCTCGCCTCGGGGGCCGTATACATCGACGTCGACTACCCGCCGGAGCTCGTCGGCTCGCCCCTCGCCGCCATCCTGTGGATCACGGCGGCGCCCGGTGCCCTGCACTCCGTCGGCGAGGCCCTGGCCGCCCACGACGAGATCGCCTACGCGGCGGCCACCGCCGGCGCATCGAACCTGGTCGCGACCGTCGTCGTCCGTGACACGGCGGGCCTGTACGCCTACATCAGCGGCAGACTCGGCACGCTGGACGGCGTCCAGCACGTGGAGACGGCGCCCTACCTGCGCCGCGTCAAGCAGCTCACGTACCCGCCGCCGCGCTAGGGGGCCGCCGCCACCCCCGGCCCCGCTGCAGCCGGTCGCCGCCGGCGAGGACCGCCGCCGCAAGGGCGTCCGCCGCGTCCTGGGCCGCCGGGCGGCGCCGTCCGTGGACCAGGACGAAGTCGACCTCGCCCAGCTCCGGGAGCCCGGACCGGTCGGACACCCGGACCAGGCCGGGCGGGATGAGGCCCTTGGAGTGGGCCATCACGCCGAGGCCCGCCCGGGCCGCGGCGATCAGCCCGTTCAGGCTGCCGCTCGTGCAGACCACACGCCAGGGGCGGCCCTGCCGCTCCAGAGCCTCGAAGGCGAGGGCGCGCGTGATGCCCGGCGGCGGGTAGACGATGAGCGGGACCGGGCGGTCCGGCTCCAGCCGCAGCCGCTCCGCGCCGACCCAGACCAGCTCGTCGTGCCAGACCAGTTCGCCGCGCGGGTCCTCCGGCCGGCGCTTCGCCAGCACCAGGTCGAGCTTCCCCGCGGCCAGCCGCTCGTGCAGGGTGCCCGACAGTTCCACCGTCAGCTCCAGATCGACCTCGGGATGGTCATGACGGAAACCTTCGAGGATCTCCGGCAGCCGGGTGAGCACGAAGTCCTCCGACGCGCCGAACCGCAGCCGGCCGCGCAGCCGTGTCCCCGCGAAGAACGCCGTCGCCTGCTCGTGCACCTCCAGGATCCGCCGCGCGAAGCCGAGCATCGCCTCGCCGTCCTCCGTCAGCTCCACGGAGTGGGTGTCGCGCGAGAACAGCCGGCGCCCCGCCGCGTCCTCCAGGCGGCGCACGTGCTGGCTCACCGTCGACTGCCGCAGGCCGAGCCGCCGGGCCGCCTGCGTGAAGCTCAGAGTCTGGGCCACGGCCAGGAAGGTACGCAGCTGGGAGGGGTCGTACACGGCTCCCACGTTATCGCGCATCGCGATGACAGTAAGAGTGGTATGACGGATTCCCGATCGTGGCCCGGAGGAGGACGATGGAGACGGCCCGCCCCGACCGAGCCGGACAATGCACCGAACGAAGCAGTGGAGCACCGTGAAACGCCTGCAGTGGCCGAGCTGGATGCCGATCGACCCGTACATCCTGCTGTTGCTCGGGACCGTGGGCCTGGCGGCCCTGCTGCCGGCGCGGGGTACGGCGGCCGACGTGGCGTCGGGTGCGTCGACGGCCGCGATCGCCTTCCTCTTCTTCCTGTACGGGGCGCGGCTGTCCACCCGGGAGGCGATGGACGGGCTGCGCCACTGGCGCCTGCACGTCACCGTGCTGGTGTGCACGTTCGTCGTGTTCCCGCTGCTCGGTCTCGCCGCCCGGGGTCTCGTGCCCGCCCTGCTGACCCATTCGCTCTACCAGGGCCTGCTGTTCCTCACCCTCGTGCCGTCGACCATCCAGTCGTCGATCGCGTTCACCTCCATCGCGCGCGGCAACGTGCCCGCCGCCATCTGCGCGGGATCCTTCTCCTCGCTGGCCGGCATCGTGCTCACGCCCCTGCTCGTGGCGGCGCTCCTCGGCGGCAGCGGAGGCGGCTTCTCCGGGGACGCCCTCGTGAAGATCGTGCTCCAGCTGCTCGTCCCGTTCCTCGCCGGGCAACTGCTGCGGCGCTGGATCGGCGGCTTCGTCACGCGCCACAAGAAGGTCCTCGGCTACGTCGACCGCGGCTCGATCCTCCTCGTCGTCTACACCGCGTTCAGCGAGGGCGTGGTCCAGGGCATCTGGCACCAGGTCAGTGCCGTGCGGCTCGCCGGACTCCTCGCCGTCGAGGCCGTCCTGCTCGCCGTGATGCTGGCCCTGACCTGGTACGGCTCGAAGGCGCTGCGGTTCGGCCGCGCGGACCGGATCGCGATCCAGTTCGCCGGTTCCAAGAAGTCCCTGGCCTCCGGGCTGCCCATGGCGAGCGTCCTGTTCGGCACGCACGCCTCCCTCGCGGTGCTGCCGCTGATGCTCTTCCACCAGATGCAGCTCATGGTCTGCGCGGTGATCGCCAAGCGCCGCTCCCACGACCCCGAGGCGGTCAGCGGGGCGGCCCCATCCGCAGCGTCACGAATCGCGGCCGGTACAGGGACACGTTCCGGTTCAGGTTCGCCTGCGCCGAAGCCCCCGTCGCGTCCAGCCAGTTGACGTCGTAGCTCAGGACCAGCCGGCCGTCGCCGCCCAGCGCGGGATGCGCCTGCGGGTTGTACGCGGCCACCTCGCCGGCCGGCAGCGGGGGCCGGAAACTCCGGGCGGGCCCGTGCCACGGGCCCGTCGGCGAGCACGCCCAGTACGAGGTGACCGTGGTCAGGCCCCGCGCGCCGGCGGCCATCGTGAACAGGACGTACGTGCCGCCGTCGCGCACCACCGTGAAGGCGCTGCCCACCCCCTTGCGCCGTCCGTCGCCGAGGACCGGCGCCGGGCGTCCCCGCGCCACCCACCGCGAGCCGTCCCAGTACTCCCAGGCGCCCGGCTCGCCGAGGCTGCCGCGCGGCACGCGTGCGACGTACGCCGCCGAGACCGGCCGTGCGGCGGCCTGCGCGTCGTTCCCGCCGAAGACGTACGTCCGGTCACCGACGTCCAGCGCCGTGGTCCCGAACAGCACGCGCCGGGAGGCGTCCGGGACGGACTGCTGGTCCAGCACCGTCCTGACGCCCTCCAGCCGCAGGCCGGGCAGGGAGAGCGTGGCGACCTCGGTGGCCGTGGGCACGCCGTAGATCCACGGCGCCGTGCCCGCCGTACGGGTCCACAGCAGGACCCGCACCACCCGGTCGGGGGAACCGGGGGAGCGGGGCTCGACCCGGGCCGCCACCGGCCAGCGCCACCGGCCCGCCGCCGGGTCGGGGAACAGCGGGGCGGGCAGCGTCCGTTCCGGGCGGCCCGAGGCGGACGCCACCACGGCGGAGTTGCGCACCAGGGGAGCGGAGGTGTCGCGCCAGGCGGAGGACTCGCCGACGGGGTTGGGCGGGCCGTGCACCCGGCCGAGATAGGTGTCCGAGAACAGCCACAGCACCCGGCCGTCCGGCAGCCGCAGCGAGTGGGTGCCGTCGCCGCCGGTCCAGTCGTCGGTCCGCGCCGGATCGTCCCCGTACCGGGCGAACTCGTCGGTGAGCCGCCGGTCGGGCCGCCACGACGTGAACGTACGGGCCGCGCACGCTCCGCCGCTCTCCCGGTCGTCGTCCGGGAGAGCGGTCAGCAGCACGGCCGCGCAGACCAGGGCCAGCAGGACACCGAGGCCTCCTGCCGTCCGCCGTCGTGCTCGTGCGTCGTCGGGCACGGACGGGACGTTAGCGGCCGCCGCTCACCCGGTCCATGGGCAGCCACACGACGGTGTCCCGGGTCACGGCCGGCTCGCCCGCGCGCACCGCGGCCAGCTCGTCGTCGCTCAGCGCCCGGCCGTACACCCTGACGTCGTCGATCGCGCCGGTGAAGTACGCGCGGCCGTCCGTCCGTTGGCCGACGTGCACTCCGAAGGGCGCGTTGCGGCTCACCGAACCCGGGACGTCCGCCGTGCCGAGCGCGGCGCCGTCGACGAACAGGGTGAGCTGGCCGCCGCCGCGGCGCAGCGCGAGATGGTGCCAGGCGCCGTCGTTGTACGCCTCCGTGGTGCGCACCGAGGCGGAGGCCGGGGGCGCCGCTCCGTTCCTGACGGTGATCAGCCCGGTGATGCGGTGGGACGCGGGTTCGCCGCGCAGCCACACCTGCGGCTGCGATGTGCCGATCCCGCCCATCCACAGCAGCGGCTGCTCACCGGAGGAAGCGGTGTAACGGAACCACAGGGATGCCGTGAAGTCGCGCGTCCCGAGCGGCAGTTGCGGCCGGTACGGCAGGCGTACGGCGTCGTCGGCACCGTCGAGGGCCAGCGCCCCGCCGACCACGCCCGCCGTCGTGCGGGCGCCGCCGAGGACCAGGGCCCGCCCCGCCCGCGGAGCGCGGTCGGCGGTCGTCGGATCCGCCCCGCGGCGCGGGGTCAGCCAGTCCTCGGTGAACCGCGCGAAGCGGATCTCGTCGCGGGCGTCGACCGCACCGCCCTCGTACAGCAGCCCCACGCGGGTGCCGTCGACGCGCACCAGGTCGGAGTAGCCCGACCAGTCGGTGGTGACGAGCGTGCCGCGGTCGACGCTCTCCCACGTGCGGCCCCCGTCGTACGAGGAGCGGATCATCATGGAGCGCCGGCGGTCCGGGTCGGCGGGACAGGCCAGCAGCAGCCGGTCGCCGAGAGGCAGCACGGAACCCTGGACCTGCGGTGTGTAGAGGTCCGGGACGGCGCGGAAGGGCGTCACGAAGCTGTCCCCGCCGTCCCGGCTGACGGTCTGGGTGCGATGGCCGAGGTCGGTGCCGTCCTGCTCGCGCCCGCTGACGAGGAGGGAGCCGTCGGACCGCTCGGCGAGCGTCATCTCCGAGGGCTTCTGGCGGAAGGTGCCGTTGTCGGCGACGGGCCAGGAGTCCCGGGCGCCGATCCTCCAGTGGTCGCCGCCGTCGTCGCTGGTGACCAGCGCGGCGTGGTTGGCGGTCACCCGGCTGCCGTTCCAGGTCTCGGTGTTGACGGTGAACACCAGACGCCCGGCGTGCCTGCCGCGGGTGAGCTGGACGCCGTGCACGGGCCCGGTGGCGTACCAGGAGTTCCAGTCGGCGGGCAGGATCTCGTCGCTCAGATCGCGCGGCGGCGACCAGGTGAGACCGTCGTCGTCGCTGTACTGCAGATGCGGCGTCCGGTCGCAGGGCACGGAGCAGCCCGCGCTGTCGCCGCGGCCCGTGTTGTACGTCTCGGCCAGGAGGATGCGGCCGGTCGCGCGGTCCACCACCGGGGCCGGGTTGCCGTGCGTGTCGCCGGCGCCCTCGGTGACGACCCGGAGCGGGCCCCAGGTGCGTCCGCCGTCCGTGGAGCGCTTCACCACGATGTCTATGTCGGCCGCGTCGCCGCAGTTGAGGACGCGCCCCTCGGCGAAGGCCAGCAGGGTGCCCTTCGTCGTCCGCACGACGGCCGGGATGCGGAAGCAGGCGTAGCCGGGATCCTGGGCGGCCCTGAAGAGCACCTGCTGTTCGAATCCGGCCGCCGCCGGGCTCTGTTCGGCCCCGGCGGGACTCTGTGACGCGAGGAGCGCGGCGGTCGTGAGCGCGGTGGCGAGGGTGGATCTCAGGCGTGCGCGGAGACTTGACGGCATGCTGCGGCCCTGCCCTTCAGGTATCTGGACATCGCGGACATCCCACGTCCAACGTTCGCGACGCAGACGCTACTTGGGCGCTCCGGTGCCTCACAAGGACCGTGCGGCGGAGGATCGGCGCGGCGCGGGCGGATGCCCCGCCGGAGCGCTCGCCCGGCGGGCGGGGCCGAGGACGGTACGCGGATGGCCGAACGCGGCAGCAGTTCACGCACCCGTCGATCCGGATTTCCGGTACGGACGGCGGGCGCGGGCTAACGTTCCGTCATGACCGCACCTGAAGCCGAGCCCCGTCTCGCTCTCGACCCCGCGCGCACCGCCCTGGTCCTCGTCGATCTGATGGACCGGATCCTCGGCCTGCCTCTGGAGCCGCACAAGGGTCCGGAAGTCCTGTCCGCGGCCGTGCGGTTGGCCGGTGCATTCCGGGCCGTCGGCGCGCCGGTCGTGCTCGTCCGGGTGGAGCGGCCGGGCGTCCCCGAGCAGCCCCCGGGCAGCTCCCTGGCCGAGGGGCTCGCGGCGGACGGCGACATCGAGATCGTGAAGCGGACGATCGGCGGATTCCAGGGCACCGGTCTGGACGAACGCCTGCGCGAGCGCGGTGTCACCACCGTGGTGTTCGGCGGCATCGCCACCAACCTCGGGGTGGAGTCCACCGCCCGGGCCGCCGGGGACCTCGGCTACGACCTCGTCTTCGTCCAGGACGCGATGGCCGCTCTCACGGCGCCCGAGCACGAGGCCTCCGTCCGTCTGGACTTCCCGCGCCTCGGCACGGTCGTGCACTCCTCGGAGGTGCACTTCACCGCTGGTTGAGCCCGCGCCGGCAGGCCGGACGGGCGGCGGCGGGGGCCGGGCGGGTCCACGGACGGACAGCGGCGCGGCCCCTTCGGCGCAAGGGGCGCTCCCCGCCGATCGGAGCCCGCCGCCGTGTCGCGGGGAGCCGGTCAGCCCTGGGTGGCCGCGGCCCGCAGGGCGATGCGGTGCTCGCCCGCGTACACGTTCATGGAGGGGCCGCGCAGGAAACCCACCAGCGTCAGCCCCGTCTCGGCGGCGAGGTCCACCGCGAGCGACGACGGCGCCGAGACCGCGGCCAGCACCGGGATCCCCGCCATCACGGCCTTCTGCGCCAGCTCGAAGGAGGCCCGGCCCGAGACCAACAGCACCGCGCGGGACAGCGGCAGCGAGTCGTTCTGCAGGGCCCGGCCGACGAGCTTGTCGACGGCGTTGTGCCGGCCCACGTCCTCCCGGATGTCGAGGAGTTCACCGCTCTCGTCGAACAGGGCCGCCGCGTGCAGGCCCCCGGTCCGGTCGAAGACCCGCTGTGCCTCGCGGAGCCGGTCCGGGAGGCTCGCGAGCAGCCCGGGCTCCAGTCGCACCGGGGGAGTGTCGTCGATGGTGAAGCGGGCCGTCGTACGGACCGCGTCCAGGCTCGCCTTCCCGCACAGGCCGCACGAGGACGTCGTGTACACGTTGCGTTCCAGCGTGATGTCCGGGATCACCACGCCGGGCGCCGTCCGCACGTCGACGACGTTGTACGTGTTCGAGCCGTCCGCGGTCGCGCCGGCGCAGTACACGATGTTCTGCAGGTCGTCCGCACCGCCCAGCACCCCCTCACTGACCAGGAAACCCGCCGCCAGCGCGAAGTCGTCGCCCGGAGTGCGCATCGTGATGGCGAGCGGCTTGCCGTTCAGCCGGATCTCCAGCGGCTCCTCCGCGACGAGCGTGTCGGGGCGGGTGCTCACGGCCCCGTCCCGGATGCGGATCACCTTGCGTCGTTCCGTGACTCGTCCCATGTCCTGATCAGCCCCGGTTCTGTACGTGCTGGTGGCCGAGGAAGGCCCTTGCTGCGGAGGTGGCCGCGGGTCACCGGCCGTCGTGCCGGTGCCCCTCACCGTCTCATTGTCCTGCACGGTCCGGACGCGGCGGCGGGCCGCTCCGTCGCGGCGTGCACCACGCAGCCGACGGCCCGTCCGGGCGCGAGCACCGCACCGATGGCGCCGTCCGGGTCCACTCTCCACGCGGTGGCCGTCGTGGGGTCCGCTGTGCCGATGGATGTACGACCAGGGGGTGCCGTTCCGGGCCGCGATCACCGCCGTGGTGTCGTGGAGGAGGGGTGCGACCGGCGTACGCCGGTCTCGGCCGGCCGGGAGAGGCCCCGAACCGGGCCCGTACGGAACATCCGGAAGCCGTTCGTCCGGCGATGGCGACCGTTCGTCGCGGCGGAAGGACCGCTCGTCGCAGACCGCGGACGGGTTGCCGTCGCCCGGGTTCCCAACGGAGCAACCGCTTCCTATCGTTCCGGATCATGAGCCCCCCTGTCGCACCGCCGGGCTGGAGCCGCTGGCTCGTTCCGCCGGCCGCCCTCTCGGTCCACCTCGCCATCGGCCAGGCGTATGCCTGGAGCGTCTTCAAGCCGCCTCTGGAGTCCGCGCTCGGCCTGAGCGGCACGCAGAGCGCCCTGCCCTTCCAGCTCGGCATCGTCATGCTCGGCCTGTCCGCCGCCTTCGGCGGCACCCTGGTGGAGCGCCACGGCCCGCGCTGGGCGATGACCGTCGCCCTCGTCTGCTTCTCGTCCGGCTTCCTGATCGCCTCGCTCGGCGCCGCCACCGAGCAGTACTGGCTGATCGTGTTCGGGTACGGCTTCGTCGGCGGGATCGGCCTCGGCATCGGCTACATCTCGCCCGTGTCGACGCTGATCAAGTGGTTCCCGGACCGGCCGGGCATGGCGACCGGCATCGCGATCATGGGCTTCGGCGGCGGCGCGCTGATCGCCTCGCCCTGGTCGGCGCAGATGCTGGAGTCCTTCGGCTCCGACTCCTCCGGCATCGCGCTGGCCTTCCTGGTGCACGGGCTGACGTACGCCGTGTTCATGTCCCTCGGCGTCCTGCTGGTACGCGCGCCGCGCGGCGAGCGGCCGGTCGCGCACGGACCCGGCTCCCTCGACGGCGTCCAGGTGACGGCCGCGAGCGCCGTGCGCACGCCCCAGTTCTGGTGCCTGTGGGTCGTCCTGTGCACCAACGTGACCGCGGGCATCGGCATTCTGGAGAAGGCCGCGCCGATGATCTCGGACTTCTTCGCGGACACCTCCGCGCCGGTGTCGGTCTCCGCCGCGGCCGGGTTCGTCGCGCTGCTCTCCGCCGCCAACATGGCGGGCCGCATCGGCTGGTCCTCGACCTCGGACCTGATCGGCCGCAAGAACATCTACCGCGTCTACCTGGGGGCCGGCGCGCTCATGTATGCGCTCATCGCCTGGTTCGGGGACTCCTCCAAGCCGCTCTTCATCGTCTGCGCGCTGGTGATCCTCTCCTTCTACGGCGGCGGCTTCGCGACGATCCCCGCCTATCTGAAGGACCTCTTCGGGACCCATCAGGTCGGCGCGATCCACGGCAGGCTGCTCACCGCGTGGTCCACGGCCGGCGTCCTCGGCCCGCTGATCGTGAACTGGATCGCGGACCGGCAGGAGGACGCCGGCAAGCACGGGGCCGAGCTCTACGGCCTCTCGTTCCTCATCATGATCGGCCTGCTGCTCGCCGGTTTCGTCGCCAACGAGTTCGTGCGCCCGGTCCACACCCGCCACCACATCCCCGCACCGAGGGAGGCCGCCGATGTCGAGCGAGAGCAGTCCGAGTCCGCCTGACCGCCGATGGCTCGTCGCCCTGTCCTGGGTCTGGGTGGGCGCACCGCTCTGCTACGGGCTCTACGAGCTGGTGCTGAAGGCCAGGCAGCTCTTCACCGGGTGACGGCCGGGCAGGAGTGCGTAAGGTGTGCGGGCGTCCGAAGGCCTGACAGAAGCCGACAAGCCTGGCGCCCCTTTCCTGTGGCATCACCTGCCGTCGTACCCGTGAGTCACTGATCAGACTGGTGGATCCGCTACCCAAGGCAACGAGGGGGACCACCCATATGAACGGCTCGCGGATCACCGCCGTCGGTCACTACCAGCCCGCCAAGGTACTCACCAACGAGGACCTGGCGGGACTGGTCGACACCAGCGACGAGTGGATCAGGAGCCGCGTCGGCATCCTCACCCGCCACATCGCCGGCCCCGACGAGCCGGTCGACGAACTGGCCGCGCACGCCGCCGCCAAGGCGCTGGCCGCGGCGGGCCTCGACCCGGGCGACATCGACCTGGTGCTCGTCGCCACGTCCACGGCGGTCGACCGTTCCCCGAACATGGCCGCGCGGGTCGCCGCCCGCCTCGGCATTCCCTCCCCGGCCGTGCTGGACCTCAACGTCGTCTGCGCCGGCTTCACGCATGCCCTGGCCACCGCCGACCACTCGCTGCGGGCCGGGGCGGCCACCCGGGCCCTGGTCATCGGCGCCGACAAGATGTCCGAGGTGACGGACTGGAGCGACCGCACGACGTGCGTCCTGGTCGGCGACGGGGCGGGGGCCGCCGTGGTCGAGGCCTGCGACGACCCGGGGATCGGTCCGGTGCTGTGGGGTTCGGTGCCCGAGATGGGGCACGCCGTGCGCATCGAGGGCACGCCGGCCCGGTTCGCGCAGGAGGGGCAGAGCGTCTACCGGTGGGCGACCACCAAGCTCCCCGCGATCGCCCGCAAGGCGTGCGAGCGCGCCGGCCTGGCCCCCGAGGACCTCGCCGCGGTCGTGCTGCACCAGGCGAACCTGCGCATCATCGAGCCGCTGGCCGAGAAGATCGGTGCCGTGAACGCGGTGGTGGCGCGCGACGTCGTCCACTCCGGCAACACCTCGGCCGCCAGCATCCCGCTGGCCTTCTCCAAGCTCGTGGAGCGCGGCGAGATCTCCACGGGCGACCCCGTCCTGCTCTTCGGCTTCGGCGGGAACCTGTCGTACGCGGGGCAGGTCGTCCGCTGCCCGTGACGGCTCCGCCGCAGGCCGGCCGCCCGGACGGCGGCGCACCGGGCCGCACGGACGGCGGCGCGCCGGCCGGCCCGAGGTGCGCCGGGCGGGTGTGAGGGGGCGTCCCTCGGCACCTCCGGCCTTGTGCGCCGTAGACTGTGGCAATTCACGCCGGCTCCGCGGAAGCCGCGCTGCCGCCGTCGCCGGCGGGTGCCGCTGCCCGGGAGGGGGACCGAGATGTTGTCCACGGGACTGCCGCAGGGGGCGGTGCCCCGGCTCGAACGGCCCGGTCCGCTGCGCGACCGCGTCTACGAGGCGCTGCTCGAACTCGTCATCAACCGCGCCCTGGTGCCGGGACAGCATCTGGTGGAGAGCGAACTCGCCGGGCACCTGGGCGTCTCCCGGCAGCCCGTGCGCGAGGCGCTGCAGCGGCTCAACACCGAGGGCTGGGTGGATCTGCGGCCCGCCCAGGGCGCGTTCGTGCACGAGCCGACCGAGCAGGAGGCGGACCAGCTCCTCACGGTGCGCACGCTGCTGGAGGCCGAGGCCGCCCGGCTCGCCGCCACGACGGCGGGCGACGCGGGCATCGCCGCCCTCGAGGAACTGTGCGCGGAGGGCGAGCGGGCGGTCGCCGCGGACGACGTGGACGCCGCCGTCGCCCTGAACGCCCGGTTCCACACCCACGTGATGGGCCTGGCAGGCAACACGGTCCTCGCGGAACTGGCCGCGCAGGTCGAGCGCCGGGTCCGCTGGTACTACACCCCGGTCGCCCGGCAGCGCGGCCATCAGTCCTGGCAGGAGCACCGCGAACTGATCGCGGCGATCGCCGGCCACGACGAGGAGCGCGCCGCCGCGGTGTCCCGGGCCCACACGGAGCACACGCGCGAGACGTACCGCGAGCGCGAGCGGTAGACGGCGGAGTCGGCGGTCGGGTCCGCGGGTGACGGGCCCGGCGCCGGCGGTCGGGGCCCGGGTGACCGGGCCGGAGTCGGCGGCCGGGCCCGGGTGACCGGCTCGGTGAACAGGACGGTGGCCAGGTGATGGCCGCCGTCTTCGTGTTGGACGCCGGACCGTCTCCGTGCCCGGGTGCCGGGAGGGCCGGGCGTCCGCCTCACACCCCCCTGTCCCCGCCTTTGTCCTGTGAGTGGAGAAAGTGGCGGGCAATTCCTGCGCGACTTCTTCCCACTCCCGGCACCCGCTGCTACGTTCACCTCGAAAGCCCGACGGACACGGCCGATTGAGGCGGGGAGGGGCACGTGAGACGCATGACGGCTCGACCCGCGAACGCGCACCAGGCGCGACTGCTGCGCCTGTTGCGGGACGGCGGCCCCAACTCCCGTGCCCAGCTGGGCGACCAGATCGACCTCTCCCGGTCGAAGCTCGCCGTCGAGGTGGAACGGCTCCTGGAGACGGGCCTCGTGGTCGCCGACGGACTCGCCGCCTCCCGCGGCGGCCGCCGCTCCCACAACATCCGGCTCGCCCCGGCGCTGCGGTTCCTGGGAGTCGACATCGGGGCGACCTCGATCGACGTGGCCGTCACCAACCCCGAGTTGGAGGTCCTCGGGCACCTCAACCAGCCCATGGACGTACGCGAGGGACCCGTGGCGGTCTTCGAGCAAGTCCTGTCCATGGCCGCGAAGTTGCGGTCGTCCGGACTGGCGGAGGGCTTCGACGGCGCCGGCATCGGCGTCCCGGGACCGGTCCGCTTCCCCGAGGGCGTCCCCGTCGCCCCACCGATCATGCCCGGCTGGGACGGCTTCCCGGTCAGGGAGGCACTCAGCCAGGAACTCGGCTGCCCCGTCATGGTCGACAACGACGTGAACCTGATGGCCATGGGGGAGCAGCACGCGGGCGTCGCACGCTCCGTGGGCGACTTCCTCTGCGTCAAGATCGGCACCGGTATCGGCTGCGGGATCGTCGTCGGCGGTGAGGTGTACCGCGGTACGACGGGCAGCGCGGGCGACATCGGGCACATCCAGGCCGTGCCGGAGGGCCGCCCGTGCGCCTGCGGGAACCGCGGCTGCCTGGAGGCCCACTTCAGCGGCGCGGCGCTCGCCCGCGACGCGACGGAGGCCGCCCAGCAGGGCCTCTCGCAGGAACTCGCGGCACGACTGGAGGCGGCGGGCGCGCTGAGCGCCGTCGACGTCGCCGCCGCGGCCGCCGCGGGCGATGCGACCGCCCTCGACCTGATCCGCGAGGGCGGCAACAGGACCGGCCAGGTCCTCGCCACCCTGGTCAGCTTCTTCAACCCGGGCCTGGTGGTGATCGGCGGCGGGGTGACGGGTCTCGGCCACACCCTGCTCGCCGCGATCCGCACCCAGGTCTACCGCCAGTCGCTGCCCCTGGCGACCGGCAATCTCCCCATCGTCCTGGGCGAGTTGGGCCCGACCGCCGGAGTCATCGGCGCGGCGCGGCTCATCAGCGACCACCTCTTCTCACCCGCGTAAGGCCGGCGGCCGTCAGGCCCATGGCACCTCACCCGCACCTCCCGCTGCTCCGCCCTGCCCTGCACGCGCCTGCCCGCACCCGCGGCTCCGGCGCCTGCCCTGCCCTGCAACCGGCCCGCCCGCCCGCCAAGGGGAACCGCCATGGCACCAGAACCACCGCTGCTCACCATGTCCGGCATCACCAAGTCCTTCCCCGGAGTCCGGGCCCTGGACGGTGTGGACCTCCAGGTCCAGGCCGGCGAAGTGCACTGCCTGCTCGGCCAGAACGGGGCCGGGAAGTCCACGCTCATCAAGGTCCTGGCCGGCGCGCACCAGCCCGACGGCGGCACCATCGGCTGGCGCGGCGAACACGTCACCCTCCGCTCGCCGATCGCCGCCATGCGCCTCGGTATCGCCACCATCTACCAGGAACTCGACCTGGTGGAGGGCCTGTCGGTGGCCGAGAACGTCCACCTCGGGCACGAACCCACCGCCGCCGGCTTCGTCGTACGGGGCAGGACGGCGCGGGACTCGACCGCCGCACTGCTCCGGCGGCTCGGACATCCGGAGATCGACCCGGCCCGGCTGGTCGGCGGCCTGTCGGCGGCCCAGCAGCAGATCGTCTCCATGGCGCGGGCGCTCTCCCACGACGTGCGCCTCATCGTCATGGACGAGCCGTCCGCGGCACTCGACCCCGACGAGGTCGACAACCTCTTCCGCATCGTCGGCGATCTCACCGCCGACGGTGTCGCCGTCGTCTACATCTCCCACCGGCTGGAGGAGATCCGCCGCATCGGGGACCGCGTCACCGTCCTCAAGGACGGGCGGGCCGTGGCGGTCGGACTGCCCGCCGAGTCCACGCCGACGCGCGAGATCGTGTCGCTGATGACGGGGCGCAACGTGGAGTACGTCTTCCCGGACCGCCCGGCGCGGGAGCCCTCGGCCGACCCGGTGCTGACGGTGCGGGGCCTCAGCCGGGACGGCGAGTTCGCCCCGCTCGACCTCGAACTGCGCCCCGGCGAGATCGTCGGCCTCGCGGGGCTCGTCGGATCCGGCCGCTCCGAGATCCTGGAGACGATCTACGGGGCGCGCAAGGCCAGCGGCGGGCAGGTCCTCGTGGGCGGGACCCCGTTGCGCCCCGGCAGTGTGCGCGCCGCCGTCCGCGCCGGGCTCGGCCTCGCCCCCGAGGAGCGCAAGGCACAGGCCCTGCTGATGCTGGAGTCCGTCACCCGCAACGTGTCCGTCTCCTCCATGTCCCGTTTTTCACGCGGGGGTTGGGTCGACCGCCGGGCGGAGCTCGGCGCCGCGCGCGCCGCGACCGGAGAGCTGTCGCTGCGCCCCGACAACCCCGCCGTGCCCGTGCGCACCCTCTCCGGCGGCAACCAGCAGAAGGCCGTCCTGGCGCGCTGGCTGCTGCGCGGCTGCCGGGTGCTGCTGCTCGACGAACCCACGCGCGGCGTCGACGTCGGCGCCCGCGCGGAGCTGTACGCGGTCATCCGCCGGCTCGCCGACGAGGGCCTCGCCGTCCTGCTGGTCTCCAGCGAAGTGCCCGAGGTCCTCGGGCTCGCCGACCGCGTACTCGTACTGCGCGAAGGACGGGTCGTCCACACGGCGCCCGCCCGCGAACTCGACGAACACCGTGTGCTCGACCTCGTCATGGAGGGCGGCCCGGTGGCCAGTGAAGGGAGCCCGGCGTCATGACGCAGCCCGTATCCCCGCCCAGGGACGACGCCCGCAAGGCGGCACCGATCGGGGACCGCACATCCTGGCGGACGCTCGGGGCCCGCGCCGACGTCCGCACCCTCTCCCTCCTCGGCGTGCTCGCCGTCCTGATCCTCATCGGAGGCATCACCAAGCCCGACGAGTTCCTCGACACCCGCAACCTCCAACTCGTCCTCACCCAGGCGTCGGTGATCGGCGTCGTCACCGTCGGCATGACCTTCGTCATCATTTCGGGCGGCATCGACCTGTCGGTCGGCGCGATCGTCGCACTCGCCTCGGTCTGGGCCACGACGGTCGCCACCCAGGAGTACGGTTTCGCCGGCATCCTCTTCACCGCGGTGATCGTCGGAGTGGGCTGCGGCCTGGTCAACGGCCTCCTCATCGCGTACGGGGCGCTGATCCCGTTCATCGCGACACTCGCCATGCTGGCCTCCGCCCGCGGCCTCGCCCTCCAGCTCACCGACGGCAAGACACAGATCGTCACCGTGGACGGGGTCCTGAAACTCGGCGAGCGCGACTCCTACGTGCTGGGCATCCCGCCGCTGGTCCTCGTCTTCGCCGTCGTCACCGTCATCGGCTGGCTGGTCCTGAACCGCACCACCTTCGGGCGGCGCACGGTCGCCGTCGGCGGCAACGCCGAGGCCGCCCGGCTCGCGGGCATCGACGTACGCAGGCAGCGGCTCTACCTGTACCTGCTCTCCGGACTGTGCTGCGGCATCGCCGCGTTCCTCCTGATCATCCTGTCCGGCTCGGGCCAGAACACCAACGGCAACCTGTACGAACTCGACGCCATCGCGGCCGCCATCATCGGCGGCACGCTCCTCAGCGGGGGCCGCGGCACCATCACCGGGTCCGTGCTCGGCGTCCTGATCTTCACGACGATCACCAACCTGTTCGCGCTCAACAACCTGCAGAGCGACGTCCAGCAGATCGCCAAGGGCGCGATCATCGTCGCCGCCATGCTCGCCCAGCGCCGCACCGCCCACACCACCTGAGCCGCACCGTAGGGAAAGGTCCACCGCCATGCCAGAAAGCACGAGCCGCACGAGCCGCAGAGGACTGCTCTTCGGAACCGCCGCCGTTTCCGCCGGCGCCTTCCTCACCGCCTGCACCAGCAACGACCCCAAGGACGAGAAGCCGGCCGCGAACGACCAGCCGGCCGCCGACGACAAGCCCGGCAAGCAGGTCACGATCGGCTTCGCCGGGCCGCAGGCCGACCACGGCTGGCTCAACGCGATCAACGACAACGCCAAGAACCGTGCCAAGAAGTACCAGGACGTCACCCTGGAGATCACCGAGGGCTCCAACGACACGGCCGCGCAGATCGGCCAGATCGAGACGCTGATCAACAAGAAGGTCGACGTCCTGGTGGTACTGCCGGCCGACGGCAAGGCACTCACGCAGGTCGGTCTGAAGGCCATGCGCGCCGGCATCCCGGTCGTCAACCTGGACCGGATCTTCAACTCCCCGCAGGCGTACCGCTGCTGGATCGGCGGCGACAACTACGGCATGGGCCTCAGCGCCGGCCACTACATCGGCGAGAAGCTCAAGGACAAGAAGAACGCCCGCGTCATCGAACTCGCGGGTCTGGACAACCTGGAACTCACCAAGCAGCGCACCGAGGGCTTCGACGCGGCCCTGAAGAACTACCCGAACATCAAGAAGGTGGCGCGCCAGGCGGCCGAGTTCACCGTCGAGTCCGGCCAGGCAAAGATGTCCCAGCTCCTGCAGGCGCAGTCGAAGTTCGACGCGCTGTGGAACCACGACGACGACCAGGGTGTGGGCGCGCTGCGCGCCATCAAGCAGGCCGGACGCGACGACTTCCTGATGGTCGGCGGCGCCGGCGCGCTCTCCGCCTTCCAGGCCATCGAGGCGGACGACAGCGTCCTCAAGGCGACCGTCCTCTACCCGCCGACCATGGCCGCGTCCGCGATCGACCTCGCCCGCGCCCTCGGCCAGAGCAAGGGCGTGGGCGGACTCGCCGAGTTCGAGATCCCGGCCTCCCTCACGCTCTACTCCGCCGTCGTCGACAAGGACAACGTCGACCGGTACATGCCCACCGGCTTCAAGTGACGGGTCCCGCCCGGCCCGGGAGCGCCGGGCCGGGCTCCACCCCCCACCGCGCCACGACGACGAGGAGGACATCGGCATGGGACAGCCGCACCAGCGCGAGGAAGCCGGGGCCGGACCGGGAAAGCCGCCCCTGCGCGTGGGCCTGATCGGCTACGCGTTCATGGGCGCCGCCCACTCCCAGGGCTGGCGCACCGTGGGCCATGTCTTCGACCTCCCGCGCCGCCCCCTCCTCGCCGCCGTGTGCGGGAGGGACGGGCAGGCCGTGCGGGCGATGGCCGACCGGCACGGCTGGACGTCCACCGAGACCGACTGGCGTGCCCTCGTCGCCCGCGACGACATCGACCTCGTCGACATCTGCACCCCCGGCGACAGCCACGCCGAGATCGCGGTCGCCGCACTGGCCGCCGGCAAGCACGTGCTGTGCGAGAAACCCCTCGCCAACACGGTCGAGGAAGCGGAGACCATGACCCGGGCGGCCGAGGACGCCGCCCGGCGCGGCCAGGTGGCCATGGTCGGCTTCAACTACCGCCGGGTGCCCGCGACCTCGCTCGCCCGGTCGATGGTCGCCGAGGGGCGGCTCGGGGCGCTGCGGCACGTGCGGGTGACGTACCTTCAGGACTGGCTGGTGGATCCGGAGTTCCCGCTCACCTGGCGGCTGCGCAAGGAACTGGCCGGCTCGGGTGCGCTCGGCGACCTGGGCGCGCACATCGTCGACCTCGCGCAGTACCTGGCGGGGGAGCCGGTCGTCGGTGTCTCCGCGCTCACCGAGACCTTCGTACGGGAGCGGCCACTGCCCGCCGGCGCGTCCAGCGGTCTGTCGGCCGCCGGGGTCCCGGGCGGCGCGCCGGCCGGGCTCGGCACGGTCACCGTCGACGACGCGGCCCTGTTCACCGGCCGTTTCGCCTCCGGCGCCCTCGCCTCCTTCGAGGCCACCAGGTTCGCGACCGGCCGCAAGAACGCCCTGCGCATCGAACTCAACGGCGAGCGCGGCTCGCTGGCCTTCGACCTGGAGCGGCTCAACGAGCTCTCCTTCCACGACCACACCGAGCCGGGCGCCTATGCGGGCTTCCGCCGCATCCTCGTCACCGAGCCCGACCACCCCTACCTGGACGCCTGGTGGCCGCCGGGCCACGGGCTCGGCTACGAGCACACCTTCGTGCACCAGGCCCGCGACCTGGTGCGGGCGATCGCGGCGGACCGGCCGCCCGCGCCGTCCTTCGCCGACGGACTGCAGGTGCAGCGGGTGCTGGCCGCCGTCGAGGAGAGCGCCGCCAAGAACTCCGTCTACACGTCCGTCCCGGCTTGAGAGCCCTTCCGGCCCGAGGAGGCACCTGAGCATGCCCCGCACCTTCACACTCTTCACCGGCCAGTGGGCCGACCTGCCGCTCGAGGAGGTCTGCCGGCTCGCCCGCGACTTCGGCTACGACGGACTGGAACTTGCCTGCTGGGGAGACCACTTCGAGGTCGACAAGGCGCTCGCCGACCCCTCGTACGTCGCCTCGCGCCACCAGCTCCTCGACAAGTACGGCCTCAAGTGCTGGGCGATCTCCAACCACCTGGTCGGCCAGGCCGTCTGCGACGCCATCATCGACGAACGCCACCAGGCCATCCTGCCCGCCCGCATCTGGGGCGACGGCGAGCCCGAGGGCGTGCGCCGCCGGGCCGCCGCCGAGATGGCCGACACCGCACGCGCGGCGGCCGCCCTCGGCGTCGACACCGTCATCGGTTTCACCGGATCCGCGATCTGGCACCTGGTCGCCATGTTCCCACCGGCTCCCGAGGCGATGATCGAGCGCGGCTACGAGGACTTCGCCGCCCGCTGGAACCCGGTCCTGGACGTCTTCGACGAGCAGGGCGTGCGGTTCGCCCACGAAGTCCACCCGAGCGAGATCGCCTACGACTACTGGACGACGCAGCGCGCGCTGGAGGCCGTCGGCCACCGCCCGGCCTTCGGCCTCAACTTCGACCCGAGCCACTTCGTGTGGCAGGACCTCGACCCCGTCGGCTTCCTCTACGACTTCCGCGACCGCATCTACCACGTCGACTGCAAGGAGGCCCGCAAGCGCCTCGACGGCCGCAACGGCCGGCTCGGCTCGCACCTGCCCTGGGGCGACCCGCGGCGCGGCTGGGACTTCGTCTCCGCGGGCCACGGCGACGTCCCCTGGGAGGACGTCTTCCGGATGCTGCGCTCCATCGGCTACACGGGTCCCGTCTCGGTCGAGTGGGAGGACGCCGGCATGGACCGGCTCCAGGGCGCACCCGAGGCCCTGACCCGCCTCAAGGCGTACGACTTCGAGCCGCCGTCGGCCTCCTTCGACGCGGCGTTCGGCGGCAACGACACGCCCTAGGCAGTCCCGCGGATCCGCCCGCCGGATCCGCGGGGCCCCCGGGCCCCCTCAGCCCACCGGGGTGACGGCGCACCCCGGCGAACCGCACCCGCCCGTACGACCAGCCCCGTCATGGAGGCATTTCGTGCACCCGAACGGCAGGAACAGGAACACCGACAGCCACACCCGACGCTTAGGACTCCGTGGGGCACTCGCGCTCCTGAGCGGCGCACTCCTCGCGGCCGCGTCCCTCACCCTCACGGTGCCACCGGCCGGCGCCGCCGTCGCCGACCCCGGAGACGGCCGGGCCGTCGCCGCGGAGGACTTCCAGCAGGTCACCCTCGCCAAGGGGGAGCCCGAGGTCGGCGAGCCCATGTCGCTCGCCGTGCTGCCCGACCGCTCCGTCCTGCACACCTCGCGCGACGGCGAACTCCGCCTGACCGACGCCGCCGGCAACACCAGGATCGCGGGCAGACTCGACGTGTACACCCACGACGAGGAGGGCCTCCAAGGCGTCGGCGTCGACCCCGGGTTCGCCGGCAACCGCTTCGTCTACCTCTACTACGCGCCGCCCCTCGACACCCCCTCCGGCGACGCCCCCGAGACCGGCACGGCCGCCGACTTCGCCCCCTTCGACGGGGTCAACCGCCTCTCCCGCTTCGTCCTGAGGACCGACGGCACCCTCGACACGGCGAGCGAGAAGAAGATCCTCGACGTGCCGACGTCCCGCGGCATCTGCTGCCACGTCGGCGGCGACATCGACTTCGACAAGGCGGGCAACCTCTACCTCTCGACCGGGGACGACTCCAACCCCTTCCAGTCCGACGGTTTCTCCCCGCTGGACGAGCGCTCCGACCGCAACCCCGCGTTCGACGCCCAGCGGACCTCCGGCAACACCGACGACCTGCGCGGGAAGATCCTGCGCATCAAGGTGAACGCGGACGGCTCGTACTCCATACCCGGGGGCAACCTCTTCGCCCCGGGCACGGACAGGACCCGGCCCGAGATCTACGCCATGGGCTTCCGCAACCCGTTCCGGTTCAGCGTCGACAAGGAGACGGGCGTCCTGTACGTCGGTGACTACGGCCCCGACGCCGGTGCCGCCGACCCGGCGCGCGGTCCCGCGGGACAGGTCGAGTTCGCGCGCGTCACCGAGCCGGGCAACTTCGGCTGGCCCTACTGCACCGGTGACAACGATGCCTATGTCGACTACGACTTCGCGACCAAGGCGTCCGGCGCCGCGTTCGACTGCGCCGCGCCCGGGAACGACTCCCCGCACAACACCGGGCTCACCGAGCTCCCGCCGGCCCAGGCCGCGTGGATCCCGTACGACGGTGCGTCCGTCCCGGAGTTCGGCAGCGGCTCGGAGTCCCCGATGGGCGGTCCGGTCTACCGCTACGACGCCTCGCTCGACTCCCCGGTGAAGTTCCCCGAGGCCTACGACGGCGACTTCTTCGCGGGCGAGTTCGGCCGCCGCTGGATCAAGCGGATCGCATCGGACGACACCGGGACCGTGCAGTCGATCAGTGACGTCCCGTGGACGGGCACGCAGGTGATGGACATGGCGTTCGGGCCCGACGGCGCCCTGTACGTCCTCGACTACGGCACCGCCTGGTTCGGCGGCGACGAGCACTCGGGGCTGTACCGGATCGAGAACGCCACCGACGGCCACTCGCCCGTCGCCCAAGCCGCCGCGAACCGCACCTCGGGGCGGGCGCCGCTGAAGGTCCGGTTCTCCTCAGCCGGCACGAGCGACGCCGACGGCGACGCCCTCACCCACCGCTGGGACTTCGGGGACGGCGGTACCTCCACGGCGGCCAACCCGACCCACACGTACCGGACGAACGGCACCTACACGGCGACACTCACCGCCGAGGACGCCACCGGACGCACCGGCAGCGCGAGCGTGCAGATCGTCGTCGGCAACACCGCCCCCAAGGTGGTCCTCGAACTCCCCAAGGACGGGCAGCTGTTCGGCTTCGGTGACGCCGTCCCGTTCAAGGTGAGGGTCACCGACCCGGAGGACGGCGCCACGATCGACTGCGCCGAGGTGAAGGTCACCTTCGTCCTCGGCCACGACAGCCACGGGCACCCGGTCACCTCCGCGAACGGCTGCTCCGGCACCATCCGGACCAGCGCCGACGGCGGTCACGACGACGACGCCAACATCTTCGGGGTCTTCGACGCCGAGTACACCGACGGCGGAGGCGGCGGCCAGGCACCGCTGACCTCGCACGACCAGAACGTGGTCCAGCCGAAGCACCGCCAGGCCGAGCACTTCGGGAAGCAGTCCGGGGTCACGGTCCACTCCAGGGCGGGCGCGCACGGCGGCAAGACGGTGGGCGACATCGACAACGGTGACTGGATCTCCTTCACGCCCTACGCGCTGCGCAACGCCGATTCGGTCACGGCGCGTGTCTCCTCCGCGGGCGCGGGCGGCACCCTCGAAGTCCGCGCGGGCTCCACGACCGGCCGGCTGCTGGGCAGCGCGACCGTACCGGTGACCGGCGGCTGGGAGACCTTCCAGGACGTCACCGCCGCCCTGTCCCGGGCTCCCTCGGGGACGACCACGCTCTACCTGGTCTTCAAGGGCCCCGGGACCGGCGCGCTCTACGACGTGGACGACTTCACGTTCACGACCGAGGGCTGAGGGAACTGCCCGCGCGCGCCGTCGCGCCGGGCGACCGAGCGACGGCGGGCGGGGGACGCCGGACTCCCGCCCGCCGTCTCACCCCTCCGCCCCGCCGTCCCCTCCCTCTGCTGCGCCCGGGCGCGCGCGTCCCACTCCGCGCGCGCCGGGCCGGGGCCGGCACGCCGACCCACCAAGCGAGCGCGTACGACTTCGCCGAGCACGCCCGCCCATGCATACGCCAACGCCCGGCACACGCTGCACGCCGAGCACCGCATACGGCAACGCCCAGCACGCCGAGTACGGCCGGCACGACAAGGAGGCTGCCCATGTCCGCGTCCCTCTCCCAGCCCCGGGTGGGCGTATGGCTGATCGGAGCCCGCGGGTCCGTCGCCACCACCGTCGTCGCGGGCTGCGCGGCGGCGACCGCCGGTCTGCATCCACCGACGGGCATGGTCACGGAGACGGCCCCCTTCACCGGCAGCGGTCTGCCCGCCCTGTCCGCCCTCGTCTTCGGCGGCCACGACACGGACGACTGCCCGCTCCCGAAGCGGGCCGAGGCCCTGGCGGCCGGGGGAGTGCTCCCGCCCGGACTGCCCGAGGCCGTCGCCGCCGAACTCGCCGCGGCCGAGCGGGAGATCAGGCCAGGCGGTCCCGTCGCGGGCGACACCAGGACCTCCCAGGAGCTGATCGAGACCTTCGCCTCGGACATCCGCGACTTCGTACGGCGCGGTGGCCTGGCGCGCGCCGTGGTGGTGAACGTGGCGTCCACCGAGCCCGGTCAGGCGGGAGCGCGCGCCGACGGCCCCGGCACACCCGCGCGACCCGGACCGGACGCGGACCCGGACGCCGGGCAGCGGCTTCCCGCCAGCGCGCTGTACGCGGCGGCGGCCCTGCGCTCCGGCTGTGCCTACGTGAACTTCACCCCGTCGGCCGGACTGCACCACCCGGCGCTGGCCCGAGCCGCCGCGACCTGCGCGCTGCCCCATGCGGGCCGCGACGGCAAGACCGGCCAGACCCTGCTGCGGTCGGTGCTGGGCCCGATGTTCGCGCAGCGCGCGCTGCGGGTCCGGGCCTGGTCCGGCACCAACCTCCTGGGCGGCGGCGACGGCGCCTGTCTCGCCGACCCGGCCGCCGCCGCGGCGAAGAACGCCGGCAAGGAACGAGTGCTGGCCGACACGCTGGGCACCGTGCCGGAGGGGCAGGTGCACATCGACGACGTCCCGGCCCTCGGCGACTGGAAGACCGCCTGGGACCACATCGCCTTCGACGGCTTCCTCGGCACCCGGATGGTCCTGCAGACGACCTGGCAGGGCTGCGACTCCGCGCTCGCCGCGCCGCTGGTCCTCGACCTGGCCCGGCTGCTGTCCCGCGCCCACGAGGCGGGCCTCACCGGCCCACTGAGTGAACTCGGCTACTACTTCAAGGATCCGGTGGGCGACGGGCCCTCCTCCCTCGGGGAGCAGTACGCGGCCCTGACGGACCTCGCGACGCGGCTGCGCGCACTCCCCCGGGCGACCGCATGAGGCCCGGCCCCCGGGCGGGCACCCGGGCCACGGCGCGGGCCTGGGCGGAACTGCTGCGGCTGCCCGCCCTGTTCACCGTGCCCGGCGACGCGCTCGCGGGTGCCGCCGCCGTCGGCGCCCGCCCGTCCCGACGCACCCTGCCGGCCATCGGCTCCTCGCTCTGTCTGTACGAGGCGGGCATGGCCCTCAACGACTGGGCCGACCGCGCGGAGGACGCGGCCGAACGCCCGCACCGCCCCCTGCCCTCCGGCCGCGTACGCCCCGCCGCGGCCCTCGCGGCGGCCGGCGCCTTCACGGCGGCCGGGCTCGCCCTGGCCGCCCGCGCGGGCCGGCCGGCCCTGGGGGTCGCGGTCCCTCTCGCTGTCACGGTGTGGGCGTACGACCTGGCCCTGAAGCAGACGCTCGCCGGACCGGCCGCCATGGCCGCGGCCCGCGGCCTGGACCTGCTGCTGGGCGCGGCCGCCACGGCCGGCGGCGTCCGCGGCGCCGTACCCTCCGCCGTCGCGCTGGGCGTGCACACCTTCGCGGTGACCTGCGTGTCCCGACGCGAGACCCAGGGCGGATCCCACGCGGTCCCGCTGGCCGCCCTCGCCACGACGGGCGCGCTGGCCCGGGCGCTGGCGCGAGGCGGCGCAGGCCCGCGCACCACCGGTGCCGGGGAAGTGCCCGGGACCGCCGGCGCGGACCGGACCGACGGCCCCGGAACCGGCGGGTTCTGTGCGAGCGACGCCCTGCGGGCCGTCCTCACCGCCGGCTACGCCGCGACCTCCGGCCGACCCCTCCTGCACGCAGCTCTCCACCCGTCGCCGCCGCTCACCCAACGCGCCGTCGGCGGCGGTGTCCGCGCCCTGATCCCGCTCCAGGCGGCCCTCGCCGCCCGCGCCGGTGCCCCCGCGGCCGCACTCCTGACGGCGGCCCTCGCACCGGCGGCCCGCACGTTCGCCAGGAAGGTGAGCGTCACATGAGCCCCCGCCCCGGCCCGGCCTCGTCCGCGCCCCGCCACGGCCCTCCCCGCCCCCACCGCTTCGGCTACGGGACCAACGGCCTCACCGACCTCCGCCTGGACGACGCCCTCGGGCTGCTCGCCGACCTCGGCTACGACGGGGTCGGCCTGACCCTCGACCACATGCACCTCGATCCGTTCGCCCCGGATCTCGCCGCCCGCACCCGCCGGGCGGCCCGGCGCCTCGACGCACTCGGCCTGGAGGTCACCGTCGAGACCGGCGCCCGCTACGTACTCGACCCCCGCCGCAAGCACGGTCCCTCGCTGCTCGACCCGGACCCCGGTGACCGCGCACGCCGCGTGGAGCTGCTGGTCCGGGCCGTCCACGTGGCCGCCGACCTCGGTGCCCACGCCCTGCACTGCTTCAGTGGCGTCACCCCGGCCGGCACGGACGAGGACACCGCCTGGAAGCGCCTCGCCCAGGCGCTCACGCCGGTCCTGGACGCGGCGAGCGAGACAGGCGTCCCCCTCGCCGTCGAGCCCGAACCCGGCCACCTGCTCGCCACCCTCGCCGGCTTCCACCGGCTGCGCGAGACGCTCGGGAGCCCCGACGCCCTCGGCCTCACCCTCGACATCGGCCACTGCCAGTGCCTCGAACCGCTGCCGCCCGCCGACTGCGTACGCGAAGCCGCACCCTGGCTGCGCCACGTCCAGATCGAGGACATGCGCCGTGGTGTCCACGAACACCTCCCGTTCGGGGACGGGGAGATCGACTTCCCGCCCGTGCTCGACGCCCTGGCCGCCACCGGCTACCAGGCCCTGACCGTCGTCGAACTGCCCCGCCACTCCCATGCGGGCCCCCACTTCGCCGAACGGTCCCTCCCCTTCCTCCACCGCGCCGCCCGGGCGATCCCCGAGCGCCCCGAAGGGAGAATGCCGTGAACCATCCGCACCGCGCCCTCGACAGCAGCGCCGACCGCACGGTCCCGGCCGCGCTCGCCGCCCTGCGTGCCCGGCTGGACGCCCGCCTGGGCGTCGCCGCCCGCGCCTGGCTCGCCCAGGCGCTGGACGAGGCGGCCGACCACCCGGGCACCCACGGGCCCATCTCCGTCTGGGAGCTGCGGATCGCCGAGGCGGGCCGCCGCTGCGGACCCGAACACGCCGACGCGGCCCGGGTCCTGCTCCTGCACGCCGCCCGGGCCGACCCCGAGGCCCTCACCCGCGTCTACCGGCAGGGCACCGCGGCCGAACGCCGGTCCGTCCTGCAGGCCCTGCCCCACCTCGTGGCGGGCCCGGACGCGCTGCCCCTCGTCGAGGACGCCCTGCGCACCAACGACACCCGTCTCGTCGCCGCGGCCGTCGGACCCTACGCGGCCCGTCACCTGGACCCGCACAACTGGCGCCACGCCGTCCTGAAGTGCCTGTTCACCGGCGTCCCCCTCGACGAGGTCGGCGACCTGCGCCGACGCGCCCACGCCGACACCGAACTCGCGCGGATGCTGAGCGCCTACGGGGAGGAACGCCTGGCCGCGGGCCGGTCCGTCCCCGAGGACCTGCACCGCGTCCTGGCCCTGGCCCGGGCAGACACCGACGCGACCGCCGGCACACGGGACACGCCCCGGCCGGCCACCGCCCGGGACCCGCGCCCTGGCACCGGGACTCCCGGCGACGCCGGAGCACCCGCCCCGCCGCGCAACACCGCCCCGTCCGATGCCTCCCCCACGTCCGGCCGCCGCCGCCCACCCGGCAAGGAGTCCTGATGCGCATCTTCGACCCGCACATCCACATGACCTCCCGGACCACCGACGACTACGAGGCGATGCACGCGGCGGGTGTCCGCGCGGTGGTGGAGCCGGCGTT
>NZ_JBVHPY010000042.1:0-31199 GCF_055567695.1 Streptomyces sp. NPDC026417
GGCACCTCCGTCCGTCACCAGCGTTCCTCGGTGGGGTGTGGCCCCGTCTCGACGGGCATCTGATGTACCGGCACGGCCCCTTCCGTGCACTGGCGACTGCGGGCGCGTACGGATTGCGCCGCGGACATGCCAGCTGCGGGCAGGCGTGCCGCTAGGGGCGGCACGGGTGGGCGCAGGCGGCACCCCGTTGGCGCCGGGTTCGCCGTCCCGGCCCGGCGTCGGCGAGGGACCTGGGGTGCTGGGCGTCAAGGGGGCGGGGTGAGGTACCTCACGTGGGGGGTGGGTGGTTTGCCAGGGGGGTGGGAGGGTGCGTATGGTGGTAGATCGTTTGATCCCATTTGCCCGGCGCCAACAGAGAGCGCCGCGTGGCGCGTACTCTCCCTTGCCGTGGCCGGACCGCATAGAGGCGGTCGATTGCGACTTCACGGAGTTTGGGCGCGTGCCGTAGAACTCCGGAAGGTTCGCATTTCGCATGTCTGTTTCCAGTACTGATCACGTCGTCGTGCCCGAGAACAACGACACCGACGCCGAGCTCGCGCAGGTCGTGGAGTCCGCTCCCGAGGTCACCTTCGCCACCCTCGGTCTCCCCGAGGGCGTCGTCCGCAAGCTCGCGCAGAACGGCGTGACCGCCCCCTTCCCGATCCAGGCCGCGACCATCCCGGACGCCCTGGCCGGCAAGGACATCCTCGGCCGAGGCCGCACCGGCTCCGGCAAGACCCTCTCGTTCGGTCTGCCGCTGCTCGCGACGCTGTCCGGCGGCCACACCGAGAAGAAGAAGCCCCGCGGCATCATCCTCACGCCGACCCGTGAGCTCGCGATGCAGGTCGCGGACGCGCTGCAGCCGTACGGCGACGTCCTCGGCCTGAAGATGAAGGTCGTCTGCGGCGGTACGTCGATGGGCAACCAGATCTACGCCCTGGAGCGCGGCGTCGACGTCCTCGTCGCCACCCCGGGCCGTCTGCGCGACATCATCAGCCGCGGCGCCTGCTCGCTGGAGAACGTCCAGGTCGCCGTCCTCGACGAGGCCGACCAGATGTCCGACCTGGGCTTCCTGCCCGAGGTCACCGAGCTGCTGGACCAGATCCCGGGCGGCGGCCAGCGCATGCTGTTCTCGGCCACGATGGAGAACGAGATCTCCACGCTGGTCAAGCGCTACCTGACCAACCCGGTCACGCACGAGGTCGACAGCGCCCAGGGCAACGTCACGACCATGTCGCACCACATCCTCATCGTGAAGCCCAAGGACAAGGCGCCGGTCACCGCCGCGATCGCCTCCCGCAAGGGCCGCACGATCATCTTCGTCCGCACCCAGCTGGGCGCCGACCGCATCGCCGAGCAGCTCTGCGAGTCCGGTGTGAAGGCCGACGCGCTGCACGGCGGCATGACGCAGGGTGCCCGCACCCGCGTGCTCGAGGACTTCAAGAAGGGCTACGTCAACGCCCTCGTCGCCACCGACGTCGCCGCCCGCGGCATCCACGTCGACGGCATCGACCTCGTGCTGAACGTGGACCCGGCCGGCGACCACAAGGACTACCTGCACCGTTCCGGCCGTACCGCGCGTGCGGGCCGCTCCGGCACCGTCGTGTCGCTGTCCCTGCCGCACCAGCGCCGTCAGATCTTCCGGCTGATGGAGGACGCGGGCGTCGACGCCTCGCGTCACATCATCAACTCCGGTACGGCCTTCGAGCCCGAGGTCGCCGAGATCACCGGCGCCCGTTCGATGACCGAGGTCCAGGCCGAGTCCGCGGGCAACGCGGCGCAGCAGGCCGAGCGCGAGGTCTCGCAGCTCACCAAGGACCTGGAGCGCGCCCAGCGCCGTGCGACCGAGCTGCGCGAGGAGGCCGACCGTCTGGTCGCCCGCGCCGCGCGCGAGCGGGGCGACGACCCGGAGGCGGCCGTCGCCGCCGCCGCGGAGCAGGCCGTGGCCGAGGCCGTCGTCGAGGTCGCCGAGCAGCCCGTCGAGCGCGAGCGGGCGTACGAGGCGCCGCGTCAGCGTCGTGACGAGCGGGGCAACTACGAGCGTCGTGACAACGACCGCGGCGGCTTCCGCCGTGACGACCGCGGTGGCAATGACCGCGGTGGCTTCCGCCGCGACGACCGCCGTGACGGCGACCGCGGTGGCTTCCGTCGCGACGACCGCGGTGGCAACGACCGTGGCGGCTTCCGCCGTGACGACCGCGGTGGCAACGCCGGCGGCCGTACCTTCGAGCGCCGTGACGGCGAGCGCGGCGGCTTCCGCCGTGACGACCGCGGTGGCAACGACCGTGGCGGCTTCCGCCGCGACGACCGTCGTGACGACCGCGGTGGCAACGCCGGCGGCCGTACCTTCGAGCGCCGTGACGGCGAGCGCGGCGGCTTCCGCCGTGACGACCGTGGCGGCCGCCCCTTCGAGCGCCGCGACGACCGCGGCGGTCACCGTGGCAGCGACCGTCCCTTCAACCGTGACCGCCAGGACAACCGCCCCTCCAGCGGGTTCCGTTCCGGCAGCCACGACCGTCCGTACGGCCGTCGCGACGACCACCGCGGCACCGGCGCCGGTTCCTTCGGCCGCCGTGACGAGAAGCCGCGCTGGAAGCGCAACGGCTGACCGGACGACGGGGCTCGCCCCCTGACGTGGAAGGGCCCGTACGACTCGCGTCGTACGGGCCCTTCCGGCTGTGTGCGGTGATCATTTTCCGGCCGGGTCACGGTCGAGTTTCGGCCGTCGTGCCACGCATGTCGGGCACGCGGCGAGGGAATCGCTGGGGGCATGACAACTCCAGACGCCTCCGGCGCACGCGACCCGTCCGCGGACCACGCGAGTCCGTCCGCCGCCCTGTCCGACGAGGAACGGCTCGCCCAGCTCGGCTACACCCAGGTCCTCGCCCGCCGGATGTCCGCGTTCTCCAACTACGCGGTCTCCTTCACGATCATCTCGGTGCTGTCGGGCTGCCTGACGCTCTATCTGTTCGGGATGAACACCGGCGGCCCCGCCGTCATCACCTGGGGATGGGTCGCGGTCGGACTGATGACGCTGTTCGTCGGACTGGCGATGGCTGAGATCTGTTCGGCCTATCCCACGTCCGCGGGACTGTACTTCTGGGCCCACCGCCTGGCGCCGCCCCGCACGGCCGCCGCCTGGGCGTGGTTCACCGGCTGGTTCAACGTCCTCGGGCAGCTGGCCGTGACCGCCGGCATCGACTTCGGCGCGGCCTCCTTCCTCGGGGCCTATCTCAACCTGCAGTTCGACTTCGAGGTCACCCCCGGCCGGACGATCCTGCTCTTCGCCGGGATCCTCGTCCTGCACGGGCTGCTCAACACCTTCGGCGTCCGGATCGTCGGCCTCCTCAACAGCGTCAGCGTGTGGTGGCACGTGCTGGGCGTGGCCGTGATCGTCGGTGCGCTCGCCCTGGTGCCGGACCACCACCAGTCGGCCTCCTTCGTGTTCACCGAGTTCGTGAACAACACGGGCTGGGGCAGCGGGGTGTACGTCGTCCTCATCGGCCTGCTGATGGCGCAGTACACGTTCACCGGATACGACGCCTCGGCCCACATGACCGAGGAGACGCACGACGCGTCGACCGCGGGCCCCCAGGGCATCGTCCGCTCCATCTGGACGTCCTGGATCGCGGGCTTCGTCCTGCTCCTCGGCTTCACCTTCGCCATCCAGTCCTACGACAAGGAGCTGGGCTCGCCGACCGGGGCACCGCCCGCGCAGATCCTGCTCGACGCCCTGGGGGCGACGGCGGGCAAGCTCCTGCTGCTGGTCGTCATCGGTGCCCAGCTCTTCTGCGGGATGGCGTCCGTCACCGCCAACAGCCGCATGATCTACGCCTTTTCGCGGGACGGGGCGCTGCCCTTCTCGCGGGTCTGGCACACCGTGAACCCGCGGACCCGGACGCCCGTCGCCGCGGTCTGGCTGGCGGCGCTCGGAGCGCTGGCGCTCGGCCTCCCCTACCTGATCAACGTGACGGCGTACGCGGCCGTGACGTCGATCGCCGTCATCGGCCTCTACATCGCGTACGTCATCCCCACGCTGCTGCGGCTGCGCAAGGGGGACGCGTTCGAGCGTGGACCCTGGCACCTGGGCCGCTGGTCGCGGGCGATCGGGGTGGTCTCCGTCGCCTGGGTGGCCGTCATCACCGTCCTCTTCATGCTGCCGCAGGTCTCCCCGGTCACCTGGGAGACCTTCAACTACGCCCCGGTCGCGGTCCTCGTCGTCCTCGGCTTCGCCGCGACCTGGTGGCTCGCCTCGGCCCGCCACTGGTTCCTCAACCCCGACCACGAGCGCACGATCGCCCGGGAGGCCGCCCGCGCGGGCGCACCCGAACCGGTCGATCCCTGACCCTTCCCGCCCACTTCAGACCGCTCGGCGCGGCCGGGTCGCCGATACCCGATCGGAGTCCCGGCCTCGTCCGGCTATGCTCGGGGATGCATCGGCGCGAGCCGTTGCGTGGACCCTTAGCTCAATTGGCAGAGCAGTGGACTTTTAATCCATTGGTTGTGGGTTCGAGTCCCACAGGGTCTACCGCGCACAGCGCCTCATCCGGGTTCCTTCCGGGTGGGGCGCTGTTGTCGTTGATCCGAACCACCAAGAGCCGAGCGCTCGGAGCCGGAGGGTGCGCCCCATGCCCCATCCCCACGTCCTGCTGTCCGCGGCCGTCTCCCTCGACGGCTTCCTGGACGACACCGGGCCCGACCGGCTGCTGCTCTCCGGCCCGGCCGACTTCGACCGGGTCGACGCGGTACGGGCGGCCAGTGACGCGATCCTGATCGGCGCGGGGACCATCCGCGCCGACAACCCGCGGCTGCTGGTGAACTCGGCCGAGCGGCGGGCGGCGCGGCTCGCCGCGGGGCTTCCGGAGTACCCGCTCAAGGTCGCGGTCAGCGGTTCGGGCGACCTCGATCCCGCCGCGCAGTTCTGGCACACCGGCGGAGACAAGGCCGTCTACACGACGGACCGGGGTGCCTCCGAGGCCGCCGCCGCCCTGCGCGGGCTCGGCGTCGAGATCGTCGCCGCCGGACCCGAGCTGGACTGGCGCACCGTGCTGGAGCACCTGCACGACGTACGCGGTGTCCGGCGCCTCATGGTCGAGGGCGGCGGCCGGGTCCACACCCAGCTGCTGCGTCAGGGCCTCGCCGACGAACTCCAGTTGGTGCTCGCGCCGCTGCTCGTCGGCGAGCCGGACGCGCCGCGCATGTTCGGACCCGGCCCCTATCCCGGCGGGCGGATGCGGCTGGTGGAGACCCGGCCCGTCGGGGACGTCGTCCTCATGCGGTACGTGCCCACCGCGCCCGGCAGCGGGCCGCTCGCCTCGGCCGCCGACCGGCGGTGGCTCGCGCTGGCCTGCGAACTGGCCGCGCAGTGCCCGCCGTCGCGGACCGCGTTCAGCGTGGGCGCGGTCGTGGTGGCGGCGGACGGCACCGAGATCTCCCGCGGGTACTCCCGCGAGGGCGACCCGGTGGAGCACGCCGAGGAGGCCGCGCTCGCCAAGGCAGACCCGGCGGACCCGCGGTTGGCCGGGGCCACCGTCTACAGCAGCCTGGAGCCCTGCGCCCGCCGTGCCTCCCGGCCGTCGCCCTGTGCCCGGCTGATCCTCGACGCCGGGGTACGGCGGGTGGTGACCGCCTGGCGGGAGCCCGACACGTTCGTCACCGGCGCCGACGGCAGCGGGGTCCTGACGGCCGGGGGCGCCGACGTCGTCGTGCTCGCGGAGTACGAGGAGGCGGCCAAGGCACCCAACCGGCACCTCCGGCCGGCCGCGGGACCCGACCGGCGGTGACCGTCCGCCCGCGCCCGGCGACCGGCCCGGGCCGGTCCTGCCGACCGGCGGGACCGCCCCGATAGCCCTGGTCGAGACCGGTGCCGGGACAACGTGTGTGCTGGGGACCCCGCGAATGGCGTACAGTGGTCTCAACGACGCGGGGTGGAGCAGCTCGGTAGCTCGCTGGGCTCATAACCCAGAGGTCGCAGGTTCAAATCCTGTCCCCGCTACTGAAGGCCCAGGGCCGGAACTCGGATCATCGAGTTCCGGCCCTGAGTCGTTTCCGCGCCCGGCGGGCCCGCCCGCCGGGCCGCGTGCCCGCCCGGAGTCATCCGGTCGGTCCACACCGCTCGCCGCCCGCCTCCTCGGCGGGAAGCCTGGACGGGTGGGGCAGTCAGGTGGCGCGCAGCGGCCGGAGGAGCCGGAGTCCGGCGGGGCCGGGGACGGGTTCTCCGACGTCGGCGACCGTGTCGGGGCACGCGTCGGCGGCCGGTTGCCCGAAGGCGGTGCGCCGGACCGTGACGGCGGCCCCGCGGACGACGGCCGGGCTCCCCTGGGGCGCGAGCGGGCCGGGGGGCGGCTGCCGGGTGACCCGGTGCCCGACCCGGGGCTGGGGAACGCGTCGCCGACCGCCTCCCGTACATCGTCGGTCCGCTCGCCCGCGACCGGCAGCCGACGGGTCTCGACCGCCCGCGCCCTCCTGCGTGCCCTGCCCGCGCTGCTCGTCGTGGCCGGCATGGCCTACGACTACGCCACCCCGTCGCAGTTCACGGCGGCCCCCTTCTTCACGGCCGCGCCCTTGGTCGCCGCTCCCCTCTTCTCCCTGCGCGGCACCGTCCTGACCGGTCTGGCCGGCCTCGCCGCCGTCCTCTCGGTCCACATGGAACTCGGCATCGTCCTGCACGCGGACGCGGTCACCGAACTGGTCACCGTCGCCACCGTCACCGTGCTGGCCGTCCTCATCAACATCCTCGTCCGCCGCTCCGACGAACGGCTGGCCTCCGCGCGCGAGATCGCCGAGGCCGCCCAGCGGGCCGTCCTGCCGCGCCCGGACGAACGGATCGGGGGGCTGGAGGTGGCCGCGCGGTACGAGGCCGCGCAGGCCGACGCGTTCATCGGCGGTGACCTCTACGCGGTGCAGGACACCCCGTACGGCGTCCGGCTCGTCGTGGGGGACGTACGGGGCAAGGGGCTGGGGGCGGTGACGGCGGTGGCCGTCGTCATCGGCGCCTTCCGGGAGGCGGCCGAGCACGAGCCGACGCTGGAGGCGGTCGCCCAGCGGCTGGAGCGGGCGCTGGCCCGCGAGGGGACCCGGCGTGACGGGCTCGACGCCTTCGAGGGGTTCACCACGGCCGTCCTGGCGGAGGTCCCGTACGGGGACGGCGTCGTGCGCCTCCTCAACCGCGGTCATCCGCCGCCGCTGCTCCTGCACGCGGACGGCACCCTGCGCACGCTGGAGGCCGCCGAGTCCGCGCTGC
Organism: Streptomyces sp. NPDC026417; assembly: GCF_055567695.1. Taxonomy (NCBI): domain Bacteria; kingdom Bacillati; phylum Actinomycetota; class Actinomycetes; order Kitasatosporales; family Streptomycetaceae; genus Streptomyces; species Streptomyces sp. NPDC026417. The sequence continues at coordinate 7,223 of NZ_JBVHPY010000042.1, forward strand.
CGCTGGGGATGGGCGAGCTCGGCACCTGGCCCGACCGCGCGGCCGTGGTGGCGTTCCCGACCGGGGCCACGCTGCTGCTCTACACGGACGGGCTCTCGGAGGCGCGCGACCCGGACGGGCGCTTCTACGATCCGGCGGTGCGCCTCGCCGGACGGGCCTTCCGCGACCCCGACGCCCTGCTCGCCACTCTCATCAAGGACGTCCACCGGCACACGGGGGACGGGACGACGGACGATCTGGCGCTGCTCGCGGTGCGGCGCCCGTGAGCCCCGGGCGGTCTGTCCGGGCCCTTGTCACCCCAGGTGACCGGATGACGCCGCTGCGCATAACAACTGACGAACCGTCAACTCATGTGTGGTTTAGAGAACCTGGCCAACTCGCCCGGTTTTCACCGCCCCTGACCCGTACGTCCGTGACGAAGACGTTAATGATCAGTCGGAACAGCTTGGAATAGAGGACCCGAGTCTATTAACGTTCGATAACGCAGCGCGGTCGTCCCAGCCGTCACAAGAGACGGCTCCGTGCGCACGCGCCGAATCCCGCAAGGGAACCGGGGAACCACCAACTTGGGGTGAATCGAGCGTCTTCCGCGGTGCACCGCACCCTGGTTGACGCGCGTAGGAGACCTTCCTGCTCCGAACCCGTCAGCTAACCCGGTAGGCGAGAAGGAAGGAAAGGAGCGCGCCCACGTGGCGTCAAACCGGCCTGCTCAAACCACCTCGTTCGCGCCGAGTGAGAAGCAGAGCGACACCTTCGGCTACGGCCACGGCAACGACGAGGGCCCCTGGGAGGAGTGGAATCCCACCGCGGATTCCGTCCGTCCCGTCCGTGGCCGGCACCGCGTCTCCAAGCAGCGCGGCGGAGGACTCGCCCGCAGCTCCACGGTTCTGGGCGTCGGCGTCATCGCCGCGGTCGGCGCGGGCGGCATGGCCACCGCGCAGAGCGGCAAGCCCCCGGTGTCCATCTCCATGCCCGACCTGTCGTCGGTCGCCGACTCCGCCAAGAACCTGATATCGGACGGCTCCGGCTCCCGGGCCCCCCAGGGCTCCGCCACTCCGCTCACCACCGCCGGTCTGACGACCTCGGACACCGCGCAGGGCAGCGCCGACGCGGGCGAGGCACTGCGCGCCCGCATCATGCAGCAGGCCGAGTCGCAGCAGGACCAGGTCGACCTCAAGGCCGCCGAGGCGGCGGAGGCCGCCGCGGTGAAGAAGGCCGCCGAGGAAGCCGCCAAGACGCAGGAAGAGGCCGAGACCAAGGCCGCCGCCGCCAAGAAGAAGGCGGAGCAGGAGGCCAAGGAGAAGGCGGAGGCGGAGCGCCTGGCCGAACTCGCCAAGAGCTACGCGCTGCCGACCTCCTCGTACACGCTCACCTCGCGCTTCGGTGACTCCGGCTCCATGTGGTCCTCCGGCTACCACACCGGACTCGACTTCGCGGCCCCCACCGGCACCCTGATCAAGGCCGTGCACAGCGGCACCATCACCGAGGCGGGCTGGGCCGGTTCGTACGGCTACCGCACGATCCTCACCCTCGACGACGGGACCGAGGTCTGGTTCTGCCACCAGTCCTCCATCAGTGTCAGCGTCGGGGCGAAGGTCGCGACCGGTGACGTCATCGGACGGGTCGGCGCCACCGGCAACGTGACCGGGCCGCACCTGCACATGGAGGTCCACCCGGGCGGCGCCGCCACCGGTATCGACCCGATGGCCTGGCTGCAGAGCAAGGGCCTCAACCCGTAGTCCCGAGCCCGGGGGCCGGACGTCGCGGCCGCGCCCCCGGAATACGTGGCCGCGCCAACCGTGTTGAGATCCACCATGACTTCTCTCCGCAAGCTCGGCCCGTCAGACCTCGAGGTCTTCCCGCTCGCCCTCGGCGGCAACGTCTTCGGCTGGACCGCCGACGAGGCGCAGTCCTTCGCCGTGCTGGACGCCTACGCGGCGGCCGGCGGCAACTTCGTGGACACCGCCGACACCTACTCCTCCTGGGCGCCCGGCAACGAGGGCGGTGAGTCGGAGACGATCATCGGCAAGTGGTTCGCCGAGCGCGGCAACCGGTCCGAGATCGTCCTCGCCACCAAGGCCGGCGCCCATCCCGCGTACAAGGGGCTGTCGCCCGACACCCTCAGGGCCGCGGCCGACGCGTCGCTGCGCCGCCTGGGGACGGACTACATCGACCTCTTCTACACGCACTACGACGACCCCTCGGTCCCGGTCGAGGAGATCATCGGCACCCTCGACGAGCTGGTGCGGGCCGGCAAGGTGCGTGCCATCGCGGCCTCCAACATCTCGCCGGAGCGCCTCCAGGAGTCCCTGGAGTTCTCCGACCGCGAGGGCGTCGCCCGGTACGTCGCCCTCCAGCCGCACTACAACCTCGTCTCGCGCGACACCTACGAGGGCCCGCTCCAGGAGATCGCCTCCCGGTCGGGCCTCGCCGCCGTCCCGTACTACGCCCTGGCCTCCGGCTTCCTGACCGGCAAGTACCGCCCGGGCACGACGGTCGACTCGGCGCGGGCCGCGGGCGCGGGCAAGCACCTGCAGACGGAGCGCGGCCCGCGCGTGCTGGCCGCTCTCGACGCCATCGCCGAGTCCCGGGGCGTCCCGCACGCCACGGTGGCCCTGGCCTGGCTCGCCGAACGCCCGACGGTGGCCGCACCGCTCGCCTCCGCCCGGACCGTCGAGCAGCTGCCGGCGCTCCTCGGGGTGGCCGACCTGACCCTCACGGACGAGGAACTGACGACGCTGTCGCAGGCCTCGGCCTAGGCCGGGGGTCCGCGCGGCCCGCACGCGCCGGGCCGCGCCGGGGCCCTGCCGCTACGACCGGTAGGGGTTGTACGCGGGATGGGTGTCGTAGGCGGGGTGCGCCGGACGGTGGGCCGCCGCCGGGTCGGCGTACGGCCCCGTGTAGAGCGGGGCGTACACCCCGGGCCACGGGGACGCGACCGCGGGCGCCGTCGCACGGGCCGCGTACGCGAGCGACGGGCGGGCGACCTCCCGGCGCCGCCACAGCTCGTGGAGCAGCTCCCTCTCCCGGATCACGAAGTCGGCGCCCGCGCGGCCCCGGCGCCCCCGGTGCCGGAGGAACGCGAGCGAGGTCGCGTACGCCTCGTACTCGGCGACCGAGCGTGCCGCGGCCCGGCCGAAGTGGTGGGCGGCGTAGTCGCGGGCCACGCGCCGGGCGCGCATGGAACCGAGCACGAAGGGCTCGGGCGGGGCCAGCCAGCCGGCGACGGCGTAGGCGGGCAGTTCCGCGCGCACCGTGCGCAGCTCGCGCTGCCGGGTCCAGATGACCAGCCAGGTGAGCAGGCCGAACGCGGGCACCATGAACGCCGCGTACACCGCGAAGAACCCGTACTCGCCGAAGGACGACGAGCCGTTCCACATGGCGTGCATGCCCATCGCCAGCAGCAGGCCGGACAGCGGCAGCAGCACGCGGCGCAGCCGCTGGCGGTCCGCCGAGAGCGCGGCGACGCCGAAGCCGATGCCGGTGAGGACGGTGAAGAGAGGGTGCGCGAAGGGCGACATCACCACGCGCACGAAGAAGGTCGCCGCCGTCACGGAGGCGAGTCCCCGGTCGCCGCTGAGCTGATCGGTCCCGAACGCGGTGCCGAGGTACAGGATGTTCTCGGTGAAGGCGAAGCCGGTGGCGGTGACCCCGGCGATGACGACTCCGTCGACGATCCCCGTGAAGTCGCGTCTGCGGAAGAGGAAGACCAGCAGCACGGCCGCGGCCTTCGCGGACTCCTCCACGACGGGCGCTATGACGGTGGCGCCGAGTGTGTCGGCGCCGGACGGATCGGCGGTCGCGGTCGCGATCCACCGGGTCGCGAAGCTGTTGGCGACGATCGCTATCAGCGCGGCCGCGCAGGCGCCCCAGGAGAAGGCGAAGAGCAGGTTCCGCCAGGGGCCCGGTTCCACCCGGTCCAGCCAGCGGAACGCGGCTATGAGGAGCGGTACGGGCAGGACGGCCAGGCCCAGACCGACCAGGAAGCCCTGGGTGCCGGTCTGCCGGCGGACCAGGGCCAGGATGACGAGGCCGGAGAGCACGAGCAGGGTGATCAGGGCGCCGTAACGCACCCATCTGCGCTGCCACCAGTGCGCATGCCGCAGCGCACCGTCGGCGGAGCCGTTGGGGTACGTCGGGTACGGAGGACAGGTGGCCACGGCATCGACCCTAACGAGGGAGGGGCGCTGCCCGCGACGGCACCCGGTGGGGCCGCCCGGTGCGTCAGTCGCCGGTGGGGGGCTGGTCAGCGTGTTCCTCTGGGGGTTCGGCGGGGTGTCCGGCCCGTTGCTCCGTCCGGCGGAACATCAGGTCGTGCACCACATGGCCTTTGTCCAGTCCCTGGCCCTCGAAACGGGTCAGCGGCCGGAAGACGGGACGTGGCGCGTAGCCGCCGTCGGGGACCGTGTTCTCGAAGTCCGGGTGGCCGGACAGCACTTCGAGCATCTGTTCGGCGTACGGTTCCCAGTCGGTCGCGCAGTGGACCAGGGCCCCCGGCCTGAGGCGTGTCGCGGCGAGGGTCAGGAACTCCGGCTGGATGATGCGGCGCTTGTGGTGCCGCTTCTTCGGCCACGGGTCCGGGAAGTACACGCGCAGCCCGTCGAGCGTGTCCGGCTTCAGCATCTCGCGGAGCAGGATGATCGCGTCGCCGTTGCCCACCCGGATGTTGGACAGGCCGTTCCGGTCGGCGAGGTTGAGCAGATTGCCCTGGCCCGGGGTGTGCACGTCGACGGCGAGGATCCCGGTGTCCGGGTCGGCCGCCGCCATCTGCGCGGTGGCCTCACCCATCCCGAAGCCGATCTCCAGGACGACCGGCCGGCCGGGGCCGAAGAGTTTTGCGAGGTCCAGGGGCCGGCCGTCGATGTCGAGTCCCCACTTGGGCCACAGCCGCTGCAGGGCGTCCGCCTGGCCCGCCGTCACCCGGCTGCGCCGCGGCTGGAAGCTCCGGATCCGGCGCTCGAAGTGCGACCCGGCGGGGTCCGCCTTGGGGCCGTCGGGGAAGCGGGGCTCGCCCTTGGCACGGGAAGGACGCGGCGGGCCCCCGGCGGCGGAGGGCCGGGGCTCTTCGGAGGAGTCGAGGGAATCAGACACAGTGAGTCGATTTTACGGCGCCCTCGCACGGGCGCGGGCCGCGCCCGCGTCCGTCCGGAGGGCCGGGTGGGCCCGCCCGGCGTCAGCGGGACGGCGGCGCCGGCCGGGGGCGGGCACCGGGCCCGGTCAGGACCGGGTCATGGCGTCGAGGGCTCTGCGGGCGATCTCCCGGCCGATCGGGAGGGACGCGGTGGCCGCGGGCGACGGCGCGTTCAGCACGTGGACCGTCCGGGGGCGCTCCTGGATCAGGAAGTCGTCCACCAGCGTCCCGTCCCGCAGGACCGCCTGGGCGCGGACACCCGCCGCGGCCGGTATCAGGTCGTCCGGCGTGACCGCGGGCAGCAGACGCCGGACGGCCTCGGTGAACGCCGCCTTCGACACCGAGCGGCGCAGCTCCCCCGCCCCGTACCGCCAGTGCCGGCGGCCGATGTGCCAGGAGCCGGGCCAGGCGAGGGTCCCCGCCAGTTCGCGCGGGCGGACCGTCCCCCAGTCGTACCCCTCGCGGGCCAGCGCGGGTACCGCGTTCGGGCCGATGTGCACGCTGCCGTCGATGCCCCGGGTCAGGTGCACACCGAGGAACGGGAACGCCGGGTCCGGCACCGGGTAGACCAGCCCGTGCACCAGCTCCGGCCGCGCCAGCGTGTAGTACTCCCCGCGGAAGGGGACGATCCGCATGCCCGGGTCGTCCCCGGCGAGGCGGGCGATCTCGTCGCAGTGCAGCCCCGCGCAGTTGACCAGCACGCGGGCGCGGACGATCCGGCCGTCGGCCGTGCGGACGGCGACGCCGAGCTCGGGCCGCCGATCGATCCGCTCGACCCGCGCGCCGTAGTGGATCTCCGCCCCGGAGGACTCGGCGAGCCGGCGGGCCACGCCGACGAAGTCGCAGATGCCCGTCGTCCCGACGTGGATGGCGGCCAGGCCGCGGACCTCGGGCTCGTACTCCTCGATCTGGGGGGCGCCGAGCTCGCGGACCGGGATCCCGTTCTCCCGGCCGCGCTGGACGAGCGCGTGCAGGCGGGGGAGCTCGGACTTCTCGGTGGCGACGATCAGCTTGCCCGTGACGCGGTGCGCGATGCCGTACTCCGCGCAGAACTTCGTCATCTCGGCGGCGCCCCGGACCGCGTACCGCGCCTTCAGGGAGTCCGGGCGGTAGTACACCCCGCTGTGGATGACGCCGCTGTTGCGCCCCGTCTGGTGGCGGGCCGGGCCCTGCTCCTTCTCCAGCACGGTCACCCGCGTGCCCGGCGCGGCGCGCGTGATCGCATACGCGGCCGACAGCCCGACGATCCCGCCGCCGATCACCAGCACGTCGCAGTCGTATGCAACCCCTTGCCGCACCCGCATCACCTCCCGGCTTCGATAGTGCACTGCGCCACTGACAATGCCCTCAAACCCGGGAATGCTCCCCGCCGCGCGAAGGGCGAGGGGGGAGCACTCGGGGTCCTCGCGCTAGGCGGGGGCCATGAGCAGCGGCCGTGCCCGCTCCCGCAGCTCGACCACCCGCGGCTCGTCGCCGTACGGCTCCAGCCGGTGCAGCAGGTCCTTCACGTACTCGGTGGTGCGCGCCGAGGAGATCCGCCCGGCGACCTCCACCGCCCGTACGCCCTGCTCGCAGGCCGCGTCCAGGTTCCCCGACTCCAGCTCGGCGACCGCCGACACCACCAGCCGCAGCCCGTGCGAGCGCACGAACTCCTCGGTCGGCTTCGACAGTGCCTGCTCGGTGAAGCGGCGGACCTGGCGCGGTGCCTTCAGGTCGCGGTAGCACTCGGCCGCGTCGGCGGCGAAGCGGTCGTACGAGTAGAAGCCGAGCCAGGACGGGTCGGCGTCGCCGTCGCGCGCCCGCTCCAGCCAGCCCTCGGCGGCCTTCAGGGCACCGCCGGCCGCATGGGCGTCACCCGCGCGCGCGTGGGCCCGGGCCTCGACCAGGCGGAAGAAACTCATGGTGCGGGCGGTGGCCAGTCCGCGGTTGCGCTCCAGGGCGGCCTGGGCGAGGTCGACACCCTCGTCCCCGAAGCCCCGGTAGGTGGCCTGGAGGGACATCGACGCCAGCACGTAGCCGCCCAGCGGCACGTCCGCGGCGGCGCGGGCCAGGCGCAGCGCCTGGATGTAGTACCGCTGGGCCGCCTCCTGCTGGCCGGTGTCGAAGGCCATCCAGCCGGCCAGCCGGGTCAGCTCGGCGCTCGCCCCGAACAGCGCCCGGCCGACCTCGTCCGAGTACGAGCCGAGCAGCAGCGGCGCGGCCTCCACCCGTAAGCATTCGGGCACCATCGACGAACGCCAGTCGCCGCCGCCGTACTTGGAGTCCCAGCGCCGGGCGTCCTCCGCGGCCTCGCGCAGCTTCAGCACATCGCTGTGGCCGACTTTCAGCGGTGCGCCGGAGCCCTCACCGGGGTTCGCGTCGCGCGCCACCGAGCTGTCGGCCGGGGTTATCAGCCACCGGGAGGCGGGCGTCGCGTAGGCGCTCACCGCGAAGGAGCCGGCGAGCGACTGCCAGATGCCGCCGCCCGCCCGGCGCCCGGCGAGGTCGAGGCGGTACAGCTCCGTCGCCGACCGCACCGCCTGCCCCACGTCACGGGGGAAGGCGAGGCCCACTTCCGGCGCGGGATCCGCGTCCGCCAGACCTATCTCGTGGAGCGGTACGGGGCGGCCGAGCTTCTGGCCGATGGCGGCGGCGATGAGGTGCGGGGCGGCGCCCTGGGGCACCATTCCCTTCGACACCCAGCGCGCCACCGACGTCTTGTCGTAGCGAAGAGTCAGGCCGCGTTGGGCGCCAAGGTCGTTGACGCGTCGTGCGAGGCCTGCGTTGCTGATTCCCGCGAGGGCGAGAACGGTGCCGAGTTTTTCGTTCGGCCCGCGTTGCTCCCTGGACATGCGCCACCCCTCGACACAGACGGCTGCCGCGCTGGCATAACCACGCGGCATTCGTAAACCCAGCGTAGTTCGCCCAATCCCAAGCGTTAAGGGGCGTACTTCCGGATGGCGGGATTGTGGTCCGCACGGCAGTACGGAGTGTTGCGTCGTGCTCCCGTTGTGTGGCCGTGCGCCTGTCCGTGCGCTCTTCTCCGGCCACCCGGGGAGCGCTTCCATGGAGGACGCGTGGGTCGGCCCGCTGTACTGGATCCAGTGGGCTGGGGGACACCGCCGCCTACATCCCCGCGGGCGGCGGACCGGTCCGGGAGGCGAACTCCGCCTCCCGGACTGTACGTTGCCGTGTCGTGCGCAGGGCATGTACGGAGCGTGTGCACGCTTGGCCATCCACCGCTGATTTGGCTTATTTTCGACGGTGCCTCTGGAGGTCAATACGCGGTCTCACCACGTCACTTGAGGGCGCGCAGGGTGCCTTTGGGGAGCGTATCGGGGGCGCATTCGCATCGCTGTTCGTGACGGGCCTTGGCGGTCGCCCCTGGCGGCCGCCCCGGCGAGCGTCCTGGCGGCCGTCGTCGCGATCGCCTCGGCGGACGGCGCCGCGCGTCCCGGCCGGTCCCGGGCCGCGCTCCCGGCCGCGCTCTCGGGGGGCTGCTCGCCGCCGGGTCGGCTGCCCCGTCCCGTTGCCGTCAACTCGCCTCCCGCACGACCACTCTGACGTTCCCTCACGCACCCGTCGGCGCCCCGCAGCGGCTCCTCCGGAGGCTGTCGCGGGTTCACGGGGGCGCATTCCGGGGGGCGCAAGCAGTACCTCAGGCCTTCCCGCGTGCCCGCTTCGTGGCAGCATGGTGCCCAGTTCGTACGGTGCACTGGTTGTCCACAGCCTGTGGAGGCGGCGATGCGGTGGTTGGTGGGGTGGAGCAGTACCGCCGCCAGAGCCTCTGAGATCGGCTCGGCAGGATCCACCGGAAGCGACGGCGAGACCGTGCACCCGGTGGGCTCCCAACTGCTCTGGGGCGACCCCGATCCGCTCTGGGCGGTCGGCGACTGGCGCCCCGACGAGGTCCGCGTCGTGAAGGCCGACGCGCAGAACCGGATCGCCGTGCTCGGCACCTGCGGCGCCACCGACGAGCAACTGCGCGTCGGGCTCTTCGCCGCCCGCGGCGGAGCACTTCGGCACCTCACCGCCTGGTCCGGCAGCTACACCGCCGTCGTCCAGGCCGGGCGCCGAGTCACCGTCTGCGGCGATCTCGCGGGCGCGCGGCCGGTGTTCCACACCCCCTGGGCGGGCGGCACGGCCTACGCCACCGCCGCGCTGCCCCTCGCCGACCTCATCGAGGCCAACCTCGACTTCGGGCACCTCGCCGCGCTCCTCGCCGCCCCCGACGTGCCCGCCGCGGTGCACGACTCCACGCCGTACGACGGCGTGCGGCGCATCCCGCCGGGGCACGCGCTCATCCTGCGCGCGGGGGCCCGGGAGATCGCCGGTTACGAGCCGGTCGCCTCGCTCGCGGTCGCCGCGCCCGTCGCCGACCCCGCCGTCACGGTGGACGCCGTACGGGACGCCCTCGTCGACGCGGTACGCGCCCGGCTCGCCGCGCCCCGGCACGTCCCCGGGGCCGACGTCGACCCCGGGCCGGTGCCCGGGATGGGGCCTGCCGAACGGCGCGCGGCGCGCGGCATGCCGGTACCCGGCATCGGCGCCGACCTCTCGGGCGGGCCCGCCTCGGGGACCCTGGCGCTCCTCGCGGCCGGGCTTCCCGGGATGCCGGGGACCGTGCTCGGGCACGGCACGGGTGCCGGGGAGCGGCTGCTCGCCGTCACCTTCAACGACCTTGCCGTCAGCGGGCGCGAGGCCGAACTGGAGCGGGCCGGGACGCTGGCCGCGAATCCCCGGCTGCATCACGTCGTGGTCGCCGGCGGCGAGGAGGTCCTGCCCTACGCGGATCTCGACGGACCGCTCACCGACGAGCCGGGCCCGTCGCTGGTGACCGCCGCCCGGCACCGGGCACGGCTCGCCGCGGGCAGTGCCGACCACTTCACGGGGTACGGGGCGCGGCAGGTGCTCGACGCGCATCCCGCGCGGCTGGCGGATCTCCTGATGGACCGCAAGCGGCGCCATCTGGTCCGGCCCGTCGCCGCACTCACCAAGGCCGACGGGTCGGTGATGGTGCCGGCGCGCGTGTACGGCGCGGCGCGCAAGCTCGCCCGCACGCCGTACCGGGCCGGGATCGACGTTCTCGCCGACCGGTTGCTGCACCGGCGGTTCGAGGAACCGGGCGGGGCCGTGGGGGCCTCGCTCGCCGCGCTCACCTGGGCCCGGCCCGGGCCGGCGGCGCGGTGGCTGACCGGGGAGGCCCTCGCTGAAGTATCGGTTCGTCTTCAAGGAGCGGGCGGGCGGCCCGGGGTGAGCCCGGGGCAGCGGCCCGGTGACTTCCGGGCGCGGGCGGCGCTGGCTCGGCACGCGGCCGATCTGCGCATCCTGGAACAGGCGGCGGAGATCCGCTTCCAGCGGCTGCACGCGCCGTTCCTCGACAACCAGGTGGTGCGCGCCTGCCGGGCGCTTCCGGAGGCGCTGCGGGTGCAGCCCGGGGCGCGGGCGGCGATCCTCCGTACGGTGCTGGAGGGGGCCGGAGTCGGTGATCTGCCGCCGGGGTGGGGGGCGCCGTCGCACGCCTCCTCGGCGGCGGCCGTGCGTACCGGGTTGCGGGTGTCCGTCGACTCGTTGATCGCGTTGTTCGACACGCCGCTGCTGGCGGAGGCGGGGCTGGTCGAGGCGCGGGTGGTCCGCAAGGCGCTGCGGGCTGCGGCGGACGGGGAGCCGTTGCCGCTGGACGGGCTGGCGGACCTGGTGTCGCTGGAGCTGTGGCTCCGGCGGTTGCTGGGGCGCCGGGGGACGTGCTGGACGGGGACGCCGGCGCGGCAGCGGGCGGTGCCGGCGGGGATTGCTCCGCAGGGGCGGGCGTTGGGGTCGGGGCGCCGCTGACGCGGGTGCGGGTGCGGGTGCGTTGTCGGTGCGGGTGCGCTGCGGGTGGTGGGTGGGTCGGGGCCGTGCCGGTACATCCGCCCGTCGCCGGTTGGCACCTCCGTCCGTCACCAGCGTTCCTCGGTGGGGTGTGATCCCGTCTCGACGGGCATGTGATGTACCGGCACGGCCCCTTGCGTGCACTGGCGGCTGCGGGCGCGTACGGATTGCGCTGCGGGCAGGCGGTGCGTCGTCAACTGCGGGCGGGGGTGCGGGGAGTGGGGTGGCGCCCGGTCGGCTCTGGCTGCGGGCGCGTGTCGCTCCGGCTGCGGGCAGGCGGCGCGGGGTGGGGGCCGGGCGGCCCTAGCTGCGGGCAGGCGTGCCGCAAGGGGCGGCACGGGTGGGCGCAGGCGGCACCCCGTTGGCGCCGGGTTCGCCGTCCCGGCTCTGGCGCCGGCCGGGACGCGGGGTGCTGGTGGGTGTGGGGGAGTGGGCACACCCGGGTGGCGCGCCCCCGTAGGCGGCGGGGCTGATGTACGAGGGGGAGTGGGCCCACCCCCGACGGCCCCCGTCGGCGGCGGGTACGTCGTCCCGCCCCTGGCGCAGGCCAAGACGCGGGCCCCCGGATCGTCGGGATCGGGGGGCGTAGTGGCGGGGTGTGCGAGGTCAGGGGGAGTGGGGTCGCGCGGGCGGGGAGAATGGGCGGGTGCGGTACAGAATCCTGGGCGTCACCCAGGCGGCGGACGACCAGGGAACCCACGTACCCGTGGGCGGCCCCCGCATCCGCGCCCTCCTCACGGCCCTGGCCCAGCGCCCCGGCCGTACGACCACCCCCGAGACCCTGATCGACGAGGTCTGGGCGGACGACCCCCCACAGGACGCTCCCGCCGCCCTGCAGGCCCTCGTCGGCCGCCTCCGCCGCGCCCTCGGCAGGCACACCGTCACCTCGGAGCCCGGCGGCTACCGGCTCGTCGCCGCCGAGGACGACGTCGACCTCTTCGTCTTCGAGCGCCTGGTCCGCAGCGGCAAGGCCGCCCTCGCCCGCGGCGACGCGGTGACCGCGGCCCGCGAGCTGCGCGAGGCCCTCGCCCTGTGGCGCGGCCCCGCCCTCGCCGACCTCCCCGACCGCACCGCGGCGACCCGCCCGGAGGCCCTGCGCCTGGAGGCGACGCGCACCCGACTCGACGCCGACCTGCGCCTCGGCCGCGCCCCCGACGCCGTACCGGAGCTGCGCGAACTGACCGCGGCCCACCCCTACGACGAACCCCTGCACGCCCTCCTCCTGCGCGCCCTGCGCGACGCGGGCCGCCACGCCGACGCCCTCGCGGCGTACGAGTCGGTGCGCCGCGCCCTGCTGGACGGACTGGGCACCGACCCCGGCCCCGAACTGCGGGCGCTGCACCGGGAGCTGCTCGCCGGCGAGGCCGAGGCGCCGGACCCGCCGGAGCCGGCCCGTCCTGGCCCGCCGAGCGGCAACATCCGGCGGCGGCTGAACTCCTTCGTCGGCAGGGAACAGGAGCTGGAGGCCATCCGGTCGGAGGTCCGCAGGGCCCGCCTGGTCACGCTGACCGGACCCGGCGGCTCCGGCAAGACCCGCCTAGCCGAGGAGGCCGCCGCCGGGCTGTCGCAGGCCTGGCTGGCCGAGCTGGCCCCGCTGGAGCGGCCGGAGGCCGTGCCCGGCGCCGTGGTCAGCGCTCTCGGACTGCGCGAGACCGTACTGATCACCAACGAGATGTCCACCGTCGCGGCGCAGGCCGATCCGGTCGCCCTGCTCGTCGACTACTGCGCCCCGCGCACCCTGCTGCTCATCCTCGACAACTGCGAGCACGTCATCGGCGCCGCGGCCGACCTCGCCGAGACCCTGCTGACGCACTGCCCGGGGCTCACGATCCTCGCCACCAGCCGCGAACCCCTCGGCGTGCCCGGCGAATCCGTCCGTCCGGTCGAGCCGCTGCCGCCCGATCCCGCCCACCGGCTCTTCATGGAGCGGGCCACGGCGGTCCGTCCCGACGCGGACGCCGTGCACGACCCCGAGGCGGTGGACGAGATCTGCCGCCGGCTCGACGGGCTGCCGCTGGCCATCGAACTCGCCGCCGCCCGGCTGCGGATGCTCACGCCGCGGCAGATCGCCGACCGGCTGGACGACCGCTTCCGGCTGCTGACCTCGGGCAGCCGTACGGTCCTGCCCCGGCAGCAGACCCTGCGCGCCGTCGTCGACTGGTCCTGGGACCTGCTCGACGAGGGGGAGCGCACGGTGCTGTGCGAGGCGTCCGTGTTCGCGGGCGGCTGGGACCTCGCGGCCGCGGAGGCGGTGTGCACCGGTCCCGTGGCCGACCTCGTCGGCGCGCTCGTCGACAAGTCCCTGATCGTCGCGACACCGCACGCGGACGGCGACGGCGGGATGCGGTACCGGATGCTGGAGACGATCCACGAGTACGCCGACGAGCGCGTGGGCGAGGTGCCCGGCCTGCGGGCCGCCGCCGAGCGCCGCCACCGGGCATGGGTGCGGGCGCTCGTGGAGGAGGCCGAGCCCGAGCTGCGGTCCGGCGGGCAACTGCCCTGGATCCGGCGCCTGGAGACCGAACTCGACAACATCCGGGCCGCCCTGCGGCGAGCGCTCCTGGCCGGCGACGAGGAGGAGGCCGGCGCCCTGGTCCTCGCCATGGGCTGGTTCTGGTGGCTGCGCAACCACCGCCGCGAGGGCGCCGAGTGGACCGAACGCGTCCTGCGCCTGGGCGTCGTCCTGGACGCCGGTTCGAACGCCCGCGGCGACGACCTCCTCGCCGAGCTGGCCACCGCCGACCCCGTCGGGGCGTATCTCCGGGACACCGGCGCCGAGGAGAGCGATCCGCGGCACGGGACGCGGATGCGGATGCGGATGCAGGAGCTGTTCCTGGTCGTGGAGGCGCAGCCCCTGGAGGCACTGCGGACCCGGCTCACCGACGCGTACATCCGGCGGGTGCACCAGCACTTCGAGAAGGGAGGCCCGCACGCGGCGTCGATGCCGGGCCTCGTTTGGCCGATCGCCGCCTACTTCGCGGGCACCTCGGCCGACCTGCGGCCCGCCATGGACTCCGCCGTCGCGAACTGCCGTGCCTACGGGGGCGACTGGGAGATCGGCGTCACCCTGATGTTCCGTACGCACACGGTCGTCGACTCACCGGGCGGGCTGCTCGACGTCGACGGCGACCTCGCCGAACTGCGCACCCTCAGCCGTCGCGTCGGCGACCGCTGGATGCGCGCCCAGGTGTGCAGCGCGGCCGGTGAGACGGCGATGGCCCGGGGCCGCCACGAGGAGGCGAAGGGCGAGTTCGACGAGGCGCTGCGGCTCGCCCACGAGGTGGGCGCGCACGTGGAGACGCCGTTCCTCATGGCCCGGATCGCCGAGATCGCCTGGCGGGCCGGCGAGCGCACCGAGGCGCTCGCCGCCCTCGACGAGGCGAGTGCGGCGGCCGACCTGCACGGGGTGACCGACTCCCGAGCCTTCATCCTGGTGCTGCGCGCCCACATGGCACTGGAGGACGGCGAGGTCAGGGCGGCGCGCGAGGCGTTCGAGGCGGCACGCGCGGAGACCGGCCGGGGGACCCCGCCGCCGCAGTTCCTCGCCGCCCTCGGTCACGTCGACGCGCTGGTCACGGCCGCCGAGACGAGCCCGGAGCAGGGACTGGTGAAGCTGGCCGACACCCTGCGGGAGGCCGTGGACGCGCGGTGCGCGGAGTGGCTGACGGCCACCTTCGTCGACAACGCGGCGCGGCTGGTCGCCGAGACGGGGGACCTTCCCCGCGCGGTCCGCCTGTTCGCCGCCGCCGAACGCTGGCGGGGCGGCCATCCCCGCCCGATGCCGGAGCGCGGCCACGCCGAGCGCATCGAGGCCGACGCTCTCGTCTCCCTGGGCCGGACCCGCTTCGAGTCCGAGCGAGGCCGTGGCTCGGGCTTCACCCCGGACGACGTCCTGCGGACCCTGAAGGAGGCCCTGGACGGCGGCCGGTGACGGGCCTCGCGTCACTCCCCGGGCCGGCCGCGGGTGCCCTCACCGGCACCTGAACTCCGAGTCCGCCCAGTCCGCCAGGGCCACCGCGTCGAAGGAGGAGTCGGGGTCGACGACGAGCCGTACCGTCCGCCGTCCGGTGAGGTCCACATGGACGGGGACCGCGCCGTCGCCGCCGGCGATCAGCGGGGACCGCCAGAGCCGGGCCCCGTCGGCGTACACGGAGAACCGCACCTTCCCGAGCCCGAGCGTCATGTCGTCGACACCGACCACCGCGTCGTACGCCGTGCAGTCGCGGTTGAGATCGACGGTGACCGAGGAGCGGCCGTGCACCGTCACCCCCCGCGCGTACTCCCGCCCGCCGACCGAGACGCCCCACCGCTGCCACACCCAGCTGCTCTCGCCGAGGCGCATCTCGGGCTCGGTGCCGTCGCCGGTGAGGCCGTAGCGCAGCTCGTTCCACGCGTAGACGGCCGGAGCGGGTGCCGGGGGAGGTGTCGGCTCGGGCGCGGGCCGGGGAGGCGCCGGCGGTTTCGGTTTCGGTTTCGCCCGAGTGGGTGCCGGGGACGGCCGGGGCTTCGCCTCGGTGGGCACCGGATCCGGGCTCGGGGGCGGGGTGGGCGTCGGCGTCGGGGCACCGGCCGGTCGTACGGGCGGCCGGGCGGGTGCCGTTCCCGGCGGCCTCGGGGAGGGCGGCGGCGCCTGCGACTCGACCGCGTGGGACGTGCCGGGCCGGGCTCCCGGCTTCCTGGCGGGACTGTCGTCGCCCACCAGCGCGAGGGCCACCGCCGCCGCGGCGACCGCGACGACTCCCGCCGCGACGGCCGCCTTCGCCGGCGCACCGAGCCCCTCGGCGGCCGCCCCGCCGCCGGCCCCACCGGAACCCCCGCCCGCCGCGGCCGCCGCACCCGCGGCCGCCGCACCCGCGGCGCCGACTCCCGTGCCACCGGCGACGATCGCGACCGCCTTCGCGTACCCGGCGGCTCCGAACCAGCCGATGACGGCGACCGGCACGACCGCCGGGATGCCGCTCGCCACCTCCTTGATCTGGCCGGCTGCCAGGCGGCACTTGACGCATTCCTCCAGGTGCTTGCGCAGCCCCCGTTCGGCGCGGGTGCGCAGGCCTCCGCGGGCGAAGGCGCCGAGCCGGTCCGCGTAGCGCGCGCACTCCTCGTCCGCGATGAGCGTGGTGCTGACGTGTGCCTGGAGGTAGGCCTGTTTGAGGCCCTCGCGGGCCCGGCTGGCGAGCACGCGGGTGCCGTTCGCGTCGAGCCCGAACAGCGTCGCGACCTCGCTGGGCGACTCGTCCTCGACCTCGGTGTGCCAGAGCACGGCCTGCCACCGTTCGGGCAGCGACCGGAAGGCCTGCATGGCCATGGACCGCTCGGCCTCGTGCATCGCCAGCACGTCCGCGCCGAGGTCGAGCGTGTCGTCGTCGGAGACCTCGGGACTGCGGGCGGCCTGGGCGGCGAACACCGCGAAGTCGTCGACCAGTTGCTCGCGTCTGGCCGTCTTCGTCCAGTGCGCGGCGACCCGGCGGACGGTGGTGAGCAGATACGCGCGCACGGCGTGCTCCGGGCCGCTGCCGCCGCGTACCGCCTGGAGCATGCGGGCGAACACCTCGGCGGTGAGGTCGTCCGCGGTGTGCCCGTCCCGGCAGCAGGTGCGCGCGTAGCGGCGCACGGCGTCGGCGTGCCGGCGATAGAGGTCTTCGTACGCCGTGTCGTCGCCCGCGCGCATGCGCTCGATCAGGTCGGCGTCGGACGGCGGCGCGTCGAACGGGGGCGGCAGCAAGCCGCCCTCCCGCCACTCGCGCTGCGGGGGCACGCTGGGCGGCGGGCCCTCGGCCTCGACGGCGTCCGCGTGGCCGCCGCCGGTGCGCCCGCCCCGGCCGGGCACCTGGTGGGGGACCGGCCCCTCGGTCTCCGCGCTCCCCTCGGCGGCGGGGCCCCCGTCGCCGGGTGACCCGCTTCGCCCGTCACCACTCATCGCGGACTGCCCCCGCCTGCACACTCGGACCCGGATAACCGGGAAAGCGTGGCACAAGGGGCCCGTGGCGGACCGGGCAGGACGGACCAACCACTCGTCCGTGGGGACTTTCCGTACGGCAGTACTAGCGCTCACCCGATCGGGGAAGGCTCCCTCGACCCCTGCCCGTCAACCGGCCCCGCGCACAAGCACGTTGCCGGCCGGCCCGGCCCGCCCCGGGCGGGGCGGAACGGGCGCGACCGGCACGTTCGTACGACGGCGGGCTTCCTACAGCGGACGGGACCGCAGTCCCTCCAGCAGGATGTCCAGCAGCCGGGCCGAGGCCGCGGCCTGCTGGGCGGCGTCCGGCAGCGAGGGCGCCGCCGTGGCGATGACCAGCAGGACGTCCGCCACGGTCACGTCCGCCCGCAGCTCGCCCGCCGCACGGGCCCGTTCCACGAGCTGACCGACGACCTCGAGCAGCGCTGCCGCGCCCGCGTCCTCGGCCAGATCGGCAGGCGTGTCGTCCACCAGCCGCAGCTCGGTGGCCGGCTGGGTCCGCTGCTGCGGCACCCGGGCCTCGTCCACGAGGACGCCCTCGGCGCCCTCGTCGGCGACACCCACCCGCAGCACCTGCGGCGGCAGCAGCCGCCCGGCACCCGAGGCCACCGACGTCCGCAGGAAGCGCGAGAGTGCCGACCACGGCTCGTCCTCCTGACCGAGCGCCGAGCGCGCCTGGTCGGTCAGCCGGGAGGTCTCCTCCTCGGCTATCCGGCGCACCAGGACGTCCTTGCTCGGGAAGCGCCGGTACACCGTGCCGACACCCACCCGGGCGCGCCGCGCCACGTCCTCCATCGGCGCGCCGTACCCCAGCTCGCCGAAGACCTCGCGCGCCGCGCGCAGTACGTGTTCCAGGTTGCGCTGTGCGTCCACGCGCAACGGGGTGGTGCGGGAACTGTCCCCCGGACCACGTCCGTTGCTGCTTGCCGTGCCGAGCGCGCCACCTGGTGCGATGGCAGACGCGGCCGACCAATGAGAGTCCTGAATGTGCATAAGCGTTCCCCCGGTAATGACGTCTCCCCCCGGAGACTCTCCCCGCCATTGGCAGCCGGAGCGTGTGGAACGAGCGTGTTGCACGGATCCGCCCCTGCGGACCCGTCGAGCACATCCCCCTGCACCCCGTCGACACACGAACATAGTTGAGAGGGGGTCAATTCAGAAGGGGCAGGTTCCGCACGGAGCGCCCCCCGATCGGACCACGGGTCGGATACCTCCCGATTGCGCCCCCTGCCGTCCCCCTGTACGCACCTGTTGAGCTGCGAGTCTTCCGCGTACTCCGGCAAATCGGCCAACCGTGCGCGGCGGCGACGGCGGGTCACACAAATTGCCGGGCCTGTGGACAAACGAAGGCGCCGGGTGCGTCATGGGATGGTGACGGCTGAGATCAATCAGGGGACGACCCCCGAACCCCGGAAGAGTGCACGCATTCTCATCGTCGGTGGCGGCTACGTGGGGCTGTACACCGCGCTGCAACTGCAGCGGAAGCTGAAACCGGAGCTCAGGCGGGGCGACGCCGAGATCGTCGTGGTCTCCCCCGACCCCTATATGACGTATCAGCCGTTCCTGCCGGAGGCGGCCGCCGGCTCCATCTCGCCGCGCCACGTCGTCGTGCCGCTGCGCCGGGTCCTCGACCGGTGCCGGGTCGTCGTCGGCGAGGTCGAGTCGATCGACCACGCCGCGCGCACCGCGACCTTCACCACGCCGGCCACCGAGGAGCGGGGCGCGCACGTGGAGCGCATGACCTACGACGAACTGGTCCTCGCGCCCGGCTCCGTCTCGCGCACCCTCCCGGTCCCCGGCCTCGCCGACCACGGCATCGGCTTCAAGACCGTCGAGGAGGCCATCGGCCTGCGCAACCACGTCATCGAGCAGATGGACATCGCGTCCTCCACCCGCGACCCCGCGATCCGCGACGCCGCCCTGACCTTCGTCTTCGTCGGAGGCGGCTACGCCGGTGTGGAGGCGCTCGCCGAGCTGGAGGACATGGCCCGCTACGCCACGCGCTACTACCACAACGTCGAGCGCGAGGACATGAAGTGGATCCTCGTGGAGGCCTCCTCGCGCATCCTGCCCGAGGTCGGCGCGGAGATGGGCACCTACACCGTCACCCAGCTCCGGCGGCGCAACATCGACGTCCGCCTGGAGACACGGCTGGAGACGTGCACCGACCGGGTCGCCGTACTGAGCGACGGGGCGCGCTTCCCGACCCGTACGGTCGTGTGGACCGCCGGGGTGAAGCCGCACCCCCTGCTCGCCGCCACCGACCTGCCGCGGGACGAGCGCGGGCGGCTGAGGTGCACGCCCCGGCTGACCGTGGACGGCGTCCCCCACGCGTGGGCCGCGGGGGACGCCGCCGCCGTCCCCGACGTCACCGCCGCCGAGCCGGGCGCCGAGACCGCACCGAACGCGCAGCACGCGGTCCGCCAGGCGAGGCTCCTCGGCGACAACATCGCCCACGCCCTGCGCGGCGAGGAGCTGGAGACGTACTCCCACAAGTACGTCGGCTCGGTCGCCTCGCTCGGGCTGCACAAGGGCGTGGCCCACGTCTACGGGCGCCAGCTTAAGGGCTACCCTGCCTGGTTCATGCACCGCGCCTACCACCTGAGCCGGGTCCCGACCTTCAACCGCAAGGCCCGGGTCCTGGCCGAATGGACCCTGTCGGGACTCTTCAAGAGGGAGATCGTGTCGCTCGGCTCACTCGAACACCCCCGTGCCGAGTTCGAACTCGCGGCCGGTGGGAAGCCCCCGCGGGACCCGAAGGGGTCGACCTGATCCGACCCGGGAACTGCCCCGGCGGGGCCCGCGTCTGACGGATGTCGGTCCGGTCGGCCAGACTGGTCCACGACCGGGCGGGACCCGCCGCCCGCTCTTCGGACCCACGACGCTTTTTCCCACGTGCTGTATTCCCCGGGGGAGACCCCCGGACCCCCGGCCGACCGTGCCGACCGGGGGCATGAACCCGAGGCAAGGACTCGTGAACTTCACGCGCTGGAGCGCCCGACTCCCCGGAACGCAGCGCCGCGCCGCGGCGCGCGGCGACCATCCGGTCACCCATGACCGGCGGGGCGACGGATCCGTGCCCGCGGCCCGCGGCGAGCAACTGACCGACGAGGTGCCGCGCGTGCCCGCGGTCGACGTGCTGCCGGTGCGCGAGGTCCTCGACCGCGTCCCGGCTCTGGTGGCCCTGGTGCACGGCCCCGACCACCGCATCGCGTACGTGAACGACGCGTACGTGGCGGCCTTCGGTGTCCGCCCCCTCGGCGAGCCCGCCCGGGTGGCCCTGCCGGAACTGGACGGGCTCGGGCTCCTGCCCCTCCTCGACCAGGTGCTGCGCAGCGCGAAGCCGCGCACGGTCAAGTCCCGCAGGACACCCGACGGCCGTTCGTACACCTTCACCTGCACGCCCGTGGACACGCCCGACGACGAGGGCCGGGGCGGCGGCGTGCTGATCTTCGCCACCGACGTCACCGACCACGCCGAGGCCGCCGAGCGGCTGCGTGCCAGTGAGCGCCGGCAGCGCGAGACCGCGGTCACCCTCCAGCGCTCCCTGCTGCCCCAGGAGCTGGAGGAGCCGGACGACCTGCGCGTCGCGGCCACCTACCACCCCGGTGGGACGGAGGCCGCGGTCGGCGGCGACTGGTACGACGTCATCACCCTCGGCGGCGGCCGCACCGCCCTGGTCATCGGCGACGTCATGGGCCGCGGGGTCCGCGCGGCGGCCGTCATGGGGCAGCTCCGTACGGCGGTCCGTGCGTACGCCCGCCTCGACCTGCCCCCGCACGAGGTGCTCCAGCTCCTGGACGGCCTGGCCACCGAGATCGACGCCAACCAGATCGCCACCTGCGTGTACGCCATCCACGACCCCAACGAGGGCCGGCTCGTGTACGCGTCGGCGGGCCACCTCCCGATCCTCGTCCGCGACGAGAGCGGCACCGTGCTGCGCGCGGACGAGCCCACCGGGCCCCCGCTCGGCACGGGCGGCTGGATGCACGCCTCGGGCACGGTCCCGCTCGGCCCCGGTTCGACGGCCGTCCTCTACACGGACGGCCTGGTGGAGCGGCGCAACGAGGACCTCGACGAGGGGATCGCCGCCCTGGAGCGCGCGCTGGCCGGAGCCACCGGCACCCCCCAGGTCGTCTGCGATCGGCTGGTGCGCTCGGCGGGGGTGACGGCGGACCACGACGACGACGTGGCCGTCCTCGTCCTCCAGCACCCGGCCCGCACGGGCCCGGACAGCGAGCTCTTCCGCAACGCGGCCCTGGAACTGCTGGGCGGGGTGGAGGCCACCCCCCGCGCGCGTGCCTTCGCCTCCGGCGTGCTGACCAGCTGGCGCTTCCCGCGCGAGCTGCACGACCTCGGTGTACTGGCCGCCAGCGAACTCGTCGCGAACTCGCTGCAGCACGGCACCCCGCCGATGCGGCTGCGGCTGCGCCGCACCGACCGCCGGCTGATCATCGAGGTCACCGACGGCGACGACCACCTGCCCCGGCGCCGCCGGGCCGAGCCCGGCGACGAGGCGGGACGCGGCATCGCCATCGTCGCCACCATCGCCTCCGGCTGGGGGTCCCGGCGCACGCCGGGTGGCGGCAAGGCGGTGTGGTGCGAGTTCGCCCTGCCGCGCGAGGGCGCCTGACGGCCCGGCGCGTCAGGCGCTGGAGCGTGCGGGCTCCGCGGGAGCGCCGCCCTGGGCCACGATCCGGCTCCGGGCGAGCGACGGCTGGTTCTGCACGGGGGTGAGCTGCCGTCCGAGCCGGATCGCCAGATAGGTGATGCCGAGCGAGAACAGCAGGAACGTCACGATGTACGGCGCGTGCAGCGACGCGCCCATCGGGCCGCCCACCGCCGGGCCGACGGCCAGCGCGAGCTGCTTCACCAGGGCGAAGGCGGAGTTGTACTGGCCCGCCATGCCCGTCGGGGCCAGGTCGGCCACCAGCGGCGCCACCGTCGGCGACAGCATCGCCTCACCGAGCCCGAAGAGCGCGTACGTCGAGACGAACGCCGCGGCCGCCATGGTCTTGCTGCCGTGCCCCAGGCCCGCGTACCCGGCCACGACCCACGCCAGGGCCCAGATGAGCCCGACCGCGGCGATCACCCGCGACCGCTTCCGGCGCTCGACGAACCGCAGCACCGCGAACTGCGCGACGACGATCATCGCGGTGTTCGCGGCCAGCGCGGTGCCGAGGGCGGAGGTGGAGATGCCGGCCGCTTCCACGCCGTAGGCGCTCAGCCCCGACTCGAACTGGCCGTAGCAGGCGAAGAACAGCACGAACCCCAGGACGCACAGCTGCACCATGGCCCGGTTGCCGAGCAGCTGCTTCCAGCTGCCGCCCCTGGCCCTCGGGGCGTCCTCGACCTTCGGCGCGTGCGGCATCCGCACCGTCGTCATGATCACGGCGAGCAGCAGGAACATCGCCGCCTCGATCGCGAACAGCAGAGTGAAGGAGTCCACCCGCGTGGCGTCTACGAGATGGCCGCCGATCAGGCCGCCGACGCCGAGCCCGAGGTTCTGCAGGAAGAACTGCATCGCGAAGGCACGCGAGCGGGTGTCCGCCGTCGAGCAGTCCACGATCATCGTGGCCAGCGCCGGCTGCATGACCGCCTGGCCGGTGCCCAGCGCCGCCGCCGACAGCAGGACGGCCGTCGCACTGCCCGCGAGCCCGAGGCTCAGGGACCCGAGGGCGGCGGTGAGCAGGGCGGCGACGAGGACCGGCCGAGGACCGCGCCGGACGATGGCCCGTCCGGCGAACGGAAGCACGACGAGCGCGGCCACGGCGAAGACGGCGAGCACGAGTCCCGCCGTCATGGCCCCCAGGCCCCGCACCTGCGCCACATAGACGTAGAGGTACGGAACCGTGAAGCCGAGCCCGAACGCGCTGAGTGCGTTGCCGACGTGGATCCGGCGCATCGCTGCGCCCATCGCCCTGGTCACTTTCACCTGCCTTGGAACGCGGACCGGCCGGCACCCGAGCGGGGGGCCGGTCCTGAGGAGACATCTGAGGAGTTAGCCCTGAAGACTTCAGAGCTAAAGTTCGAAGCTAAACTGTACACCTCGAAGGACTTCGAAGCCAAGCGACGGCGTGCCATACTGCGCCCATGGGCGACATCCCCGGCGTCGGCGCCAGCGAGCCGACCCTCGAAGAGCAGATCGCGGCGTATCAGCGCGAGTTCCGCGACCTCGACCCTCAGGTCGAGAAGATCGTCTCGGCGCTCGGCCGGCTCAACCGCCGCATGAACGTCGCCTACGGCCGGCAGACCGCCACCCTCGGCATCAGCAACGCCGAGTGGGAGGTCCTGAAGGCGCTCGTGCTGTCCGGCGCTCCCTACCGCCTGGGTCCGAGCGACCTCGCCAAGCGGCTCGGCCTCACCCCGGCTGCGATGACCCACCGGATCGACCGCATGGTCACGGAGGGACTGGTCACCAGGGAGCGGGACGAGTCGAACCGCGTGCGTGTCATCGTGGAGCTGACCGGCGAGGGCCGCGAGAAGTGGCTTGAGGCGATGCGTCTGGCCACGGTCTTCGAGGAGGATCTCCTCCAGGACCTGTCGGCCGACGAGCGCGGCGTCCTGGGCGAGGTGCTCACCCGCCTGCTGCGCAGAGTTGAGGACGCTCAGCCGGACGCCGGCGGCCGTCTCACCGACCTCGACTGAGGGATCACCCGCCCCGCGGGCCGGGGCCCTTGGGCCCCATCTAAAAGATCTTGACAGAGGCTGTTGACATCACCTTGCCGCATCCGTAAGGTTCTTCGAGTTGCCACGGAGCCGTAACGGTTCTTCGACAGCACCTCCGCCGCTCAAGCGGCACCCAACCACCAGCACGATCTCCCTACCGGGTTGAATTCGGCGTGCCCGAATTCCATTCGAATTGGGGCCGGCACCTCCGATTAGGAACCGCCGGACGGATCCGCTAAAGTTTGGGACGTCGGAACGGCCCAACAGCCGCGAAGGCAAGCCCCGCTGACTGGGAATCAGGCCCGAAAGGATCTGATAGAGTCGGAACCGCCGGAAAGGGAAACGCGAGAGCGGGAACCTGGAAAGCACCG
>NZ_JBVHPY010000043.1:0-30630 GCF_055567695.1 Streptomyces sp. NPDC026417
GTTGCAGGTGGTGGGAGGGGACGCGGCCAGGAAGCGGGGGGGGGGGCACGCCCCGCTTCCCCCCCCCCCCCCCACCCGTATGTGCTGCCCCTGCGGTGCCCTTGCGTCCCGCTCGTCCTGCCGCATACATCCCGGTCACTCTCACGCCTTTTGCACACAATGACCGTATCGGCGCCCCTGATGCGGGTACGCGGCTGTTCTGGTCCGGGGCCGACATCCGCGCCGGCATGGGAACCCCGGCACCTCCACCGGGTGCCGGTCCCGGGCCAGGCCCGCGCGACGGGGGCCGGGCGGGCGGATCGGGTCCCGGGGCCGCACGGGGCCGGGCCCCCTCCGGAAAATGGGCTGTTCTCCCCCGCGGGCCGTCCCTACGCTGGCGCCCATGATGAGGCTGGAGCGGCTGCGGGCCGACCATGCGCCGGCGCTGCTGGCGTTCGAGCGGGACAACCGCGCCTACTTCGCCCGGAGCGTGCCCGACCGCGGGGACGGCTACTTCACCGAGTTCGCCGCGCGTCTGCGCGCGCTGCTCGACGAGCAGGACGCCGGCGTCTGCCACTTCCACCTGGTGGTGGACGAGCGGGGCGGCCTGCTGGGCCGGGTCAACCTCGTGGACGTCGCCGGCGCCGGCGCCGAACTGGGCTACCGCATCGGGCAGAGCGCGGCGGGCCGGGGGGTGGCCACGGCCGCGGTCGCCGAGGTGTGCCGGCTGGCGGCGGCGGACTACGGGCTGACGTCGCTGACCGCGCGCGCCACCTGGGACAACCCCGCCTCCCGGGCGGTGCTGGCCCGCAACAAGTTCACCGCCACCGGGGACATCACCATCGGGGACCGTCCCGGCACGCACTACCGGCGCCGCCTCATCGCACCGGACACCTAGGGACTGTCCGGGCGATCATGCGCGGAGCCTTGTGCCGAGGGTTGCGGCGCTGACGGCGCCTGTACCGACGATGCCGCGTTCGAGGCGTATCGGGCCATGTACGACGCGTGCCCCGGCCGGCGTCCTGACGGACGTGGGGCCCCATGCCGCCTCCTGGCCGCTCTGTCGAGCGGCGACGGCGTGACCGGAACCGGCTCCCTCGAAAGGGTGCTCGCGGGGGCGAAACAGCATGCTCGTCGTTCCGCCGGGCAGGCAGCAGACGGCTTGATCATCGCGAAGAGGAGAATGGTCATGGGACGCATGCGCACGGGGGAGTTCATGCTCGGTCACGTGAACCTCAGCCCCAAGAACATGGTGCGGCACTCAGGAAGCTCACTGATCGTCGGAGATGCCGACGACGGGTCCCGGCTCCGGGTGAAGCTCGTCGACGGCTGGGAGGAAGATGGGAACTGGGGCGGTTACCTCCAGATCACGCGGGGCGACTACACGGGCTACTACCTCGACTCCAAGGACGGGTGGGTGCATCCCTACTCCAGCAAGTACGACCCGATCACCTTCGTCGACAAGGGCGACTGGTACGAGATCCGGCAGAAGCGGGACCTGAACGGAAGTGCACTCATCACCGAGGGCAACACGCTGCGGTTCCGGCCCCGCACGCCCGGGCGCTGGCACATCTTGGACAGCTAGGACTCGTCCGGCCGATCAAGTTCGTAGCCGGCTGGTGAGGGCTGCCGCGGTCGCGGTGCCGAGGTGGACGTCGCCGCGCTCGTCATAGCGGGTGGCGACGGCCCGCTGCTGTTTCTAGGCGGTTGATCGCTCGTTCGACAGTGTTGCGCTTCTTGAAGCGGTCCTCGTCGAAGCCGGCCGGCCGTCCGCCGCGTGAGCCTTTTGCGCAGGCGGGCGGCCTGGCTGTCGGTCTTCTCCGGGATCGTGTGCCGGATTCCGCGTCGCCGCAGGTATGCGCGGACGGCGCCGTTTCTGTAGGCCTTGCCGTCCCACATCAGCGAGCTCGGCACGAAGTAGTCACATGATCGGCCGGACACGTCCTGGAGCATCCGGCCGGTTCGGTGCTCGACCCTGAGGGTGCGCGGCGTGAGGTGGCTGCGCACGGGGGTGCCTTCCCGGGTGGGCGCCGCCGGTGGGCTTCGCCGCGCGCCCGGGCCCGCACCCCCCCGGGGGGTGTGCGGGTCCTGGCGTGGGGTGGGCGGGTCAGGCGACGCGTTCGGCGAGGAAGTCCTCCCAGGTGCGCCGGCCGACGTCGTTGCCGTCCAGGGCGAGGTTCTCGCCCGCGCGGTAGGCCTTGCCGGCCTTTCCGGGCATCCGCATCGGCATCAGCGGGCGGCGCTTGCCGCGGGCCTGCAGGTAGCTGCGCAGCAGGTCGCCCAGCGGGTAGACCTTGGGGCCTGCCAGGTCGCGGACCAGGCCGGCGGGCTGTCCCAGCGTCAGCTCGACCAGCCGGGCGGCGACTTCGCGCAGGTCGACGGGCTGGAACTGCAGGCCGCCGGGGACGGGGATGACGGGCATCTTGGCCATCTTCTCCGCCATCGTGAAGACGATGTCGTGGAACTGGGCCGCGCGCAGGATGGTCCAGGGGATCCCGGAGTCGATGACGGCGCGCTCGGCGCCGAGCTGGACCTTGAACCAGCCCAGCGGCATGGTGTCGGTGCCGATCACGGAGATGTGCACGAAGTGCTTGATGCCGCCGGCCTGCTGGGCGGCGCGCACCAGGTTCTCGGTGGCCTTGTCGTCGCCCTTGGGGCCGCCTGCCAGGTGCAGGATCGTCTCGACGCCCTTGAGGGCGGGCTCGATGCCCTCGCCCTTGAGCAGGTCGACGGCGACGTACTCGATGCCGGGCTTGGCCGGGTGGCTGTGCCGGCTCAGGATGCGGACGTCGTGGCCGGCCGCCCGCAGC
Organism: Streptomyces sp. NPDC026417; assembly: GCF_055567695.1. Lineage (NCBI taxonomy): Bacteria > Bacillati > Actinomycetota > Actinomycetes > Kitasatosporales > Streptomycetaceae > Streptomyces > Streptomyces sp. NPDC026417. The sequence goes on from NZ_JBVHPY010000043.1 coordinate 2,790, forward strand.
AGGGGCACGACGTGGCTGCCCAGGTTGCCCGTGCCACCGGTGACCAGGATGGGTGAGGTCATCGCTGCTGTGTCTCCTCGTTTCGAGTGCAGGGGTGTCCTGCGTCCAGTGCAGGAAGATTCCTGCGGGTGCAGGGAGAGTCCCTGCGGGTGCTCGGACATCGGATGTCGGCCGCCCGGGCGGGCGGCCGGGGTTCACACGCTCGCGGGGGTGCGGGCCGGGCCGAACCAGCGCTGAAGCGCCTCGGCCAGGGGGCCGGAGCCGGCCCAGGCGATGTAGCCGTCGGGGCGCACCAGGACCGCTTCCGGCGGGGTGGGGCCGGCCGCGCGCGTGTCCTTGGGGGTCCAGGTGCCGGTGACGGTGTCGATGCGCCCCGCCCAGCCCTCGGCCAGGGCGCGGGTTGCGGCGTCGGGAGGGGTGGGGGTGATGAGCAGGCCGCGGCCCGTGGTGAGCAGGTCGGCGACGCGCACGGGTGTGTCGCCGTCGCGGTCGAGTTCCCGGTCGGGTGAGAGGCGGGCGCCGAGCATGGGGTGCTCGCCCGCTCCCATGTCGTAGCGCACGCCCAGGCCGCTGACCTGGCCGGCGAAGTGGCCGGCGGCGGCGGGGTCGGTGACCAGTTCGCGGATGACGGCGCGCAGCGGGTCCAGTTCCTCGCCGCTGAGGTAGAGCAGGGTCGCGGCGTGCGTGTTGCGCATCAGCTGCTCGCCCAGCGGGTGGCGTTCGCTGTGGTAGGTGTCCAGGAGGCTGTCGGGGGCGGCGCCGGTGAGGACGGCGGCCAGTTTCCAGCCGAGGTTGACGGCGTCCTGGATGCCGGTGCTCATCCCCCAGCCGGCCAGCGGGGGCGTGTCGTGGGCGGCGTCGCCGGCCAGCAGGACCCGTCCGCGCCGGTAGGTGGCGGCCAGGGCTGCGCCGTTGGGGAAGGCGGCCATCCAGCGGGCGCTGCCGTGGTGGATGGATTCACCGGTCAGGCGCTGCCAGGTGTCGGCGATGTCGGTGTAGGTCAGGGTGGCGGTGTCGGGGTGGGGCGGCAGGCTGCCGTCGTGCATGAGGATGCGGTGGTAGCCGTCGCCCAGGCCGACGGCCAGGACCATGTGGCCGCCGCTGACGTATTCGCCGGTGGGCCGGGGGCGGACGTCGATGCCGGTGACGTCGGCCATGTACATCCCGCGGGTGGATTCCCAGCCCGGTGCCGGGATGCCGGCCAGGGCGCGGACGGTGCTGTGGCCGCCGTCGCAGCCGATGAGGTAGGTGGCGTGGTCGTGGTGGGGGCCGTCGGAGGTGTCGAAGACGACGTCGACGCCGTCGGCGCTCTCGGTGAAGCCGGTCGCCTCGAAGCCGCGGTGGACGGGCACGCCGAGTTCGGCGAGCCAGCCGGCCAGGACTTCCTCGGTGCGGGACTGAGGCAGTCCGAGGACGCCGTGGTGGTCGTCGTCGAGCTGGTCGAGGTCGATTCCGACGCCGCCGAAGTGGCCTTTCCGGCCCCAGCGGAAGGTGCCGAGGCGGGTGAGCAGTCCGCGCTGGTCGAGTACTTCGGCGACGCGTTTGGTGAAGCCGAGTGCACGTGATTCCCCGGAGGGGGCGGGCAGTTTGTCGTAGACGACGACGTCCGCGCCGCCGAGCCGGATCTCTCCGGCGAGCATCAGTCCGACCGGTCCGGCGCCGACGACTATCGCGCGAGTTTTCACTTTCCGCTCTCCCGTATGAAGACAGTGCCGCCCGCGGCATCGGGTGCCGGCGCTCGGAATGTGATGCCGCCACAGCCCGGCATGCGGATATCCGAATGCCGTGGGACGCACTGCAGTAGTTTCCGCCCTGAAAGGGCTGACGACAACCGGCACTTGACCGTTTCTCGAGTGGCTTTCCAGCACCCGGCGAGTGGCCGCCGAGTGGACGGTGCCGACTCGTCGGATCGTGGTTCTGTGCCCCGCCGGTATTTCCCCTTCGGTTTTCGCCCGTGCCGCATTTTTCGATTTGTTCGGCCGGGGCCGGGCGGGGTCAGCTGGGGGTGGCCTGGCGGTAGCGGCGCACGGCCAGCGGCGCGAACACGGCGAGGATGCCGGCGCTCCAGGCGAGGGAGCCGATGACGCTGGTGGCGGTCGGGCCGCCGAACAGCAGGGCCCGTACCGCGTCGGCGGTGTAGCTGACGGGCTGGTGGGCGGCGAAGGCCTCCAGCGGGCCGGGCATGGTGGAGGTGGGCACCAGCGCGGAGGAGACGAAGCCGAGGGGGAACAGCACCGGGAAGGCGACGATGTTGGCGGTCTCCGGGCTCGAGGCGAGGAGTCCGACCAGGCAGAACACCCAGGACATGGCGAACGCGAACGCCAGCACCAGCAGGCCCGCGGCCAGGTAGCGCAGCAGGCCGGTGTGGATGCGGAATCCCACGAGGTAGCCCAGGCCGGTCATCCACACGAACACGAACACGTTGCGGCAGAAGTCGGCGCCGGTGCGTCCGGCGAGCACCGCGGAGCGGGCCATGGGCAGGGCGCGGAAGCGTTCCAGCAGGCCGCTCTTGAGGTCGGCGGCCAGGCCGACGGCGGTGGCGGTGGCGCCGAAGGCGAGGCCGATGGTGTAGGCGCCGGGCATCATGTAGTCGGCGTAGGTGACGCCGTCGGGCAGGGCGTGGGTGATGGCGCCGCCGAAGACGTAGCGGAACAGCAGCACGAACATGACGGGCTGCAGGCTGGCGAAGAAGATGGCCTGCGGGACGCGGATGTAGCCCAGCAGGTTGCGCCAGGTGATGGTGGCGGCGTTGCTCAGGGCCGTCGCCCGGGCGCGGGGGGTGTCGAGGGTGGCGCTCATCGCTGTGCCGCCTCCTTCGGGTCGGGGGCCTGGGTGGTGGAGCGGCCGGTCAGGGCGAGGAAGACGTCGTCGAGGCTGGGTTCGCGCAGGACGAAGCCGAGCGGGGCCAGGCCGCCGCTCTGCAGGGCGCCCAGGACGTTCATCGCGGCGCCGGTGTCGGCGCCGATGGGGATCTCCACGCTCTCGCCGCGGCGGGTGGCCCGGTGGGCGGGCGCCAGCAGGTCGGCCGCGCGGGTGGCGGTGGCCTCGTCGGCGAAGCGGGCGACGACCACGGACGCGCCGAGGTCGGCCTTGAGCTGGGCGGGGGTGCCCTGGGCGATGATGCGGCCGCGGTCCAGCACGACGAGCTGGTCGGCGAGGTGGTCGGCCTCTTCCAGGTACTGGGTGGTGAGCAGGATGGTGGTGCCGTCGGCGACCAGCTGCTCCAGGACCGCCCACAGGTCGCGGCGGCTGCGCGGGTCCAGGCCAGTGGTCGGCTCGTCGAAGAAGAGGATCCTGGGCCGGTGGACCAGGGCGGCGGCCAGGTCGAAGCGGCGGCGCTGGCCGCCGGAGTAGGTGCGGCTGGGCCGGTCGGCGATCTCGGTGAGGCGGAACTGCTCCAGGAGTTCCACCGCGCGCCGGCGGGCGGTGAAGCGCGGCAGGGAGGCCAGACGGCCCACCATGATCAGGTTCTCGCGGCCGGTGAGGTTGGGGTCGACGGCGGCGTACTGGCCGGCCATGCCGATCAGGGGCCGTACCCGCTGGGGTTCCTTGACCGCGTCGATGCCGTCGATGAGGACCCGGCCGGCGTCGGGGGTGAGCAGGGTGGTCAGGATGCGGGAGGTGGTGGTCTTGCCCGAGCCGTTGGGGCCGAGCAGGCCGACCACCTGGCCGCGGGAGACGGTGAAGCCCACGCCGTCGAGGGCCTTCACCTCGCCGAAGCGCTTGACGAGGCCCTCGGCGACGATGGCGGCGCCGCGGTCGTGCTCGGGCGGCGCGGCGGCGGGGGCCGGCGCGCTCGAGGTCACGGCCGCGGTCGCCGCCTCGGCCGGAAACGTTTGGCGCATGGAATGCACCTTTCTGATACGGGTGAACGCGGGCAACGCCGTGGCGTCCCGGCTCCGGGGGGCGTGAACCGCCCCGCGGCAGAAGGACGGGGGCCGGCCAAGGGGGCAGGGCCTGGAAGAAGGAGGTGGCCGCCGCGGCCGCCCGGCCCGCGGCCGGCTGGGCGGCGGGGCGGGTACGGACGGCCGGATGCGGGGCGGGAGTTACTGGGCCCAGGGCGGGGTGAAGGACGTCTCGCCCGGGACGTGGGCCTGGCCGCCGACGGGGAGGACCACCACGAACTCCACCGGCCCGTCGTGCGGGTTGCTGATGCCGAAGGTGGTGTCCGGCGGCACGATCAGGGTGTCGCCCTCGCCGAGGTGGTGCAGGTCCTCGCCGAGCTTGACGTCCGCGGCGCCGGAGAGCACGTGGAAGATCTCCTCGTGGTCCACCGTGCCGAACCGCGGGGGCGTGTTCGGGGCGATGGTCAGGCGCCACATGCAGGTCTGCGTCGAGCCCCGGCTCGGCGCCGCGAGCCCGCGGACGGTCAGATGCGGCATGTCGGGCAGTTCCTCGACCCCCGGCATCGAGTAGGTGAACACGGGCGCACTGGCGCTCTGGATAACAGGCACGGTGTCCTCTCTTGACGTCCGCAACAAAAACAACAATGCCCGGCAAAAAGGCTTGCGTCCGGTGAGGATAAAATCGGCGGCCCCGCGCGGACAACGGATCAGATTCCGCGGTTGAACACCACCGCCCGGGGCATGGCCAAGAAGGATGCCGGGCAGGGGTGTTCAACCGGAACGGGCCCGTGTTCAACTGCGGAATATCCGCGGTCGGACAGCGCGTCCGGTGCTTTCCCGGGGGCCTGTGCGCAGGGGATTCAGCGGTGTCCAATGCGGGTGTTTGACGCCGGTCGCGCAGCGCGGCTAGCTTTTTCGGCCGGGCATGCGCCCGCGGGGTGAATTGCCGTACAGGGCTTTGCTCTTCGCCGATCTCGGGCCCGGCCGGCGCCGCGGCATCACGTCACACCTTTGTCGATGGGAGAGTTGCGATGCGCAAGGTCGTTTCGCGGGACGGTACGACGATCGCCTACGAGAAGGCCGGCCAGGGGCCGCCGATCGTGCTGCTGGGCGGGGGGTTTCGTGACCACACCGTCTTCGACTCGCTGGTCCCCCACCTGACGCCGCACCTCACCACCTACGTCTACGACCGGCGCGGGCGCGGCGACAGCGGTGACTCCCCCGCCTACTCGGTGATGCGGGAGGTCGAGGACCTGCAGGCGGTGATCGCCGAGACCGGGGGTGAGGCGGCGGTGTTCGGCGGGTCCACCGGCGGGATCCTCGCTCTGGAGACGGTGCTGGCCGGGGCGCCGGTGTCCAGGCTGGCGCTGCTGGAGCCGCCGTACCGGATGGAGGGTTTCCAGCGGCCGCCGGACGACTTCGCCGACACCCTCGACGCGCTGCTGGCCAAGGATCTGCGCGGGGAGGCCTCGGAGTACTTCCTGTCCGAGCTGGTGGGCTTCTCCCGCGAGGAGATCGACCACTGGAAGAGCGGGCCGATGTGGGCGGCGAACGAGGCGATGGCGCACACCCTGCCCTACGACACCGCGCTGTGCGGGGACGGCCGGCTGCCGGTGGAGCGCCTCGCCGGGGCGACGGTGGAGACGCTGGTCATCAGCAGCGACAGCACCGGCGGCTGGCTGCTGGCGGCCGCCGAGGCCACCGCGGCCGCGCTGCCCAACGCCCGCCATGTGGCGCTGCCGGGGGTGTGGCACAAGGTCCCGCCGGAGGTCCTGGGCCCGGCCCTGGTGGACTTCGTCACCGGCTGAACCCCCCTCCCCTCCCCCCTTTTTTCAGGCATGGGCCGGTTACCGGCCCATGCCTTCCGCTTGTGGTCAGGGCGCGTCGGGCGGGCCGCTCAGGTCCGGGACGCCGGCCAACCACCGGCGCCGGACTGCGAGTTCCCCCACCGACCAGGCTCTTCAGGAGATCCGCTGCCCCATCTTGGCCGACTGCCTGTTGCGGGCCTTGGTGGCCCACCACTCCTCCAGCAGGGCGTGGACGAGGTCGGCCAACTGCTGCAACCGGTCCCGATCGGGGGCGGAGGAGGTAAGGACGTCCACAAAGGACTTGTCGTCCCACGGAAGAGCTACCACCCAGCGTTCGTCGGGGTGCCCCGTCCGTTTCACCGTGAGAGCGAACACGAACGTCACCGTGCGGTCCGGGTGGCGCTCGACGGACAGTCGGGTGACGTCGAACCCGGCTCCGTCAGCCGTGGTGTACGAGCCCCCCAGAGCTTGCTCCGCCGGCGTCTTCACCCCAGGCATCCTGGTGCCCCCTCCTTTGTCCCCGGCTTCCACTCTAGGGGCGCCGGCAGAGATGCGGCAGCGGCAGCAGTGGGGTCCACCTGGTACGCCGTCACCATGTAGTGGCGGCCGTGGCTCCTGCAGTTGGCGGCACATGTTGTCGGCCGAGACAGGCTCCGCCTCATCGGCCGCTGGGGCTGGACCGTGGGTTCGCGCCGGTGGCCCGGCGGTGTCCGAGCAGTCGGGCCTGCTCCCTCTTGAGCCGGGTGAACCTGTCGCGGATGTACTCCCTGAGTGCCCGGCCGGGGAAGGATATGAGCGACAGGTGCTCGTCATGGTTGCCCTGGGCCCAGCGCGCAGCGGTGATCTCGTAGCCCGAGACGTGGGCGCACAGCTGGAGGAGGGCTTCGGGCATCTCCTCCTCGATGAGGAGGTCGGCCTGGGTGACGACGATGTCGCGCATGGCCTGGATGTTGGGGATGAAGACGGTGGAGGCCCAGGTGCGCCACTCCGCGAGTTCCTGCTCGGTGGGCGGGGTGTCGTGGCGAAAGGGGTCGCGGCCGTCGGGGCGGGCGTACTTCGCCGACCAGGTGTCGTAGGTGCGGCTGTTGGCTTCCATGAGCGCGAACAGCGGCCCGTAGAAGTCACTCAGCTGCTGGTTGACGCGCGTGAGGCGGGCCTGCCTCTGGGCCAGACGCAGCCCGTTGAGATAGGTCGCCAGGTAGCCGAGGAACGCCAGGGCGACGGTCGCGATCACGGTAGCCATGACCGACGATGCTAGAGGGAGTCCCGGTGGCGCACGCGGGTCACCGTCCGGTCGAACCGTCGATCTGCTCGCGCAGGATGTCCGCGTGGCCGGCGTGCCGGGCGGTCTCCTCGATCATGTGGACCAGTACCCAGCGCATCGACGGCGGTGGGGTCTCGCGCAGCGAGCGGGCGCCGGGGCGGTCCAGGTCGGTGCAGGCGAGGGCGACCTGGTTGGCGCGGGCGATCGCCTCGCGGTAGGCGTCCGCCAGGTCCGAGGCGGTGTCGTCGGCGGACACCGCACTGTCGTCGTCCCAGGGTTCGCGGTCGGCGCCGGCGTAGGCCCAGAGGAACCAGTTGCGTTCTACGGCCGCCAGGTGCTTGAGCAGGTGGAGCAGGCTGGTCCCGGAGGGGACGCCGGGCGTGCGGAGCGCCGGCTCCGGGACGCCGGCCGCCTTCGCCAGGACGGACTCGCGCAGGTAGTCCAGGAAGGTCAGCAGGGTCGTCTTCTCGTCGGCGTTCAGGCTCGGGGGCCGAAGGTCGGGGCGGGGCTCCATGGGCGTCATGGCGAAACCGTAGAGGAGCGCGTCAAGGCGTCCCTGGTCGTCTGCGGTGAGCGGTCGTATGACGGGCGGCCCGGTGGGCTCGTGGTGCCGGACGGCGGCTGCCGGCTCTCACCAGGGGACGGGGCCGTTTTCGTCCTGGGAGGTGCCGGTGGGGCCGTCGGGGCCGAGGGTGGCCAGGTGGACGACGACGGCGGCGCCCTGGTGGACGGTGCGGTGGCCGCGGTGGCCGTTGATGTCGGTGGCCGTGAAGCCGGGGTTGGCGGAGTTGACCTTGATGGGGGTGTCGCGCAGTTCGTGGGCGTAGGCCAGGGTGAGGGCGTTCAGGGCGGTCTTGGAGGACTGGTAGGCCAGGGAGTTCAGGGCCGCAGCGCGGGTGGTGGGGTCGGCCAGCAGGGTCAGGGAGCCCATGTCGCTGGAGAGGTTGACGATGCGGCCGGCCGGTGAGCGGCGCAGCAGCGGCAGCATCGCGTGGGTGACGGCGACCACGCCGAAGACGTTGGTGTCGTAGACCTCGCGCAGGTCGTGGGGGCGGGCCTGGCTGGGGGTGCCGTGGAAGTGGCCGTTGATGCCGGCGTTGTTGATCAGGATGTCCAGGTGGCCGTGGCGGTGGCGGATGTGGGCGGCGGCGCGGGCGGGCTGGTCGGGGTCGGTGACGTCCAGGTGCACGAAGGCGGCCCGGATGCCGTCGGCGGCCAGTTCTTCGGCGGCCTGCCGGCCGCGGGTCTCGTCGCGGGCGCCGAGCAGGACGGTGATGCCCCGCTCGCCCAGCTGCCGTGCGGTTTCCCGTCCCAGGCCCTTGTTGGCGCCGGTGATCAGGGCGATCGTCTCGCCGGGCATGACTGCGGGCTCCTTCAGGTGGTGGGGGTGGTGGTGGGGGCGCCGAACCAGCGGGTGAGGGCGTCGGTGAGGCCTGTCTGTCCGGCGGCGCGGGGGGCGAGCCAGGCGACGTATCCGTCGGGGCGTACCAGGACCGCGTCCAGGCCGGCGAGTGGTCCGGGGCCGGTGGGCGGGTGGGGGCGGGCGGTGACGGTGTCGACGCGGTCGGCCCAGCCGGCCGCCGCGGCGTGCAGGGCGGCGTCGCCGCGCAGGTCGAGCAGGATGCCGCGGGCGGTGTGCAGCAGGGCGAAGGTGGTGGTCTTGTCCCGGGGGCCGCTGTCGTGGAGGAGTTCGAGGTCGGGCAGGCGCCGGCCCAGCAGCGGGTGGGTGTCCGGTCCGACGTCGTAGCGGATGTCCAGGCCGGTGACCATGTTGATGAGGTGGGTGCGCACCTCGGGGTGGTCGGACAGTTCGGTGAACAGCTCGCGCAGGGGCTGCATTTCCTCGCCGCTGATGTACAGGGCGCGCTGGGTGAGGGTGTTGACCAGGACGCGGGCGCCGACGGGGTGGCGTTCGCTGTGGTAGGTGTCCAGGAGGTTTTCGGGGGCGGTGCCGTGGACGGCGGCGGCGAGTTTCCAGCCGAGGTTGACGGCGTCCTGCACGCCGGCGCTCATGCCCTGGCCGCCGATGGGCAGGTGGATGTGGGCGGCGTCGCCGGCCAGCAGGACGCGGCCGGTGCGGTAGTGGGTGGCCTGGCGGGAGGCGTCGGTGAACTTGCCGACCCAGCGGGGCCGTCCGCCGCTGATGTCCTCGCCGGTGAGGCGCTTCCAGGTGGCGGCGACCTCGTCGAAGGAGGGCGGTGCCTCGCCGGGGCGGGGGGTCGCGCCGCGTTCGTAGTAGGTCACCCGGAAGGTGTCGGGGCCCTGCTGGAAGGCGAGGACCAGGCCGCCGGGCACCCGTTCGCCGTTGGGGCGGGGCTTGACGGTGCAGCCGACGACTTCGGCGAAGTCCATCTCGATGCGGGCGTCGTGGCCGGGGAAGCCGATGCCGGCCTGCTTGCGGACGGTGCTGCGTCCGCCGTCGCAGCCCACCAGGTAGGCGGCGCGCAGCCGGGCGGTCCCGTGGGGGGTGCGGGCGTGGACCTGGACGTGGTCGGGGCCGGCGGTGAAGCCGGTGACGTCGACGCCGCGGCGGATGTCGGCGCCCAGTTCGAGGGCCCAGGCGTCCAGCACGGAGACGGTCAGCGACTGGGGGACGCCCTTGGCGCCGTAGGAGCCGCCCTCGACCTCGCGGTAGTCCAGCGGCACGCCGCCGAAGTGGCCGAAGTCGATGGTGTCGAAGCCGCCGAAGCGTGGCAGCAGGCCGCGCTGGTCGAAGGTTTCGATGGTGCGGGCGGTGAAGCCCAGTGCGCGGGTCTGGTCGGTGGGCTCGGTGGAGCGTTCCAGGACGGTGCAGCGCACGCCGGCCAGGCGCAGTTCGCCGGCGAGCATCAGTCCGACGGGGCCGGCGCCGACGATGACGACGTCGGTGGCGTCGGTGTCGGCCGTCTCGGTGGTGTGCGGGCCGGTGGTCTGTTCAGTGCTGGCCATGGGTGCCCCCTGGCGTGTGGTGGGCGGACGGTGTGGCGGGTGCGGGCGGTCGTGGCCGGCCGGCCAGGGCCCGGTCGACGAGGACGCCGGCCGCGCCGGTGTAGTGGGCGGGGTCGAGCAGGTCGGTCAGCTCCTGGTGGGTGAGGTGGGCGGTGAGGTCGGGGTGTTCGGCCAGGACGTCGGCGAGCGGCCGGCCGGTGCGGGCGGCCTGGGTGGAGGCCTCGCCGAGGAGCTGCCGGGCGGGCTGTTTGCCCAGGCGGGGTGCGAGGTGGGCGGCGAGGCGTTCGGAGGTGATCTGCCCGCCGGTGGCCGCCAGGTTGGTGCGCATCCGGCCGGGGTGGACGGTGAGGGTGGCGATCAGTTCGACGGCGGTGTGGGCGGCGCCGCCGGTCAGGCGCAGGCACTCGCGCAGCGGTTGCCATTCGGCGTGCCACACCCCGGCGGCGCGTTCGTCCTCGGTGTTCAGGCACTGGGTGAGGATCTGGGCCAGGGCGGGCACCTGCAGGGCGGCCGAGCGGATCAGGGTGGCCAGGACGGGGTTGCGTTTGTGGGGCATCGCCGAGGATGCGCCGCGGCCGTCCGCCGCCTGCTCGCTGACCTCGCCCGTCTCGGTGCGGGTCAGCACCAGCACATCGGCGGCGATCTTGCCCAGGGCGCCGGTGGTGTGGGCCAGGGCGGCGCCCAGGTCGGCGAGGGGGGTGCGCAGTGCGTGCCAGGGCAGTTGGGGGCGGGCCAGGCCCGTCTCGTCGGCGAAGGCCGCGGACAGGTCCTCGACGACGGCTGCCGCCCGCTGCTGCTGCCCGCCGTTGTGGCCGTCCGCGGGTGTGGTGGTGTCCTGTTGGGCGTACTGGAGGTAGCCGGCCAGGGTGCCGGCCGCGCCGCCCAGGGAGACGGGGAGGGTGTCTGCGACGTGCTGCAGGCGGTCGGCGGAGTGCAGGACCAGCTGGCGCCAGCCGGCCGCCTTCAGGCCGAAGGTGGTGGGGACGGCGTGCAGGGCCAGGGTGCGGCCGGCCATCACCGTGTCGCGGTGGGTGGCGGCCAGTTCGGCGAGGGTGGCGGCGAGGGTGTGCAGGTCGGTGAGGGTCAGGCGCAGGGCGCGGGCGGCGACGAGCATGGCGGCGGTGTCGAAGACGTCCTGGCTGGTGGAGCCGCGGTGCACGTACTCGGCGGCCTGGGGTGAGCGGGCCGCGACCACCGCGGTGAAGGCCGACACCAGGCCCACCACCGGGTTGGCGGTCTCCCGGGCGGCCAGCGCCAGGTGCCGTAGGTCGAGGTGTTCGGCGCGGGCCGCGTCGGTGATCGCCTGTGCGGCCGTGGCGGGCACGGTGCCGCAGCGGGCCTGGGCGCGGACCAGGGCCGCTTCGGCGTCGAGCATCGCCTGCAGCCAGGCGGTGTCGCCGACGGCGGCCTCCACGGGGGTGCCCGCCCGCACCGGGGAGAGCAGACCGGCGTCGAGGTGGGCGGCCGGTGCGGGGCCGGGGGGTGTGGTGCTCATGCGCCGGCCCCCGTGCCGGCCCCCGCGCCGGTGGCGGCGCCGGTGTGGAGGGGGTCCAGGGCGGTGGGGGGTGCGGGGGGCGGCAGTTCGGGCAGGGCCAGCACGGTGGCGGCGATGGCGTCGGAGTCCTCCAGGGTGACCGAGCCGACGCCGGGGCGGATGCCGGCGGCGGTGACCCAGTGCACGGACTCGGTGGGCACCCCGTAGGCGAAGCGCCGCGGGTGGGGGCTGCCCTGGGCGTCGAGCAGGTGGTAGGGGCGCGGGGAGACGGCCAGGCCGCCGGTTTCGTGGTGGGGGGCGTCCAGGGTGCCTTCGATGCGGTAGGGGCGGGCCTGGCCGGTGGCCAGCAGGCGGCTCATGAGGGGGTCCGCGGTGCGGCGTACGTCGATGTCGGGCAGCCGTGCCTCGATCAGCACCGCTGCCCGCACCTGGCTGCCGGGGATCTGCGAGACGGCGGTGAAGCAGGCGCCTGCGGGGCCGGCGGGGGCGTGGGTGTGCACCTGCAGGCCGGGGCCGAGCACGTGCAGGACGCCGGCGTCGATGAGCGCGGCCATCTCCTCGATGCGCAGCGCGGGCGGGCCGATGGACAAGAACGCGTTGAGGGGGGTGTACCACCGCTCGAGCTCGTCGCGGTGCGAGGCGGCGTCCAGGCCGCCGTGGTCCACGGCCAGGCGCACCTCGTTGCGCAGGTCGCGCAGCACGTCCAGGGCGGCCTTGACGGGGCCGCTGACGTTGCCTTCGCGGGCGCGGCGCACGTCGTCGTCGAGGTAGCCGCGCAGCCAGCGGGTGAAGGCGGCCGGGGTGGCGAAGACGCGGCCGGCGAAGGGGCGGGCGATGCGCTCCCAGTCCCAGTGCTCGCCGGGGTCGATGCCCGCTTCCTGCAGGAGGCGCCGTTCGGCGGGGCCGGGGTCGGTGCGCAGGTAGCGGGCGGTGAAGTCGGCGACGGCGGTGGGTGGTTGACGGGTGGCGAGCAGGGTCGCGTAGTAGACGCTCTGCACCTCCTTGGCGATCAGCGGCCACAGGTCGGTGGTGAACCGGATCGGCCGCCGCTGCCCCGCCGGCCCGGCGCCGGCGCGCAGGGCGGCGATGTGGGGGGCGGTCAGCAGGCGGGGCAGGTAGCGGCCGTGGGCGCCCTTTTCGTTCTCGCCGCGTGCCTGGTAGGGCACGCCGCGCCGGGAGCCGGCGTACAGCAGCGGCTCGCGGCCGCAGGGCCGGTAGTGCAGCCGGCCCGCGACGCGTTCGAAGACGCCGCCGCGGGCGTGGGTGAACAGCGCCATGTAGTCGAAGAAGTTCAGGCCCAGGCCGCGCAGCAGGACGGGGGTGCCCGGCGCGATGGAGCTCAGGTCGACGTCGGCGGGGTTGGCGGGGGGCAGGTAGGTGAGGTGGTGGCGGGCGGCGAAGTCGGCCAGGTTCCGCTCCGCGGGGGTGGGCCGGGCCGCCACGTGGCCCTGTGCCAGCACCACTGCGGACAGCCCGCGCAGCCGGGTGCCGTCCTCCAGCAGTACGCTCTGCGCGCCCGCGGTGGTGGTGTCCTCGTCCAGGGCGACGGCCCGCACCGGGTGCACCCGTACCGTCATGTGGGCGGCCGCGTTCGCGGTGACCTGCTGGAACACCCAGGTCAGGTACTGGCCGTACAGGGCGCGGGTGGGGTAGGTGTCGGGGCCCAGGTCGCGGGCCTCGGCGAGGGTCTCGTCGTCGTGGGCCAGCCCCGAGCCGGGGGTGAGTGCGCTGGGGCCGAGCGCCTTGGCCCACTGGTACAGGCTCGGTCCCTCCTCCAGCGGTCCCTCGATGCTGACGCTGTCGTCGGTGTAGACGGTCACCTGGGAGGCGACGGTGTTCATCAGCAGGTGCCGCGACTGCGTGGGGCGCCACACCCGGCCCGAGCCGGGGGGATCGGGTTCGACGACGTGCACGGTGAGGTGGTCCCAGCGGGGGGACTTCCGCTCCTGCGCGCACAGCCGCTCCAGTACGGACAGCCCGCGCGGGCCGGCGCCGACGAGGCACACTTCCATACGTCCGCTGCTCACAAGGACACTCCGCTCAGCAGTCGGGGACGGGCCGGGCCGGCGGCGGTGCCTGCGCTCTCGTCCCCGAAGGTCGTGGTGGGTTCCCGGTGTTCCGGGCCGAACAGCACGGCCGCCGTCCTCGGCGGCCCCGCAGGAGGTCCGTCGAACCACCGCGGTCGCATCCGTGCGCACCGTTCATCGGCGCCTCCCTTCTGCGCCACCGTCGGATGCGGCGCTCAACCCGCCCTCGGCTCCGGCTGGAGGGTGCGGGCGCCCCTCGCCCGGCGGGCCCGTGCGGGCCGCGCACGGCCACGGCTGTGAAGGGGGCTGCTCACGGCCGAGCACCTCTCCCCCGGCGCCGTGGGGGGCGCCGGGGAAGAGGTGCTCGGGGGTGTGCGCCGGGGTCGGGTGCGCGGGGGTGGCCCGCGCCCGGTCGGCGGCGCGCATCAGGGGGTCAGGGGCGGTGCGGGGTTGCCGCATCCGTCCGCCGGCCGCCGGGGGTCGAGGGTGCGGCGGGCGGGCGCGGGGTCGCCGCGCGGCGCTTGGCGCCGAGGCGCCCGTAGCGCTGCCCGCCCTTCCTCAGCCGAAGGAGATGTCCGCGCCGACCTGGCCGGTCGTCTCGTTGTACGCAACGACCTGACACTGCGTCACCGTGCAGTCCACCGAGCGGGTCTCGCCGGTGTTCCAGTCCGTGGCCTGGAAGGTGGTGCGCACGGTGTGGGCGACCTCGAAGGTGCCGTCGGCGTCGACGTCGGCGACCGAGTACGCGGCGGCGCACAGGGTCTTCTCCACGCATTCGGCGACCGCGACTTGGCCGGCGGGGGCGTAGCCGGATCCGCTGACGGTGACCGACTGGCCGTCGGACAGGCCCGTGGCCGGGGTCACCGACACCGCCGGGGCGGCGGAGGCCGGGCTCACGGCGAGCGCCAGGGCGGCGGCACTTGCCAGGCCCAGGACGGTGAGGCGGGACCGGCGCGAGGGGATGATCTGCATCTCAACTCCACAGGGTGTGCGGGTGTGGGGAGGCGTGAGGTAGTGATCACGCCCAGACCTCAGCGTGGGATGCGGCGGGTGAGGTTCACTCGAGAGATCCTCGAACGCCGCCGGGGGTGCCGGGCCGGGGTGCGGCGGGGCTCGGGGGTGCTCGCGGGCGCGGCGGCACCCCGGTGCGCGGGGGCGGGTCGCGGGGCCGGGGCGGGGGTGCGGGCCGCGGCGGGCACCGGTGCCGGCCCGGGCACCGCCCACCGCATCACAGACAGCCCGCGGTGCGCCGCGCCACGCCGGCCGGGCGGGCATGCCGGCAAGCCGCTCCCCCGCGCCGCCCACACCGCTGTGAGCAGGGCGAAGACGGGCCACCGGAGGCCGGGGCGGGGCCCGGGAAGGGGCCGGAGGAGGCTCGGGGCCGGCGCACCGCCCGGGGCGGGGACGGGGGCCGGCGGGCGGGGGGCCGGCCGGCGGCCGGCGGGTGCCGGGGTTCGGCCGGGGCGCACCGGTGTTCCCCGGGCCGGCCGCACTCCCCCACCGCGCCGGCTCGCGGGGTGGACGGCCGGCGGATACCGGCGGCGGGTGTCAGGGGGCCGTCAGCGCACCGTCAGGCAGGGGGGTGAGGATTCCCGGCGGGCTGCGCCGGCCCGCCAGCCCCCTTTCCCGCTGCCCGCCCGCCTGCGTCAAGAGGAGTCGCGGTGATTGCCCATCAGGTCGCGCGTGTACGCCACGACAGCAGCCACGACAGCAGTTCCGACGCCCTGCTCGCGCTGCGCGACACGCTGCTGCGCGAGGCGCCCGTCAGCCGGGTGCCGCTGGCCGAGCTGTGTGTGTCCTTCACCCCGCGCACCGCCGGTGTGGACGGCGCGTGGGCGCTGACGCTGGCGGAGCTGGACAGTGCGCTGCCGCCGATCCTGGTGCACCGGCCCACCATGAACGTCATCGACGGGGTGCACCGGCTGCGGGCGGCCCGCCTCAGGGGACGCGCGGACATCGAGGTCCGGTTCTTCGACGGCTGCGCGCAGGACGCGGCGCTGCTGGCGGTGGCGGTGAACGTCGCCCAGGGGCGCCCGCTGTCGTCGGCGGACCGGGTGGCCGCCGCGCAGCGCATCATCACCGCCCACCCCCACTGGTCCGACCGGGCCATCGCGGCCGTTGCGGGCCTGTCCGCCAAGAAGGTCGGCGAGCTGCGGCTGCACACCGGCGACCTGCCGCCGTGCGAGCGCCGGATCGGCCTGGACGGGCGGACCCGGCCGCTGAACAGCGCGCAGGGCCGCGAACGCGCCGGGCAGCTGCTGCGCGCCGACCCCAGCGCCTCCCTGCGCACCATCGCCCGGCAGGCCGGTATCTCCCCGGCCACCGTCGCCGACGTACGCGACCGGCTGCTGCGCGGCGACGACCCGGTGCTGCCGCGCCGGCGCGCCCGGCCGGCCCGGGAGGCGCCCGCACGGCCCGAGCCGGAGGGGACAGCCGCTGCCGGCGGGGCCGCCCGCTCCCCCGGTGAACTGGCGCAGATCTTCGAGTCGTTGCGGCGGGATCCCTCGCTGCGCCTGAACGAGGTGGGCCGTTCCATCCTGCGGATGCTGGACGCCTGCGCGCTGGTGGCCCGCGACCGCCGCCAGATCATCGCCAACCTGCCGCCGCACTGCACCGGCCAGATGGCCGAACTGGTCGCCGGGTACGCCGACTTGTGGCAGCTGCTGGCCGAGGACCTGCGCGCCGGCGAGCAGCGGGCCCGCCCGCCCCACGAGGACCGCACCCCGGCCCCCGCCGGCCGGCCGTGGTGACAGGCGCGCGAACGCGGCTGTCCGGTGCGGCTGCCGGTCACCGGGTGAGGTCGAGGGTGCGGACCGGATGCCGCTGCCACACCTGCGGCTCGGTGGTGGCGATCACTGCCCCGCCGGGGCGTTCCGGGCTGGGCTGGGCGGCGTACAGCGTGTGCGCTGTGGCCCAGGCGTCCCCCCGCGCCACAGCCATGGCGGCGGGCAGGTCCAGGTCTAGGAAGGTGATGCCAGGCAGCGCGGCGATGTGCTCGGCCATTCCCGGCCGGGCCCGGTCCGCCTCGACGATCGCGCACGCCGTGACGTAGAGGAACCAACCCGGCTCGGTGTGGCAGCGGTGGATCAGCCTGGAGGCCAGGATATTGCCGCGTCCGGCCGCCACGATCGCGGTAGCGTCCAGCAGCACGTGCATGTCCGTGCTCACGCGGCGCCCGCCTGGGCGATACGCCGGTCGAGTTCCGCATCCAGGGCGTCCTGCTCACTCTGACTGGGGTCATAGCCATTCCACCCCTGAAGGATTGCCCGAGCCTGCTCGGCACGCTCGGCCCGTTCCTGGGGAGTGAGCAGGCTGTCGGCAAGGCGGGCGAGGTAGGCCCGCAGGGACATTCCCTCGGCGGCCGCAACCTCGGCGAGGCGGTCGCGGGCCTCTGCGGGGATTCGGATGTTGGCGTCGGACACGATGGGGCTCCCTCCACTCACCTCGACAGCATACGGGTACGCACCCGTACCCGTCTTCCGTTCGGGAGGAAGTCTGGTGTTGCCGCGCCGTGATCTTATAAAGGGTGCCGCGCCGCTGAGGCCGGCGGGACCAGTGCCGGTCAGCGCATACCGGCATCGCGGCGGGCGGCAAGCCACTTGGGCGGGTGCCGGCGTGGGCCGGCGGCGTGGTGTGCCGGGTGGGTCATGCCGTGCCGAGTTTGAAGCCGACTCCGCGGACCGTCACCACCCAGCCGCTGTCGCCGAGTTTGCCGCGCAGGCTGCTGACGTGGGTGTCGACGGTGCGTCTGGACCAGGAGTCGCCCCATACCTGCTGCAGGAGCTGCTTGCGCGGGATGACGGTGTCGGGGTGGGAGGCGAGCAGGCACAGCAGGTCGAACTCTTTGCGGGTCAGGGTGATTTCGTGGCCGTCGACGGTGACCTGGCGGGAGTTGGCGTCGATGCGCAGCCGGCCGTGGCAGATCTCGCGGAGGGCTGCGGGCTGCCAGTGGGCGCGCCGCATGACGGCGTCGATGCGGGCCATCAGTTCGCGCAGTCCGTAGGGCTTGGTGATGTAGTCGTCGGCGCCGGCCTGCAGGCCCAGGACGCAGTCGAGTTCGGACTGGCGGGCGGTGACGATGATGACCGGGACGCGGCTGACGGCGCGGATGGCGCGGCAGACTTCCAGGCCGTCCAGGTCGGGCAGTTCCAAATCCAGGAGTACCAGGTCGGCGTGGTCGTAGGCGGTGAGGGCGGCGCTGCCGTGCCCGACGCCGGTGGGTTCGTGGCCGTGCCGGCGCAGCTGGGTCATCAGGGAGTCGGTGAGGTCGGTGTCGCCGTCCACCACCAGGATGCGCCGGCCGGCCGGGACGGGGGCGGCGGGTCGCTGCGGGGGCGGCGGGTCGGGGAGCAGACGGATGGCGCCGGGGGCGGTGCGGGGCTCCAGCAGCGCCTGCGAGTGTTGGGTCATGCCTCCCCCGAGGAATTGCCTGGCCGGTGGGTGGTGGGGTGCGCGCCGCGGCGCAGGGGGCTGGAAGCCCTCTGTGCCGCGGGCGGGGCCCTGGTGGGGGCCTTGGCTGTGCCGGCCACGCTAGTGAGCGGTGGTGGAGCGGTGGTGCAGCGCGCCCGGGGCGGGGCCGGGCCGGGCCTTGTGTCCGCGTGACGAAGGGGTGGCCGTCAGGGGTTGAGGACCCAGGCGGAGGGGTGCTGGGTGAAGCCGATGTGCGGGTAGTAGTCGGCGGCCGCGGGCGCCGACAGCAGCACGATCTTCGCGGCCGGGGCTTCCTTGCGGGTCGCGTCGATCAGTGCGCGGCCCACTCCGGTGCGCTGGTGGCTGCGGGCCACGGCGATGTCGGAGAGGTAGGTGACGTAGGCGAAGTCGGAGATGCTGCGGGCGATGCCGATGAGGGTGCCCTGTTCGTCGCGGGCGACGAGGACGAGGTTGGCGTGGCGGACCATGTCGGCCATCCGTGCGTGGTCGGCGACGGGGCGCCGCTCGCCCAGGCCGGAGGTGCGGTAGACCTCGAGGACCTCCTGAAGGTCCAGGCCGGCGCCGTCGGCGCGTTCAATGGTCCAGCTCACGGAGCTTCTCCAATCGGTTGCGGATCACGTCGTGGTTGACGAGGAAACGCTCGGGTGCGAGGCCGCCGGTGTCGATGCCCTGGCGGGCCAGGGAGTCGGCGAAGTGCTCGCCGGTGGTGAGGGTGTGGTTGGCGGCCGCCTGCACCGAACGGTAGGCGTGCTCGCGTTCGACGCCCTCGCCCAGCAGGTCGGCCAGGACCGAGGAGCTGTGGATGAGGCCGTCGGTGGTGTCCAGGTGGGCGCGCATCCGCTCGGGGTGGACGGTGAGCGCGGCCACCAGGTCGGTGGCGGCGGTGGCCTGGAAGTGGGCGACGGCGAGGCTGTCGGGCAGGATCACGCGTTCCACGGACTGGTGGGCCAGGTCGCGTTCGTGCCACAGGGCCACGTTCTCCAGGGCGGTGGTGGCGTAGCCGCGCAGCAGGCGGGCCAGGCCGCACAGCCGTTCGCTGGTGGTGGGGTTGCGTTTGTGGGGCATGGCGCTGGAGCCCTGGTAGGCGGCGGTGCGCTGTTCTTCGACCTCGCGGACCTCGGTGCGCTGCAGCAGCCGCAGTTCCAGGGCGATCTGTTCGATGCAGGCGCCCAGCAGGGCGACGGCCTGGAGCAGTTGGGCGTGCCGGTCGCGGGCGACGACCTGGCTGGGGGCGGGTTCCACGCCCAGGCCCAGGCTGTGGCAGACGTGTTCTTCCACCCGGGGGTCGATGAGGGCGTAGGTGCCCACCGAGCCGGAGACGGTGCCGACCGCGACGGCCTGGCGGGCGGCGGCCAGTCTGGTCAGGCTGCGGTCGACGGCGAAGGCGTGGCCGGCGAGTTTGTGGCCGAAGGTGGTGGGCTCGGCGTGCACGCCGTGGGTGCGGCCGATCATCACGGTGTCGAAGTGTTCCGCGGCGCGTTCGGCGAGCACCGTGCGCAGCCGGCGGGCGGCGCCGGTGAGCAGGTCGGTGGCGCGGGCCAGGGTGTGGCCGAGTGCGGTGTCGACCAGGTCGTAGCTGGTCATGCCGAGGTGGACCCAGCGGGCCGAGGAGGCGGGCAGGGCTTCGCAGTAGGCGGCGAGGAAGGACAGGACCTCGTGGTCGCGTTCCTTTTCGATCTCGGCGATGCGGGAGGCGAGCGGCACCGGGGCCCGGCGCATGTCGGTGAGTGCGGCGGCCGGTACGCGGTCCAGGCGTACCTGTGCCTCGGTGGCCAGGATCTCCACGCGGACCCAGGTGGCGTAGCGGGACTGGTCGCTGAAGAGGTCGGCCATCTCGGGCAGTGTGTAGCGAGGAATCATCAGACGCCTTAACTCCGTTGGGAGGGGTGCGGGCGGTGCCTTGAGCCAAGGCGGCCTAGTAGGCGCCGAAGTATTCGCGCTGTTCCCAGTCGGTGACCTGGTCGGACTGGGGGTGGGGGTGGGCTTTCGCGCTCCAGGTGTCGTAGCGGTCGAGTTCGCTCTCTTTGAGTTTGGTCAGGCAGGCGGTGAGCGGGGCGCCCAGGAGCTGGTGGGCGCGGCCGGCGGTGAAGGCGTCCAGGGCCTCGTGCAGGGACTGCGGCACGTGGGGGGCGGGGCGGGTGGCGGGGGCGGGCCCGGCGGGTGCGGTGAGGCCGTCGAGGCCGGCGAACAGCTGGGCGGCGATGTTGAGGTAGGGGTTGGCGCAGGGTTCGCCGATGCGGTTTTCGATGTGGGTGGCGGCGCCGGCGCCGACCACGCGGAGCATCGCGGTGCGGTCCTCCACGCTGGCGCCGATGCGGGTGGGGGCCAGGGCGTGGGCGGCGTCCAGGCGGCGGTAGCCGTTGATGGTGGGCACCGACAGCACGAACAGTTCGCGGGCCCAGGACTGCAGGCCTTCGGCGTAGGCCTTGCCGCGCGGGGAGAGGCCGGCGGTGGCGCCTTCGGCGGCGAACAGGTTGGTGCCGTCGGTGTCGGTGAGGGACTGGTTGAGGTGCCAGCCGCTGGGGTCGGCGCCGGCCAGGGCGGGCTGGGACATGAAGGAGGCGTGGTGGCCGCGGGCCGCGCACCAGCGTTTGGTGGCGGTGCGGAACAGCAGCATCGCGTCGGCGGTGTCCAGGGCGGACATGGGGCTGAAGGTCGTCTCGACCTGGCCGGGTCCCGACTCGTGTTCCATCGAGCGCACGGGCAGGCCAAGTTGGAGCAGGTGCAGGGCGAGGGGGTCGGTGAGGGGGGCGACGGTGTCGTAGTGGGCGTCGAGGTTGAACTGGTAGCCGGCGTTGACGGCGGCGACCCTGGGGGCCTGGCCCTGCAGGCCGAAGCCGTTGCCCGTGTTGCCGGGTTCGTCGTCCAGGCGGCGGGTGAGGTACCACTCGACTTCCAGGCCCAGCACCGGGAACAGGCCGCGGCGGGTGTAGTCGTCCACGGTGCGGCGCAGCACGGCCCGTGAGGACAGCGGGTGGGGGGTGCCGTCGCGCAGGTACTCGTCGCCGATGACCCAGGCGGTGCGCGGGCCGGGGCCGGGCAGCAGCTGGAAGGTGAGCGGGTCGGGTACGAGGACGAAGTTGCCGGCGCCGGAGATCTCGTCGACGCCGATGCCGTGGACGCCGGTGAAGTCGACGGCGACGGCGTGGCCGGTGTCGAAGACGAACGGGCCGGGGCTGAAGTTCATGCCGTTGCGCAGCACGCTGCGGAAGGCGGCGGCGGTGAGGGTCTTGGAGCGGGCCAGGCCGTGCGGGTCGCCGAAGACCAGGCGGACGAAGTCGACGTCGTCGAGGCCGGCGAGGATGGCGTGGGCGGCGGCCTGCCGGGCGTCGTCGAAGAGGGCGTGTTCGGCGACGAAGGAGGGGCTTCCGACACTGCCCTGCGCAACGGGGGTTGACCATGACCTGGCATACATGGCGCCAGCGTCCTTTCGCTAGAGGGACTGCAGGGAGACGGCGGCGGGTGCGGGCACCGCGGATTCCGGCACCGGCACCGGTGCGGGCGGGGGTGGGGCGGGCAGGGGGCCGAGCCGGGCCTCCAGGCGGCGGGCCACGCTCAGCACCAGGTCGTCGGCGCCGACGGGGCCGGCCAGCTGCACGCCGGCGGGCAGGCCGGCGTGGGTCAGTCCGGCGGGCAGCGACAGGGCGGGCTGGCCGGTCATGTTGAAGGGGTAGGAGGCCGGCGCCCAGGCCAGCCACAGCAGGTCGCGGGGGTCGGCGGCCCAGGCGGGTCCGATGGCGTGGGCGTCGAAGGGCTCGATGGGCACGGTCGCCATGGCCAGCAGGTCGTAGCGGTCCATGACCGAGCGCAGGGTGGCGCGCAGTTGCTGGCGGACCTCTTCGGCGCGCATCACCGCGGCCCCGCTGAGGGTGCGTCCGTGCCGCACGATCTCCAGGCGGCCCGGATCGCACCACGCCTCGTCCTCGGGGGCGGTGCCGGCGGCTTCGGAGGCGGCCAGGATGTCGACCAGGGCCGGGTACAGGTTCGTGCAGCGGACCTCGACGTCCTCCACCCGGTGGCCCTGCTCGGCCAGGGCGGTGCGGGCCCGGCCGGTGACGCGGCGGATCTCCTCGCTGGTGCCCTCGTACTCGATCCAGCCGATGCGCAGGCTGCGGTCCTTTCGGGGGGCGTCCAGCGAGCCGAGCCCGGAGTCGGGGTCCGCGGGGTGGGGGCCGGAGACGATGCGGGCCAGCAGGGCGGCGTCGGCGACGGTGCGGGCCAGCGGGCCCTGGTGGGCGAGGCGGTCGGCGCCGCTGGGGACGTAGGGCACCCGGCCGTAGGAGGGCTTGTAGCCGACCACGCCGCAGAACGCGGCGGGGATCCGGATGGAGCCGGAGCCGTCGGTGCCCAGCGAGGCGTCGCACAGGCCGCCGGCCAGGGCGGCGGCGGCGCCGCCGCTGGAGCCGCCCGCGGTCAGGGCGGGCCGGTAGGGGTTGCGGGTGGGGGCGCCGACGCGGCCGACGGTGGAGGCGCTCCAGCCGTACTCGGAGGTGGTGGTCTTGCCGACGACGATCGCGCCGGCCGCGCGCAGCCGGGCCACCGCGGGCGCGTCCTGGCGCGGGCGGGGGTTGGGCAGCAGCGAGCCGCGGGTGGTGGGCAGGTCGCTGGTCTGCAGCAGGTCCTTGACGGAGACGGTGGCGCCCAGCAGCGGCATCTGCTGCCAGGCGTCGGCGCCGTGGCGGCGGATGCGCGCATCGGCCTGCTCGGCGGCCGCCAGGGCCGCCTCGCCGGCGACGGCGACGTAGGAGCCGAGCGGGTCGCGGCCGATGGCGGCCAGGACGGCGCCGACGTGGTCGGTGACCGAGAGCTCGCCCCGGCGCAGGAGATCGAGGGTGTGGCGAAGGCCGCGGGCGGTCATCTCTTCTCAGCTCTCCTTGTCATGCGGCGCGCAGCTGACGGACGGCCGGGCGCCGGCGCCTTGCGCCCCCGCCGAACACGGCGGGGGCGGGGGCGGAGTGCGGGCCGGCCCGGCCGGGCGGGTCAGGACGCACGGCGGGCCGGCCCGGTCTCGGCGGCGGCCGCGGGGGCGGCGCCGGTGATGGTCTGCCAGTGCCAGGCGGAGTCGAAGGCGGTGACCTCCAGCGGCTCGCCGGCGGCGACCAGGGCGGCGGCCTCTGCGGTGGCGCGGGCCAGGAACGCCGACACCTGGTGGGCGGCGAGCAGGTCCTGCTCGCCGAAGGGGGTGCCCTCGCAGCGCAGCAGCCTGAGGTCCAGGAAGCCGTTGAAGCGGCGTTGGTCGACCTCGACGGCCTGCGGGGAGCGGATGGAGAAGCGCACCTTGTTGTTGACGTGTCCGTGGTGGTGCTGGTCGGAGTAGAACGCGACGTCGGGCAGCGTGGGCGGCACGAAGTGGTCGCGGGCCAGGACCTCGGGCACCCGGGGCACGTTGCCCGCCACGAAGTGCCAGGAGTTGTACTGCATCCGGGAGGACATCGCCCAGGCGGTGTCGGCCAGGGCGGCGTCGGAGTCGGCGAAGTGCCGGCGGGCCTCGGGGCGCGGCACCACGCAGCAGAAGAAGTGGGTGATGTCCCAGTCGCACAGCTGCGCCCAGCGTTCCTCGCGCAGCGCGGTGATCAGCGCGGGCAGGGAGCGCATGCCGCGGCTCATCGCGAAGTCGGCCTCGAAGACGTCGGCGCAGGCGGCGACCGTCTCGTAGACCACGCTTTCCAGGCCGGTGGCGAAACCGCCGTGCGGGCGGGTCAGCCAGGCCGGGGAGGCGGCCACGGAGTCGGCGAGGTCGGCCAGGGTGGTGCCGCGCAGGGCGAGCCGGTCGCGCAGCGCGGCGGCCATCGCCTTCTCCCGGGAGCGGGCCGGCACGCCGGCCGGCTCGGCCACCCGTTCGATCTTGTGCATGAGGGCGCCGTGGATCTCGCGGTACAGGCGCGGGGCGGTGTCCGGGCGGCGGCGGCGGGCGGACAGGGCCAGGGCCAGGTCGCTGAGCGCCTCGACGGTTGCGCAGGCGGCGGCGGGTACCGCGTCGTGCGGGGCGAGGGTGTTGTAGCCGCGGCGGATGCGCTCCAGCATGTGGGCGACGTGGGCGACGCTCAGCTGGGTGCCGTTGGCCTCCTCGACGCGTCCGTAGCCGGCCGAGCGGATCAGCAGGGTCAGGCACACCAGCAGCTGCACGTCCTGGTCCGACCACAGGGCCAGGGGCAGCTTGTGCAGGGCGCTGAGCGCGCAGTCGGGGTGGCCGGGCCACAGCGTCTTGCCGGTGAGGGTGTTGGCCTCGCGGAAGTTGGTGTACTGCTTGTGCTCCTGGTAGAGCACGAACGGGGCGGTGCGCAGCGCGGCTTCCTTGGCCTGCTCCAGCAACTCCTCACGCCCCGCGGGCCCTTGGGCCTCAAGCCAGCGCCGGCAGTCGGCGATCGCGGCGGCCTGTTCGGCGGCGGCCTGCTGGAGGTGGCGCTGGTAGGCGTCGAGGACGGCGCGGCTCCAGGGCACCCGGCGCACCCCGCCGACCAGGCCGCGCTCGCCGAGCGGGCCCTGGGAGGGCACCCGCAGGGCGATCCGGCCGGTGGTGGTCAGGGCGATCTCGCCGACGAAGGCCGGCTCCTCCCCCGCATCCCCACCCGCATCCGCGGCCGTGTCCGTGTTCGCGGCCGTGTCCTGGGTGGGGCCGGGGGTGCGCCAGGTCAGCCCGCACAGGGCGGCCAGGGCGGCCTCCTCGCGGCCGTCCAGGGCCCGCAGTTGCACGTCGGCGGGCACATGCCCGTCCAGGGTGAGCAGGACCTGGGTGAAGGAGCGCAGGTCCTGGTGCTCGCCGGCGCGCTGCCAGGCCCGCTTGAGCAGGCCCGGGAACCCGGCGTCCGGCTCGCTCTCGCGGTCGGGTTTGAGGGTGGTGCCGGCCGGGGTGCCCAGCCGGGAGGGGCGGCGGCTGATGCGCTTTTTGGCGTTGGCCGCGCGGCGGGAGCCGGGTTCGGCGGGGCCGGTCATGACGCGGCCTTCGTGGTCAGCTCGATGTGGTTCCACAGGCTGTCGTCGGTGGGCGTCCAGTCCTCGTCGACGTAGATGCAGTCCACCGGGCACTCCAGCACGCAGGAGGGGCAGCCCGAGCACAGTTCGGGGATGATCACGACGTCCAGGCCGCGGTCGAAGATGGCGCCGAACTCCGCGGGGCAGCCCCGCAGGCAGGAGTCACAGGTGATGCACTCGGACTTCTCGATGCGGCGCGGCGGCTTCTTCCAGGTGTCCGAGCGGGTGCGCTCGGCGATCCGCCGGGCCCGTTGGGACAGTGCAGCCGGCGAAGCATTCTTTTCCACGAGCGTGACCCCTTATTTGAGTCGTGTCGACCACAGCCGGACCTGACGTGTCCCAGCGTCACCGGGTGTTCTGGACCGGCCTTGGAGTGCGGGTGGGGGGCTGCTGGAGCGGTGCGCTCCCGGCGCCCGCGAGGTCGAGCAGCAGCTGCTTGACGGCCGTTGCGGGCAGGGGCGCGCCGACCGCGCCGGGCTCGGAGCACACCAGCAGCGGGCCGTCGTCGCTGTGGCGGGGCAGCAGGCCGTGGCTGCCGCGCACGGGCGAGGGGTCGAGAGGCACGACGGCCATCCGGTAGCGCATGCCGAGTTTCTTGCGGGCCAGTGCCCCGGCGGCCTTGAGCTTGACGTAGGGGTCCTCGGGGTCGAGGAAGAGTTCGGCGGGGTCGTAGCCGGGTTTGCGGTGGATGTCGACGAGGCGGGCGAAGTCGGGAGCGCGGGCGTCGTCGAGCCAGTAGTAGTAGGTGAACCAGGCGCCCGGGGCGGCGAGCGCGACGAGGTCGCCGGAGCGTTCGTGGTCCAGGTGGTGGGCCTTCTTGCCGTCCTCGTCCAGGAGTTGCCCCAGGCCGGGCAGCCCGGCGAGGGCCTCCTGCACGGCCGTGAGGTCCTCGGGGCGGCGGACGTAGACGTGGGCGATCTGGTGGTCGGCGACGGCGAAGGCCCGCGAGGCGCCGGTGTCGAGGTATTCCATGCCGTCCTGCGTGTACACCTCCAGCAGGCCCGCGCGGCGCAGGGCGCGGTTGATGTCCACGGGCTGCTCGGCGCGGGTGATGCCGTACTCGGAGAGCGCCACCACGGTGCGGCCCGCGGCGCGGGCGTCGTCGAGGAGGGGGGCCAGTACGCGGTCGAGGTCCGCGGCGGCCCGCAGGGAGCGCGGGTCGTCGGGGCCGTAGCGCTGCAGGTCGTAGTCGAGGTGGGGCAGGTAGGCCAGGGTCAGGTCGGGGCTGCGGGTGGCCATGAGGTGTCGGGTGGCGTCGACGATCCACTGCGAGGACGGCAAGCCGGCGCCCGGCCCCCAGTAGGTGAACAGGGGGAACGTGCCGAGTTTCGCGGTGAGTTCGTCGTGCAGGGCGGGCGGGCGGGTGTAGCAGTCGGGTTCCTTGCGGCCGTCGGCGTAGTAGACGGGGCGGGGGGTGACGCACCAGTCGGTGTCGGCGCCCATCGCATACCACCAGCAGATGTTGGCGACCGTGTAGCCGGGGTGGGTGCGGCGGGCGGCGTCCCAGACGCGTTCGCCGTCGATGAGGCGGTGGCTCTGGCGCCACAGCAGTACTTCGCCCAGGTCGCGGAAGTACCAGCCGTTGCCGACGATGCCGTGCTCGGCGGGGGTGGCGCCGGTCAGGAAGGTCGCCTGGACGGAGCAGGTCACCGCGGGCAGCACCGGTTGGAGGGGGGCGCTGGAGCCGTGGGCGGCCAGTGCGGCCAGGCGGGGCATGTGGGCGAGGAGGCGGGGGGTGAGCCCGACGACGTCCAGCACCAGCAGCGGGGCGGGGGGTGTCATGACAGCTCCTTGAGGCCGTGGCCGGTCAGCAGGTCGCGGGCGAGGGCGAGTTCGGCGGCGATACCGTCGGCGAGACGGTCCGCGTCGCGGGGGCGCGCTCCTGCGGGCAGCGCCGGCCAGGTGTAGGTCTCCACCTCCAGGTGCCGGCACCTGGCCCGCTCGCCGCCCACCAGGACCTCCAGCGTCTGCTCCAGGACGGGCAGGGTGGAGGTCAGCGGCGGGAGGGGGGCGGTGTGCAGGGGGATGTGGACGTGGGTGCGCCAGGGTGCGGTGTCGGGCAGGGCGTCGTGGTGGAGGGCCTGGCCGAGGTCGTCGGTGCCGTGCAGGACTCCGGCGCCTGTGCGGGTGCGGGTCTGGTGCAGGAAGCGGGGTTCGTCGTAGGCGGCCAGGGCCGCGCGCACCTCGGGGCGGGCGGGGTGTTCGGCGTGCAGGGCCGCGGACAGCTGCGTCTTGACGATGTCCACGCCCGCGGCATGCAGGGCGGCCAGCGCGCCGCGGGGCTGCTCGAAGGAGGTCGCCAGGTGGCAGGTGTCCACGCAGATCCCGACCCGGGGATGGTGCAGCGCGCTCAGCGGGCGAATCGCCTCGGCGGTGGTTTCCACCGCGCAGCCCGGTTCGGGTTCCAGGGCCAGACGGATGGAGCGGCCGGTCCGTTCCTCCAGGGCGTCGAGGCGTTCGGCGAGGGTGGCCAGCGCGGTGGCCGCGGCCGCCGCCCGCGGGGCGTCGTGGGCGGTGCGCCAGGCGAGGGGCAGGGTGGAGATGCTTCCCTCGGTGACGTCGTCGGGCAGCAGCGCGGCCAGCACCCGGGCCAGCGCGGTCGTGTACTGCAGGCGTTCGGGGTCGGCCCAGTCGGGCCGGTAGACGCGGTGCTTGACCGCCTCGTCGCCGAAGCCCTGGTAGGGGAAGCCGTTGAGGGTGACGACTTCCAGGCCGCGGCGGTGCAGTTCGGTGCGCAGCGCCGCGAGGGCGCGCGGGTCCTGGTCCAGGGTGTATGCGGCGTCCTTGGCCAGCCACAGGCCGATGCCCAGACGGGTCACGCCCAGGCGGCGGCGGACGGGTTCGCAGTGGGCGGCGAGCTGGGCGGTGACCCCGTCGAGGGTTTCGGCCGGGTGCACGTTGGTGCAGTAGGCGAGGTGGAGGAGTGTGCCGTCCCGGTGGCGAAAGCGCACCTCACACGGCTCCGGCCGGTGCGGCGGGGGCGCCGCGGAGGACGGAGTTGCCCTCGTGGGTGGCGGCGGTGCCGGCGACGTCGAGGCTGAGGCGTCCGCTCAGGGAGTAGAAGGCGACCG
>NZ_JBVHPY010000044.1:0-19898 GCF_055567695.1 Streptomyces sp. NPDC026417
GCCGTGGAGGTCGACGACGCGCCCACCGTGGTCCGCTTCTCCAAGGGCGCGGTCGGCCCGGCGGTGCCCGCCGTGGGCCGGGTCGGCGGCATGGACGTCCTGCGCGCGCCCGGTACCGACGCCCCCGACGTGCTGCTCGTCTCCGTCGGTGCCCTCGCGCCCATGTGCCTGGAGATCGCCGGGCTCCTCGACAAGCAGGGCATCTCCACGACCGTCGTCGACCCGCGCTGGGTCAAGCCCGTCGACGAGGCCATGGCCCCGCTCGCCGAGCAGCACCGCGTGGTCGTCACCGTCGAGGACAACTCCCGGGTCGGCGGCGTCGGCTCGACGATCGCGCAGGCCCTGCGCGACGCCGGTGTCGACGTGCCGCTGCGCGACTTCGGCATCCCGCCGCGTTTCCTCGACCACGCCTCCCGCAAGGAGGTCATGACGGAGATCGGCCTGACCGCCCCGGACATCGCCCGTCAGGTCACCGGTCTCGTGGCCAAGCTGGACGGACGCTTCGAGCGGTCCTCGGCCCACGCCGTGGAGTCCGCCCGCGACTGACCGACACCGTTGGTCCATTGGGCCGGTTCCTCCTCCCTGTACGGGTGGTGGAACCGGCCCGTTTGCGTGAACCTCCACGCGCCGGGGCATGCGGAGCGAGAGCCCCCTCGATCATGTCGAGGACGACAAGCGTGGGAGGTACACCCGTGAGCAGCACCCTCTTCAGAACGAAGAAGGTCGAACAATCGATCTTGGACACTGAGGAGCCGGAGCACGCACTCAAGAAGTCGCTGTCCGCTCTGGATCTCACCGTCTTCGGTGTGGGTGTCATCATCGGCACCGGCATCTTCGTCCTCACCGGCACGGTCGCCAAGAACAACGCGGGTCCGGCCGTCGCCCTGGCCTTCGTCGTGGCCGGTGTGGTCTGCGCGCTCGCCGCGCTGTGCTACGCCGAGTTCGCGTCCACGGTCCCGGTGGCCGGTTCGGCGTACACCTTCTCGTACGCCTCCCTCGGCGAACTGCCCGCCTGGATCATCGGCTGGGACCTGGTCCTGGAGTTCGCGCTGGGTACGGCGGTGGTCGCGGTCGGCTGGTCCGGCTACATCGCCTCCCTGCTCGACAACGCCGGATGGCATCTGCCCGACGCGCTCACCGGGCGGGAGGGGGCCGACGGCTTCGGCTTCGACATCCTCGCCGCGGCCCTCGTGCTGGTGCTCACGGCCATCCTCGTGGTGGGCACGAAGCTGTCCGCGCGGGTCACCGCCGTCGTGGTGGCCATCAAGGTGACGGTCGTCCTGGTCGTGATCATCGCCGGTGCCTTCTTCATCGACGGCAAGAACTACGACCCGTTCGTCCCGAAGGCCCAGCCCGTGGACGCGGGCAGCGGCCTCGACTCCCCGCTGATCCAGCTGATGTTCGGGTGGGCGCCCTCCAACTTCGGCGTGATGGGCATCTTCACCGCCGCCTCGGTCGTCTTCTTCGCCTTCATCGGCTTCGACGTCGTGGCCACGGCCGCCGAGGAGACCAGGAACCCGCAGCGCGACATGCCCCGCGGCATCATCGGCTCGCTCATCATCTGCACCGCGCTGTACGTCGCCGTCTCGATCGTCGTCACCGGCATGCAGAACTACAAGCAGCTGTCCGTGGACGCCCCGCTCGCCGACGCCTTCAAGGCCACCGGGCATCCCTGGTACGCGGGCTTCATCAGCTTCGGCGCCGCCGTCGGCCTCACCACCGTCTGCATGATCCTGCTGCTCGGCCAGACCCGGGTCTTCTTCGCGATGAGCCGCGACGGCCTGCTGCCCCGCTTCTTCTCGCGGGTCCACCCGCGCTTCAAGACCCCGCACCGGCCGACGATCCTGCTCGGCGTGATCATCGCGATCCTCGCCGGCTTCACCAGCCTGAGCGAGCTCGCCGAGCTGGTGAACATCGGCACGCTGTTCGCCTTCGTCGTCGTCGCGATCGGCGTGATCATCCTGCGTCGTACGCGTCCCGAGCTGCCCCGCTCCTTCCGCACCCCGCTGGTGCCCGTCCTGCCGATCCTGTCGGTCCTCGCCTCGCTGTGGCTGATGCTCAACCTGCCCGCCGAGACCTGGCTCCGGTTCGGCATCTGGATGGCCATCGGGTTCCTCGTGTACTTCCTGTACGGGCGCTCGCACAGCCGTCTCGGCAGGACCCAGAAGGCCGCGGCGGGCGGCGCCGTGCCCCCGCCCGGCGGCACCACCGAGTAACCGTTCCGATTCCCGCTCCGGCCCCGTATGTCCCGCTTCGGCGGAGACTGCGGGGCCGGATAGCGTGCACGCATGCTCGCCGGCCCCCTCGCCCCGTCACACTCCGTACCCGCGCTCCGGCGGCCCGCGGACCGCGGCTACTGGGGGCGGCTCCTCCCCGCACTGGCGCTGCTGGCCTGCGCCACACGCCTGCCCTCCTTCCTGCGCCCGCTGTGGAACCCCGACGAGGGGTATCTCGCCGTGCAGGCCCGGCTCCTGGCCCACGGAGGAGAGCTGTACGAGACGGTCGTGGACCGCAAGCCCCCGCTGGTGCCGTGGCTGTACCAGGGCGCGTTCGCGCTCTTCGGCTCGGGATCGCTGACCCCCGTACGGATCCTCGCGGTCCTGGCGCAGCTGACGACCGCGGTCCTCCTGGCGTCCCTGGCCCGGCGCCGATGGGGGGACGCGGCCGGCCGCACGGCCGGGACGCTGTACCTGCTGGCCTCGGTCGGGCTCAACCCGGCGGACGCGCAGGCCGCGACCTTCGAGGTGTTCATGCTGCCCTGCACGGCCGCCGCGATGTGGTGCGCAGACCGGCACCGCTGGGGCGCGGCAGGGGTGGCCGTCGCGGGCGCGTTCCTGATGAAGCAGACCGGCGGCGCGGTGCTGGTGCCGGTGCTGTGGCTCCTGTACCGGGACGGCCCGGCCCGCGCCCCGCTGCTCCGCCTGGGGCTCGGCGCGGTCCTGCCGGTGCTCGGCGCCGCGCTGCTCACCGACCCGGCCGGCTTCCTCTTCTGGACGGTCACCGGCTCGGGCGCGTACGCCGCCTTCACCGGCTCCGAACTCCACGTGCTCAACCGGGGGATGGCCAACACCGCGCTCCTGGCCGGGGCCTGCGCGGGGCTGATCCCACCCGTCGTACGGGCCCTGCGCCTCGCCCGCCGGGGCCCGGCCGAGCTGTGGCTGTGGCTCGGCTCCTCGGCCGCCGCGGTGACCCTGGGATTCCACTTCTTCGGCCACTACTACCTGCAACTCGTCCCGCCCGTCGCGCTGTCGGCGACGGCCGCTCTGCGCGACGTGCCGCGCGTCCGGCTGGTGCGGGCGGTGCTGACGTCGGCGTGCTGCTGCGCGCTGTTCCTCACGTGGGGCGTGCTCGCCCCCCGGTCCGACCTTGCGCACGCCCAGCGCCTCGCGGACACCGTGGCCCGCCGGACGGTGCCCGGCGACCGCGTCCTGGTCTGGGGCATACACCCGGAGGTCTACTGGCTCGCCGGCCGCGACCCCGCCAGCCGCTATCTCACGGCCGGCCTCCTGACCAACTACAGCGGCGGCCGCAACGGGCCCCGGGTCGGCGAGGAGTACGGCATGGCGGGCGCCTGGCCGGTCTTCCGCGAGGAGATGGCCGCGCATCCGCCCGCCCTCATCGTCGACGACGCGCACGACAAGCCGTACCGGCCCGACCGGGTGCCGTCGCTGAGGCGGCTGCTGGCGGCCCGCTACGAAGCGGTGGGGGAGGTGGCGGGCGCAGTGCTGTACGCGCCCGCACGGGGCCGCTGAGGGCGGGGGAGGGGGGCCACATCCGGTCGCGCCGCGCCCGACGGCGTCAGGACCGCCCGTGCACCGCGCGGGGGCCCACCACGTCGGCGCCGAGGGCGGTCACCCGCCGGCGCAGTTCGCGGTCGGCGGTGACGACGAGCCGGTCGCGGCCCGGCGAGGCGGCGGTCAGCTCCACGATGTGGTCGTCGCCGCTGCCCGGGGCGTCCTCGACGCGGACGCCGGGGACGGACTCCACGCCGCGTGCCGCGCCCTCCACCACGAGGACGACCTCCAACGGGCCGGGCCGGCCGGGCAGTCCTTGCTCCGCGCAGCCGACGAGCCGGTCCCTCAGGCGTACGGCGGCACCCCGGCGGTCGCGCCACCACCCGTCGGGCACGGAGCCCACCACGTTCGCACCGTCGACGATGAGCAGGGTCGTCATGGGTCCACCCTGCCAGAGTCGCCACGCCCGGTCGGACACGCGGGGCGGCGGCCGCGGTGTGCGAGCGTCTCCCGGGGAGGCCCCGTCCCCGCCCCGCCGGGCCGCCGAATTAGAGTGAGTCCGTGTCGACGGTGGTGAACGGGGACTGGTTCCTGCGCGGGCGCGACGGCAGGCTGAGTGTGTATCTGCCGTCGGACGCCGATGTCCGGTGCCGGGCCGAACTCGGGCCCGGTGGTCCCTGGGACCCGGCGCGCGTCGTCGGCGGCGACCAGCGCCTGCATCCCGTACTGGCCGTCGGACAGGGCGCGGACGGCTACGCCCACCTGGTGTCCTGGCGGCCGACCGTCCCCGGCGAGTCGGGCCTCGTCCACTCCGCGCACTTCCGGCCCCGCCTCGCCGCCCTCGACTGGCTTCCGCTCGGGCACCCGGACCGCACCGGCGACCGGACGGGCACCCCGGCCGTCGCCGTCGACGCGCAGGGCCGGGCCCACGTCTTCGTGCGCAACCGCGGCGGCGGGGTGAGCATGGTCGCCCAGAAGGAGAAGGGCGGCTGGGGACCGTGGCGGGACCTCGCGGGAAGCGACGTCCACGACGGTCCGGCGGCTGTCACGGGGGAGTCGGGGCGGGTCGAGCTGTACGCGGCCGTACCCGGCGCGATCCTGTACTGGCGGCAGGAGGAACCGGGCAAGCAGCCGGTCCTCCAGGAGGCCGTGGAGGCGCCCGTGCGGCCGGGCACGCTCCGCGCACTGGCCACCTCGTCCGAGCGCACCTCGCTGTTCTTCACGGACGAGTCGGGCGACCTGTGCGTATGGCGGCCGGGCGCCAAGCCCGTCGCCCTGCTCGCCGCCGCCGGGCCGGGTCCCGTGGCGGCGGTCCGTACCGAACTGGACGGCCACGACTGCACCTTGCTCGCCCAGCCCGGCGGCGACGGGCGGATCGCCTTCGCCGCCTACCCGACGGAGGAGGAGTCCGCCGGCGCCTGGTGGGCGGCGTCCGGACCGCCGCTGCCCGCCGGCGCGCGGGTGTCGCTGGCGAAGGACGAGGAGGGCCGGGTGGTCGCGGCGAGCCTCGCACCGGCGGCGGGGGACCTCCTGCTCACCCGCCGCAAGGACGAACCGGGCCTCGCGCTGGAGGCGTGGCGGGCCGTGTGAGGATCGCCGGGCGGGCGGCGGTCCTCCCCGTCCGGCCGCCCCCCTCAACGCCGTTGCCCGGCACACCGCTCGGTGTGCCGGGCAACGTACGGGCCGGACGGAGCGTTACGCGGGCACGCTCGCCACGCCGGGCTCCAGGAACTTCTTGCCGTTCACCCGCTCCGAGACGCCCTCGCGGTCCAGGTACGGCGTGATGCCGCCCAGGTGGAAGGGCCAGCCGGCACCGGTGATCAGGCAGAGGTCGATGTCCTGCGCCTCGGCGACGACACCCTCGTCGAGCATGAGCCCGATCTCCTGGGCGACGGCGTCGAGCACGCGGTCACGGACCTGCTCCTCGGTCAGGACGACGTCGCCCTGCTTGAGGAGCGCCGCGACCTCGGGGTCCAGCTCCGGCTTGCCGGAGTCGTAGACGTAGAAGCCGCGCTTGCCCGCCTTGACGACGGCCGCGAGGTTCGGGGAGACCGTGAAGCGGTCCGGGAAGGCCCGGTTGAGGGTCTCCGAGACGTGCAGACCGATCGCGGGGCCGACCAGTTCGAGGAGGACCAGCGGCGACATCGGCAGGCCGAGCGGCTCGATGGCCTTCTCGGCGACCTCCACCGGGGTGCCCTCGTCGATGACGTTCTGGATCTCGCCCATGAAGCGGGTCAGGATGCGGTTCACGACGAACGCCGGGGCGTCCTTGGTGAGCACCGCGGTCTTCTTCAGCTTCTTGGCGACGGCGAACGCCGTGGCCAGCGAGGCGTCGTCGGTCCGCTCGCCGCGCACGATCTCCAGGAGGGGGAGGATCGCGACCGGGTTGAAGAAGTGGAAGCCCACGACGCGCTCGGGGTTCTTCAGCTTCGACGCCATCTCCGAGACGGAGAGCGAGGAGGTGTTGGTGGCGAGGATCGCGTGCGCCGGGGCGACCGCCTCGACCTCCGCGAACACCTGCTGCTTGACGCCGATCTCCTCGAACACGGCCTCGATGATGAAGTCCGCGTCGGAGAAGCCCTCGGCCTTGTCGAGCACACCGGAGACCAGGGCCTTCAGGCGGTTGGCCTTGTCCTGGTTGATGCGGCCCTTGCCGAGCAGCTTGTCGATCTCGGCGTGGACGTAGCCCACACCCTTGTCGACGCGCTCCTGGTCGATGTCCGTGAGGACGACCGGCACCTCCAGGCGGCGCAGGAAGAGCAGCGCGAGCTGGGAGGCCATCAGACCGGCGCCGACGACACCGACCTTGGTGACCGGACGGGCGAGCGACTTGTCCGGCGCGCCGGCCGGGCGCTTGCCGCGCTTCTGCACCAGGTTGAACGCGTAGATGCCGGCGCGCAGTTCGCCACCCATGATCAGGTCGGCGAGCGCGACGTCCTCGGCGTCGTAACCCTTCTGCAGGTCGCCGTCCTTGGCGGCGGCGATGATGTCCAGGGCGCGGTAGGCGGCCGGGGCCGCACCGTGCACCTTGGAGTCGGCGACGAAGCGGCCCTTGGCGACGGCCTGGTCCCAGGCCTCGCCGCGGTCGATCGCGGCACGGTCGACGACGATCTCGCCCTTGAGGACGGAGGCCGTCCACAGCAGCGACTGCTCCAGGAAGTCGGCGCCCTCGAACAGGGCGTCGGCGATGCCCAGTTCGTAGACCTGGTGGCCCTTGAGCTGCTTGTTCTGGTTGAGCGAGTTCTCGATGATCACCGAGACGGCCTTGTCGGCGCCGATCAGGTTCGGCAGCAGGGCGCAGCCGCCCCAGCCGGGGACCAGGCCGAGGAAGACCTCGGGGAGCGAGAAGGCCGCGATGGACGCGGAGACCGTGCGGTACTTGCAGTGCAGGCCGACCTCGACACCGCCGCCCATGGCCGCGCCGTTGTAGTACGCGAAGGTGGGGACCGCGAGGCCCGACAGGCGCTTGAAGACCTCATGGCCGCCCTTGCCGATGGCGAGCGCGTCGTCGTGGTTCTTCAGCAGCTCGACGCCCTTGAGGTCGGCGCCGACCGCGAAGATGAACGGCTTGCCGGTGAGGCCGACGCCGACGATCTCGCCGGCCGCGGCCTCCCGCTCGACCTGGTCGATGGCGAGGTCGAGGTTCGCGAGCGACTGCGGGCCGAAGGTGGTCGGCTTGGTGTGGTCGAAGCCGTTGTCCAGCGTGATGAGCGCGAAGCGCCCGGCGTTGAACGGCAGGTCGAGGTGGCGTACGTGCGCCGAGGTCACGACCTCGTCCGGGAACAGCTCGGCTGCGCCCTTCAGGAGTTCAGCGGTGGTCACTTGTCGCCTCCGGCGTCCTTGTGGTGCGGGTTCTCCCAGATCACCGTGGCGCCCATGCCGAAGCCGACGCACATGGTGGTGAGGCCGTAACGGACCTCCGGCTGCTCCTCGAACTGGCGGGCCAGCTGCGTCATCAGACGGACGCCGGAGGAGGCGAGCGGGTGGCCGAACGCGATGGCGCCGCCGTACTGGTTGACGCGCGCGTCGTCGTCCGCGATGCCGTAGTGGTCCAGGAAGGCGAGGACCTGGACGGCGAACGCCTCGTTGACCTCGAAGAGGTTGATGTCCTCGATCGAGAGGCCGGCTTTGGCGAGGGCCTTCTCGGTGGCCGGGATCGGGCCGTAGCCCATCACCTCGGGCTCGACGCCCGCGAAGGCGTAGGAGACCAGGCGCATCTTGACCGGCAGGTCGTGCTCGCGGGCGAAGTCCTCGGACGCGATGATCGACGCGGTCGCACCGTCGTTCAGACCGGCCGCGTTGCCCGCGGTGACCCGGCCGTGGACGCGGAACGGCGTCTTGAGGCCCGACAGGTTCTCCAGCGTGGTGCCGGGGCGCATCGGCTCGTCGGCGGTGACCAGGCCCCAGCCCGTCTCGCCGACCTCCGCGTTGGTGTTGCGCACCGAGATCGGCACCAGGTCCTGCTGGATCTTGCCGTTGGCGTACGCCTTGGCGGCCTTCTCCTGCGAGCGCACGGCGTACTCGTCGGCGCGCTGCTTGGTGATGTGCGGGTAGCGGTCGTGCAGGTTCTCCGCCGTCATGCCCATGAACAGGGCCGACTCGTCGACCAGCTTGTCCGACACGAACCGCGGGTTCGGGTCGACGCCCTCGCCCATGGGGTGGCGGCCCATGTGCTCGACACCGCCGGCGATGACGGCGTCGTACGCGCCGAAGGCGATGGAGCCCGCGGTGGTGGTGACGGCGGTCAGCGCACCGGCGCACATGCGGTCGATGGAGTAACCGGGGACCGACTGGGGGAGCCCGGCGAGGATGCCGGCCGTGCGGCCCAGCGTCAGACCCTGGTCACCGATCTGCGTGGTCGCGGCGATGGCGACCTCGTCGATCTTCGCGGGGTCCAGACCGGGATTGCGGCGCAGCAGCTCCCGGATGGCCTTCACGACGAGGTCGTCGGCGCGGGTCTCGTGGTAGATGCCCTTCGGGCCCGCCTTGCCGAACGGGGTGCGGACGCCGTCGACGAAGACGACGTCCCTGACGGTACGAGGCACGATGGCTCTCCTCCAGATGCGGGATGGCACTGCTGCGCGGCGCATACGCCTGAGCGCGCGCTCACCCCCTCATGCTACTTGCGGGTAACCACGCTGCCCAGTCCCCCGGCCGGGAGCGGCGAAGGTCACACCTCCGGCCTCCCGCCCGGCGCCGTCCGGCCGGAGATCTTGGCGGGATCTCGCCCCCGCCGCACGGACCGGACGCCCGCTCCGACGTGCGGAGACGCTCCTCCCGACCGGGCACGGTCCGAGCCGGCCGCCCCGACGGCGCCCACCGGAACCCGCTCGGCGGGCCCGCACCGGCAGCACGCCCGCGCCCGGCGGTACCGGCAACGGCACCGCCGGGCGCGGGCGGCGTCAGGCCTTGGCTGCGCCCGAGCGCAGGGCGGCCAGCAGGACGGGCGTGACCTGCTCGACCTGCCAGGCGCGTGCCCCGTGCCCGGCGAGCGCGGCGGCGACCGCGTCGGCGTCGGGCGAGGCCGGGGGCTCCCAGCAGACCCGGCGCACCGTGTCGGGTGCGATCAGGTTCTCCTGCGGCATGTTCAGCTCCTCGGCGAGCGCCGACACCGCGGCTCGCGCGGCGGACAGCCGGGCGGCGGCCTCGGGGTCCTTGTCGGCCCAGGCGCGCGGCGGCGGAGGACCGGTGACCGGCTGCCCGGGCTGCGGCAGCTCGGCGTCCGGCAGTTCCCTCGCACGGTCCACGGCGCTCTGCCACTGCTCCAGCTGACGCCGGCCCATGCGGTGCCCGAAGCCGTTCAGCGCGGCCAGCGCGTGCACGTTGGCGGGCAGGGACAGCGCGGCCTCGACGATCGCGGCGTCCCCGAGCACCTTGCCGGGCGAGATGTCCCGGCGCTGGGCGACCTGGTCCCGGGTCTGCCACAGCTCCCGAACGACGGCCATCTGCCGCCGCCGGCGCACCTTGTGCATGCCGGACGTGCGGCGCCAGGGGTCCTTGCGCGGCGGCGCCGGGTCGGCCTGCGCGATCGCGTCGAACTCCTGCCGGGCCCATTCGAGCTTGCCCTGGCGGTCCAGCTCCTTCTCCAGGGCGTCCCGCAGGTCGACGAGCAGTTCGACGTCGAGTGCCGCGTACCGCAGCCACGGTTCGGGAAGCGGGCGCGTGGACCAGTCGACGGCGGAGTGCCCCTTCTCCAGGACGAAGCCCAGGACGCCCTCGACCATCGCGCCCAGTCCCACGCGGGGGAAGCCGGCCAGACGGCCGGCCAGCTCGGTGTCGAACAGGCGAGTGGGGATCATGCCTATTTCGCGCAGGCACGGCAGGTCCTGGGTGGCGGCGTGCAGCACCCACTCGGCTCCGGAGATCGCCTCGCCGAGACCCGAGAGGTCGGGACAGGCCACGGGGTCGATCAGCGCGGTGCCGGCGCCCTCGCGGCGCAGCTGCACCAGATAGGCGCGCTGGCCGTATCGGTACCCGGACGCGCGTTCGGCGTCGACGGCCACGGGGCCGGTCCCGGCGGCGAAGGCGGCGACCACCTCGGCGAGCGAGGCGTCGTCGGCGATGACGGGAGGAATGCCCTCCCGGGGCTCGAGCAAAGGGATCGGCGCCGGTTCGACGTCGTCCGGAGGGGCGCCTCCGGTGGTTCGCAGTGAGCTGTCTGCTGCGGTCTCTTGGGCGTCGGTCACCTGTCAAGGGTATCCGTGTATGGACGACGCCCGCCGACGGAACGTTCCGTCGGCGGGCGTCCGGGGGTCGTAAACCAGTCACGATGGTGAAAGATCCGGTTCACGGTCGGGAGGACCCGGGGGAGGGTCAGTGGATGATGCCGGTCCGCAGCGCCACCGCGACCATGCCGGCGCGGTCACCCGTGCCGAGCTTGCGGGCGATGCGGGCGAGGTGGCTCTTGACGGTCAGTGCGGACAGGCCCATCGAGACGCCGATGGCCTTGTTCGACTGGCCCTCCGCGACGAGGCGGAGCACCTCGACCTCGCGGCCGGACAGCTCGCGGTAGCCGCCCGGGTGGCTCGGGGCACCCGGGGGGCGGCGGTGCATACGGGCGGCGCCGCCGAGGGGGGCGGCCCCGGGGCGGCTCGGCAGCCCCAGGTTCGTCCGCGTCCCGGTGACGACGTAGCCCTTGACGCCGCCCGCGAGGGCGTTGCGCACGGCACCGATGTCGTCGGCGGCGGACAGGGCGAGGCCGTTGGGCCAGCCCGCGGCTCTGGTCTCGGACAGCAGGGTGAGCCCGCTGCCGTCGGGCAGGTGGACTTCGGCGACACAGATGTCGCGCGGGTTGCCGATTCGGGGACGGGCCTCCGCGACGGACGACGCCTCGATGACGTCGCGTACTCCGAGCGCCCACAGGTGGCGTGTGACGGTGGAACGGACCCGTGGGTCTGCCACGACCACCATGGCGGTCGGCTTGTTCGGGCGGTAGGCGACCAGGCTTGCGGGCTGCTCAAGGAGAACGGACACCAGGCCTCCTGGGGGGCGGGGACGAGGGGGGAGCCGGCCGTGGGGATGAAGCCGGGGTGAACCCTTGCTTTCAAGGTCACAGACGTCTTCGGCATCAAACCCGTCCGCCTTTAGAGAATGATCACGATTTAGTGAGTAATAATCTGCGCAATTCGGACACGCGATCGATCATCCGAAGATCGAACCGAGTCGTTCCACGTCGTTACGCGTCCGAAAGTGGCCGTATCGACAAAGGGATGATCCGCGGGCGGCGCCGGAGGCCGGCACGGCGCGGGCCCGGGGAGGTGCACGGCACGGCGGGCACAGCGAAAAGCGCACCGGCCGGGAGCCGGTGCGCTTCGTCGGACCTCGTTCTGTGTCTCCCTAGCGGGACTGCGGACCCCGGCGCTGCGGGAGGGTGACCACCGAGGCGTCGCCCGGACCCGTCGGCGGGAGCCCCGCGACCTGGCACAGCAGATCGCACCAGGCGGCCAGATGCGCGGCCGTGTCCGGCACGCCGCCCAGGCCCTCCCGCGGCGTCCACGAAGCGCGGATCTCGATCTGGGAGGCGGAGGGCCGTTCGGACAGCCCACCGAAGTAGTGCGAACTCGCCCGCGTGACGGTGCCGCTCGGCTCGCCGTACGACAGGCCGCGGGCCTGCAGCGCCCCGGTCAGCCAGGACCAGCAGACGTCGGGCAGCAGCGGATCGGCCGCCATCTCCGGTTCCAGCTCGGCGCGCACCAGCGTCACCATCCGGAAGGACCCCTGCCAGGCGTCGTGCCCCGCCGGATCGTGCAGCAGCACCAGCCGGCCGTCCGCCAGATCCTCGTCGTCCTGGACGACCGCGGCCTCCAGCGCGTACGCGTAGGGGGCCAGGCGCTGCGGCGGGCGCGTCGGGTCGACCTCGATCTCCGGCCGCGGCCGCGCGGCTCTCAGTGCCTCGACGGCGGCCCGGAAGGGCAGCGGGGCCGCCGCCATCGCATCCCCGTCCCCCTCCTTCGAGTCGTCCATCCCGCCAGCGTCGTCCGACAGTCGTCCCTGAGCCGCAGCCATGCGGGGAAGATTAAGGGGAACGGAGCCTCCGCGCAGGGAGGGACACCCGTGCGCGCGGCCACTGTCCGGATCACGCCGTACGAACGCGCCCCCGGAGTGTGCGCCCGGTGCCGGGACGGGACGGCCGTCGGACCGTGCGAGACTTTCCGTCGTGAGTGCCAACGATCGCCGCCCCTCGGGCCAGCAGCCGACAGCCACGTACGAGTCCGCCTTCCTGAAGGCGTGCAGGCGCGAGCCCGTGCCGCACACCCCGGTGTGGTTCATGCGGCAGGCCGGGCGCTCGCTCCCCGAGTACCTGAAGGTGCGCGAGGGCATCCCCATGCTGGAGTCCTGCATGCGGCCGGAACTCGTCGCCGAGATCACGCTGCAGCCGGTCCGCAGGCACAACGTGGACGCGGCGATCTACTTCAGCGACATCGTCGTCCCGCTCAAGGCCATCGGCATCGACCTCGACATCAAGCCCGGCGTCGGCCCGGTCGTCGAGAACCCGATCCGGACCCGTGCCGACCTCGCCCGGCTGCGCGACCTGACGCCCGAGGACGTCTCCTACGTCACCGAGGCGATCAAGCTGCTCACGGCCGAGCTGGGCGAGACCCCGCTCATCGGTTTCGCGGGCGCGCCTTTCACCCTCGCGAGCTACCTCGTCGAGGGCGGCCCGTCCAAGAACCACGAGCACACCAAGGCGCTCATGTACGGCGACCCGCAGCTGTGGGCCGACCTGCTCGACCGGCTCGCCGAGATCACCTCCGCGTTCCTGAAGGTGCAGATCGAGGCGGGCGCGAGCGCCGTCCAGCTCTTCGACTCCTGGGTCGGAGCCCTGGCACCGGCCGACTACCGCCGCTCGGTGATGCCCGCCTCCACCAAGGTGTTCGAGTCCGTCGCCGGGTACGGCGTCCCGCGCATCCACTTCGGCGTCGGCACCGGCGAGCTGCTCGGCCTGATGGGCGAGGCCGGGGCGGACGTCGTCGGCGTGGACTGGCGCGTGCCGCTCGACGAGGCCGCCCGCCGCGTCGGCCCCGGCAAGGCGCTGCAGGGCAACCTGGACCCGGCCGTGCTCTTCTCCTCCACGGAGGCCGTCGAGGAGAAGACCCGCGAGGTGCTCGACGCCGCCGCCGGCCTGGAGGGCCATGTCTTCAACCTCGGCCACGGCGTCCTGCCCACCACGGACCCCGACGCGCTGACCCGCCTCGTCGAGCACGTCCACACACTCACCGCCCGCTGACGGACCGTCACGCGTGCCGCGCCTGCCTGCCCCACAGCAGGCTGCGCGGCTCCGGCGGGGGCGGGGTGCCCGGGCGCAACGGCCAGGCCAGCAGCATGCCCGCCACGAAGCCGGCCACGTGGGCCGCGTACGCCACGGTCCCGGCGTCGGAGACCCCGCCGCCGGACGAGTACACCGCCTGGAGCACGAACCAGAAGCCCAGCACGATCCAGGCGGGCAGCCGCAGCGGCAGGAAGACCAGGAACGGGACCAGGACCCACACCCTGGCTCTCGGATAGAGCACCAGATACGCGCCGAGGACCCCGGCGATCGCCCCGGAGGCGCCGATCAGCGGGTCCGCCGAGTCCTCGTTGAGGAGCGCGAAGCCGTACGTGGCCGCGTAGCCGCAGACGACGTAGAACAGCGTGAACCGCACGTGCCCCAGCCGGTCCTCGATGTTGTTGCCGAAGATCAGCAGGAAGAGCATGTTGCCGAGCAGGTGCAGCCAGCTGTTGTGCAGGAACATCGCCGTCAGGACCGAGAGCGGCGGTGACTTGTCGTAAGCCGGCGGCCCCACCAGGCAGCCGGGCCCCTGCGCGCCGACACCGATCTCGCCCGTGGGCACGATCCGCGGCATCCGGTGGTGGATCAGCTCCTGCGGCACCGCCGCGTACTGGTCCAGGAAGGCGTGCAGACGGCACAGGTGCGCCAGCTCACTGCCGCCCGCCACGGATCCGGCGATGCCGGGCGTGAAGAGGAACGCGAGAACACTGGCGGCGATCAGCGCATACGTCACGTAGGGGGTACGCCGTGCGGGATTCACGTCATGGACGGGGATGACCACAGGGAATTACTGCCCTCGATCCCGGGGGCGAATCGGTGAACGGGCCCGTCCGCGCCTGCGTATGACTCCTCGACCGCCCGTGGCGAGAGGAAGCCGCGACGCGAGGGACACGTGAGGACACAGGCGATGAACGAGCGAGTTACTCCTCCGATGCACGCCCTGCCCGACGGCGAGGCCGAGATCGCGCTGGTGGTGCACCTTCCCTGGGAGGACGTCGCCGCGCTCGGCCAGGAGGCCGGCCGGCTCGCCGCGCGCATGCAGCGCCCGGTGACCCTCGACGAGGCCGTCAGCCACCGGCTGCGCTCCTCGCGGCCGGCCGCCCACGCCAAGCCGCCGGCCGCGCAGTCCGCGTCCGTGCCGCCCGCGGCGTCCGTGTCCTCGCTGCCGGGGCGGCCGCCCGCGGAGCAGGCCCGGCAGGCCATCGAGCGGATCAACGGGACCGGGCAGCACGAGTCGGCGTGAACCCGGGCCCGCTGCGCGGCACCCGGGCAGCGCCGGTCCCGCGGTCCGGAGCGGGCACGGGGCGGTGAGCGGCGGCCGTGGCCGCACCCGCAGATCCCCGCGCCCCGGGTCGGCTGCCGCCCGCGGTGTGCGCCCCGGCCGACCGGGGCCTCCCGCACCGCTGGCCGCCGTGGGCCTCCGCGGGCCGGTCGGGCCCGGCTCAGCCGGCGTGGGCGCGTACCGCCGCCGAGGCCTTGCGGGCCGCCACCAGGACCGGGTCCCACACCGGTGAGAACGGCGGCGCGTAGCCGAGATCGAGCGCCGTCATCTGTTCCACCGTCATACCCGCGGTGAGTGCCACCGCGGCGATGTCGACGCGCTTGCCCGCTCCCTCGCGCCCCACGATCTGCACGCCCAGCAGCCGTCCCGTACGGCGCTCGGCGAGCATCTTCACCGTCATGGGGGCGGCCCCCGGGTAGTAGCCCGCCCGGCTCGTGGACTCGACCGTGACCGACTCGAACCGCAGCCCGGCCCGGCGCGCGTCCTTCTCGCGCAGCCCGGTGCGGGCGATCTCCAGCTCGCAGACCTTGCTCACCGCCGTGCCGACGACGCCCGGGAAGGTCGCGTACCCGCCGCCCGCGTTGCTGCCGATGACCTGCCCGTGCTTGTTGGCGTGGGTGCCCAGCGCGATGTGCCGCTCGCGTCCCGAGACCAGGTCGAGCACCTCGACGCAGTCACCGCCCGCCCAGATGTTCTCGTGCCCCCGGACCCGCATCGCGAGGTCGGTGAGCAGGCCGCCGTGCTCGCCGAGCGGCAGCCCGGCCGCCCGCGCCAGCGCGGTCTCGGGGCGGACGCCGATGCCGAGCACCACGACGTCCGCCGGGTACTCGGCCTCCTGGGTGGCGACCGCCCGGACCCTGCCGTCGTCACCGGTCAGGATCTTGGTGACCTCCGCGTCGTCGACCATCGTGATGCCCATGCCCTCCATGGCGGTGTGCACCAGGCGGCCCATGTCCGGATCGAGGGTCGACATCGGTTCGCTGCCCCGGTTGACGACCGTCACCTCGTAGCCGCGCTTGATGAGGGCCTCGGCCATCTCCACCCCGATGTAGCCCGCGCCCACGACGACCGCGCGCCGCCCCCGGGTGGCGGCCAGCGTGTCCAGCAGCGCCTGACCGTCGTCCAGGGTCTGCACACCGTGCACCCCGGGCGCGTCGACGCCGGGCAGGTCGGGGCGGACCGGCCGCGCACCCGTCGCGATCACGAGCTTGTCGTAGCCGGTCCACTCCTCGGCCCCCGAGTCGAGGTCGCGCGCGCGGACGCGGGCACCCGCGACGTCGATCTCCACGACCTCCGTACGCATCCGGAGGTCGATGGCGCGCTCGCGGTGCTCCTCGGGGGTCCGCGCGATCAGATCGTCCCGGTCGGTGACGTCGCCGCCCACCCAGTACGGAATGCCGCAGGCCGAGTAGGACGTGAAGTGGCCCCGCTCGAACGCCACGATCTCCAGCTCGTCCGGGCCGCGCAGCCGGCGTGCCTGCGACGCGGCGGACATGCCCGCCGCGTCGCCGCCGACCACGACCAGCCGCTCCTTGTTCCCGCCGGTACCGCTCGTAGGGCTCATGCTCATACGAACACGCTACGGGGACGCGGCATTTCAGTCCTCCTCGCGTCCCTCCCGCTCGCCCGCACGAGCACCGCGGCCCGCGGGCTCACGAACCGGCGGGGCGACGGGGAGACCCCCGGCCGACGGCGACGGCGACGGCGACGGCGACGGCGACGGCGCCGGCCGGCGGGCCGTGCGCGGGCGCACGAGGCGCACCCACAGCACGACGAGCAGGGCCGCGCCCGCCAGGAAGGGCAGCACCGCGCCGAACGCGACCGCGATCCAGCGCAGCATGGTGACGAACGCGTGCCAGCCGCCCGCGAGCGCGTCCAGGAAGCCCGGGTCCTCGTCGTCGGCGGCCGCCGTCTTCACCGGGGTCTCGGACAGCGACAGGGTGATCGTGGCGAGGCCGGTGCGGTCCTTCAGGGAGGCCTGCTGCGCGAGCAGGGACTCCAGGTCGGCCTGACGGCTGCTCAGCTCGCCCTCCAGGGTGACCACGTCGGCGAGTTCGGTCGCCTCGTCCATCAGCTCGCGGATCCGGGCCACACTGGCGCGCTGAGACTTGACGCGGCTGTCCACGTCGACGACCTGCTCGGTGACGTCCTGCGCCTTGGCCGTGCGGGACAGCAGCTTGCCCGCGCCCTCCAGCCCGTCGAGCACCTCCTCGTACCGGTCGGTGGGCACGCGCAGGATCACCCGGGTCCGCTCGCGGCCGCTGCCGTCCCGGGTGGTCGTCTCGTTGCCGACGAAACCG
The DNA here is from genome assembly GCF_055567695.1 of Streptomyces sp. NPDC026417. Taxonomy (NCBI): domain Bacteria; kingdom Bacillati; phylum Actinomycetota; class Actinomycetes; order Kitasatosporales; family Streptomycetaceae; genus Streptomyces; species Streptomyces sp. NPDC026417. The sequence goes on from NZ_JBVHPY010000044.1 coordinate 17,086, forward strand.
CCCGCGCTCTCGGCCGCGGTGCGGGCGTCGGCCAGCGCGTCCGGGACGTCCTCGACCTGCACGGTCAGCGAGGCCGTGCGGATGATGTGGCTCGCGGCGGCCTTCGGCGCCGTGGTGGGCCGGGACTTGGCCCCGCTGCTTCCCTCGCTCCGGTCCGCGGCGCCCGCACCGCGTTCCTGGGCACCGGGGGCGTACCCCTTGGAGTCGCTGTCCGCGGATTTTCCACCGGAGTCGCCGGCGCCGCCGCAGCCCGCCAGCGCGAGGGAGGCGGCGAGGAGAACCCCCGCCAGGACCCGGACAGGTCGTACCGAACGTCGTGACTGCATGCGGGCATCCCCCCGGCGTCGTGAAGACTGACGTTCCTTCGACGCGCGACCGGCCGGGGACGTTGGGGTGAATCGGTTCCGATGCGGTCACGGAAAGGACTCGCGGCGGACACCGGGCTCGCGGCGGCACCGCCGGCGGGGTCTGAGAAAGTGGGGGTATGCGTGCACAGGACACCCCTCCGGGTTCGGGACAGGCCGTCGTCGTCGGCGGCGGGATCGCGGGACTGGCGGCGGCCCACCGCCTGCTGGACACCGGCCTGCGCGTGACCGTCCTGGAGGCCTCGGAGCGGCTCGGCGGCAAGCTGCTCCCCGGCGAGATCGCGGGCGCACGGGTCGACCTCGGCGCCGAGTCGATGCTCGCCCGGCGCCCCGAGGCGGTCGCCCTCGCCCGCGAGGTGGGCCTGGCGGACCGGCTCGTGACGCCGGCCACCGCGACCGCTTCGATCTGGACCCGCGGCGCCCTGCGCCCCATGCCCAAGGGCCATGTCATGGGCGTCCCCGGCACCGCCGCCGCCCTCGCCGGACTCCTCTCCGAGGAGGGGCTGCGCCGCATCGAGCGCGACACCGACCTGCCGCGCACGGAGGTCGGCGACGACGTGGCCGTCGGCGCGTACGTCGCCGAGCGGCTCGGCCGGGAGGTCGTGGACCGCCTGGTGGAGCCGCTCCTGGGAGGCGTCTACGCGGGCGACGCGTACCGCATCTCGATGCGCTCGGCGGTCCCGCAGCTCTTCCGGGCCGCCCGCACCCACGACTCGCTCACCGAGGCCGTACGGGAGATCCAGGACAACGCCGCCCGCAGCAAGCAGACCGGACCGGTGTTCATGGGCATCGCCGGCGGCGTCGGCCGACTGCCCCTCGCCGTCGCCGAATCGGTCCGGGCGCGGGGCGGCGACATCGTCACGGGCGCACCCGTCACGGAACTGCGCCGCACCGGCCCGCCGGACCGGGCGCACGCGTCCTGGCGGATCGTCGCGGGCGACCGCGTCCTGCACGCCGACGCCGTCGTGCTCGCCCTGCCCGCCCCGGCCGCCGCCGGCCTGCTGCGCCCCGAGGCGCCGGCGGCCGCCGCCGAACTGGCCGCCGTCGAGTACGCCTCCATGGCGCTCATCACCCTCGCCTACCGTCGCGGCGAGGTCGCCCTCCCCGAGGGGAGCGGGTTCCTGGTGCCGCCGGTGGACGGGCGCACCATCAAGGCGTCCACCTTCGCCTCCCGCAAGTGGGGCTGGGTCGACGAGGAGAACCCGGACCTGCTCGTGGTGCGGACCTCCGTCGGGCGGTACGGGGAGACGGAGGTGCTGGGCAGGGACGACGAGGACCTCGTCGACGTCTCCCGGCACGACCTGCGGGAGGCCACCGGCCTGACCGCCGCGCCCGTCGCCACCCGTGTCACCCGCTGGACCGACGGCCTGCCGCAGTACCCGGTCGGGCACCACGCGCGCGTGGCCCGCGTCCGCGAGCACGTCGCGAAGCTGCCCGGCCTCGCCGTCTGCGGCGCGGCGTACGACGGCGTCGGCATCCCGGCGTGCATCGCCAGCGCCTACGCGGCGGTGGACGCCCTGGAGGGGGACCGCGCGGGACTGGACGCGCTGACCGCGAACCCGGTGCAGAGTCTGCACGGCGGCGCGGGAGAATAGCCCCATGAGTGACGACGCCCCCGCCAAGATCCCGAACGCCGGCAAGAAGGCCAAGGACCTCAACGAGGTCATCCGCTACACGCTGTGGTCCGTCTTCAAGCTCCGTGACGTCCTCCCCGAGGACCGCACGGGCTACGCCGACGAGGTCCAGGAGCTGTTCGACCAGCTCGCCGCCAAGGACGTGACCGTCCGCGGCACGTACGACGTGTCCGGACTCCGCGCCGACGCCGACGTGATGATCTGGTGGCACGCCGAGACGAGCGACCAGCTCCAGGAGGCGTACAACCTCTTCCGGCGCACCCGGCTGGGCCGCGCGCTGGAGCCGGTCTGGTCGAACATGGCGCTGCACCGCCCCGCCGAGTTCAACCGCTCGCACATCCCCGCGTTCCTCGCCGACGAGACGCCGCGCGACTACATCAGCGTGTACCCGTTCGTGCGCTCCTACGACTGGTACCTGCTGCCCGACGAGGACCGCCGCCGCATGCTCGCCGACCACGGCAAGATGGCCCGCGGTTACCCGGACGTGCGCGCCAACACCGTCGCCTCGTTCTCCTTGGGCGACTACGAGTGGATCCTCGCCTTCGAGGCCGACGAGCTCTACCGCATCGTCGACCTCATGCGTCACCTGCGCGCTTCCGAGGCCCGGATGCACGTCCGCGAGGAGGTCCCGTTCTACACGGGCCGCCGCAAGGACGTCGCCGAGCTGGTCGCCGGCCTCGCCTGATCAGTGCGCCCGAGGGCGCCGGGGGGGGGGGGCGGGAGGTGGTTCCTGGGTCTACCCGGCCGTTTGCGCTCCTGGGGTAGCAGGCCGGGTTTTTTTTTTGGACCCGTCGCGCACGCCAACGGGGGTGCA
>NZ_JBVHPY010000044.1:19908-21849 GCF_055567695.1 Streptomyces sp. NPDC026417
CGTCCCCCCCCCCCCCCCCCACCCCGGCGCAGAGACCGACCTCGACCACCACCCCCCCCCCCCCCCCCCCGGGCCCCCCCACCCCCCCCCCCCCCCCCCCCCCCCCCCCGCCACCGGCTCCGGCTCGGCCCGCGGAGCGCAGTCCGCGTCCTGGTCGGGGACCCGGCCGTCCAGCAGATAGGCGTTCAGGAGACCGTTGACGCACGGGTTCGGGCCGCCGGCGATCCCGTGCGTGCCCGCGCCCCGCTCGGTCACCAGGACCGAGCCGGACAGCCGCCGCCGCAGCTCCACGGCTCCCTCGTAGGGCGTGGCCGCGTCGCGTTCGGCCGCGAGGATCAGCGTGGGCGGCAGCTCACCGGGGAGCGCCCGTACGTCGAGGGGCCGCTGCCGGGGCCCGGTCCAGTAGGCGCACGGCAGGTTGGTCCACACGTTGTCCCAGGTCTCGAAGGGGGCCACGCGGGCGAGTGCCGTGTCGTCGCGGTCCCAGACCCGCCAGTCCGTCGGCCACGGGGCGTCGTTGCACTCGACGGCCGTGTAGACCGCGTGCGCGTTCTCCTGCTCCGCCGCCGCCTCCGGGTACGGTCCCGCCTGCTGGATCAGCGGCTTCGGGTCGCCCTTGAGATAGGCGGAGAGCGCCAGGGCGCGCTGCGGCCAGTAGTCGTCGTAGTAGCCGGCCTGCAGGAACGCGCCCTGGAGCCGGCCGGGGCCGACCGTGCCGCCCGCGGGTTCGGCGGCGAGCCGCGCACGCGCCTTCTCGTAGCTGCGCAGGACCTCGCGGGGGGTGCGGCCGAGACCGTAGACCGCGTCGTGCCGGGCGACCCAGGCGCGGAAGTCCGCCCAGCGGGTCTCGAAGGCCGCCGACTGGTCGAGGTTGGTCCGGTACCAGATCCGGTCCGGGTCGGGATTCACCGCCGAGTCGAACACCATGCGGCGCACGTGCGAGGGGAACAGCGTGGCGTAGAGCGCCCCGAAGTACGTGCCGTACGACGCCCCCACGAAGGTCAGCCGGCGCTCGCCGAGCGCGGCGCGCAGCACGTCCAGGTCGCGGGCGTTGTTCAGCGACGTGTAGTGCCGCAGCGCGGCACCGCCCCTGCGGGCACAGCCGCGGGCGTACGCCTTCGCCTCGGCGATGCGTTCCTTCTTGTACGACTCGGAGGGGAACGTCGGCGCCTGATCGGGCCCCCGTGCGGGGCGTCCGGAGTCCCGGCAGCTCAGCGGCGCGGACCGGCCGACGCCGCGCGGGGCGTAGCCGACGAGGTCGTAGGCCGCCCCGAGCCGCTTCCACTCGGGGAGCAGGCCGGCGAGCGGGAAGTACATGCCGGTGGCGCCGGGGCCACCGGGGTTGTGGACGAGGGCGCCCTGCCGGGGCACCGTGCGCCGCGCGTCCTGCGGGTCCTTGCCGGTGGCCCGGACACGGCTGACGGTCAGTCTGATCTGCTTGCCGTCGGGGTGCGCGTAGTCGAGCGGCACCGTGACCGAGCCGCACTGCAGGGTGCCCGGCATCTCCTGTTCCGCGGAGCAGGAGCCGAAGCGGATGCCGGCGGTCGCGGCGCGCCGGGCGGCGAGCGCGGTGCCGCGCATCTCGGCCGATTCCGTGAGGGCGGGCCGGGTGGCGTCCGCGGGCAGACCACCGGCGGGCGCGGCGGCGAGGGCGGTCAGGAGCACGGACCCGGCGGTGGAACAGAGGGCGGTGGCTCTCATCGCGTATCCCTTCGGCGCGCGGCAGCGACAGAAGGGATGTTTCGGTCGGGGCCCGGCGAAGTAAAGCACCGGCCACCGGTGTCGGCCCCAATGACCCCGATGCGCCCCCGCGGGCGCCGGGGAGCGGGTGCGCCGCGCGGCCGGGAGTCGGGGGCGGCCCGGGGGGGGGGGGGGGGGGGGGGGGGGGGGGGGGGGGGGGGGGGGGGGGGGGGGGGGGGGGGGGGGGGGGGTGGGGCGGGA
>NZ_JBVHPY010000044.1:21858-30482 GCF_055567695.1 Streptomyces sp. NPDC026417
GCCGAGGTCGCCGCCGGGACTCCCCCCCGCCCCCCCCCCCACCCCCACCCCCCCCCCACCCCCCCCCCCCCCCCCCCCCCCCCCCCGGCCGACCTATGATGCGGCCTCCCGGCCTCCGCAATCCTGGAGAAGACGCATGAGTGAAGTGAGCAGCGGCACCGGCAAAGTGGTCGTCAACAGGGCGATGTCGCTGGACGGGTTCATCGCCGGTCCCGGCCACGCGATGGACTGGATCGCCGAGTTCCTGACCCCGGACGTGTTCCCCGAGGTCATGGCGGCAACGGGCGCCATGCTCGTCGGCCGGGGCACGTACGAGGTCGCCAAGGGCATGGGTGAACAGGGCACCCCCTACGAGGGGGGAGCACAGTTCGTCCTCACCCACCGGCCTCCCGAGGAGCCGGACCCCGCCGTCACGTTCCTCACCTGCGACGTCGAGGAGGCCGTGGCCACGGCGCGCGGCGCCGCGGGCGGCAAGGACCTGGAGATCCTCGGCGCCGACGTCGCCGCGCAGTGCCTGCAGCGCGGGCTCGTCGACGAGATCCTGGTGTACGTCCTGCCGGTGCTGCTCGGCGACGGCGTCCGCTTCTCGCCCCCGAGCCTCGACAGGGTCGACCTGGACCCCTTCGACACCACCCGGTCGGGAGCCGTCACGATGCTCCGTTTCCGGGTGCGGAAGCAGGCGCGGCCCTGACCGGCACGCTCCCCCCGGCTGCCGTTCGAGCGGCAGCGTCCTAGCGCTGCCGCTCGCGGTGGCCGAAGGCCGCGCGCAGGTCCGGCTCGCCGATCGCCCGGATGCCGCGTACGGCTACGGAGGTGAGGTAGGCGCGGTCGTCCCCGGCGGCGCCGTGACGCGGGGTCAGGTCGCCGAGGAGCCGCTGTCCGGCCGGGGAGGCCCAGCGGGTGTAGGGGTGGACCTCGACCCGGGCGATGGCGAGGCAACTCAGGGCGAGGACGAGGGGCAGCGCGAACCAGAGAGCGATCAGTCCCCGGTCCTCGGTGGCCTGCCCGGGCAGCAGCAGGGCGACCGCACCCAGCGCGGCGACGGCCGCGGCGGCGGCGCGGACCCGGCGGACGGCGCCGGCCACGTCGGTGCGGGCTCCGTCCGGCAGGGCGAGCCCGGCCGCGACGAGGCGGTCCGCGAGGTGCCGCACCGCGTCGGCCGCCGCGGTGGTCCTGCGCACCGGCGCGATCGGGGACTGGCCTTGCGGGCCTATCGCGTCCAGCACCGAGCGCTCGATGTCGTCGCGCCCGTCCGGATCCACCACGGTCGCCCAGCCCGTGTGCGCGAGCAGCAGCCGGCGTCGCCGGGCCATCGACACCAGGGTGAGGTCGGCGACCCGCCCGGGGCCGCCGGACAGGAACGCGGCCTCGTACAGCGTCAGTCGGTGCCCGTGGCCGGCGTGCCGGTCGTCGTCGGCGGCGGCGCGTACGGCGGCCAGGCACAGCCGTGTACAGGCCGAGCCTGTCGCGACCCAGGCGAGCAGCAGAAGAAGGACCCAGAACATGGCCGTTTTCTATGCGACAGGGACCGGGAGCGCCACACCTTATTCACGATGTGGACGGCGACTCGTCCCCGGTGCCGTCCGGGGGCCTGGGGGTGGACGCGGCCGGGGGCAGCGGATAGCCCGCGGAAGGGGTGACCGGCACCGGCGGGCTGGGGGAGGCCCTGGGGCCCGGCGGCGCGGGGGAGTTGGTCAGCGGGGGCGGCGCGGCGGTGGCCGCGTCCTCGGCGATCGCGTCGAAGTCGACGTACCCGGTGGCCTCGAGGACCTTGATGTGGTCGAGCACGGTGGTGTTCGCGTCGTCGGCCAGATCGCGCACGAGGCTGTTGCGGGTGTTGGCGCGGACCTGCGCGACGACCGAGAAGACCTTGCCGTGGGCCTTGCGGAGGATGTTCGCGAACTCGCGGTCGTACGCGGTGCCGTGGGCCGCGTCCAGCGTGGCCAGCCACTGGCGCTGCTGCGGGTTGGGCTGGTTGGGCAGTTCGAGTCCGAGGCGCGCGGCGACCGTGCGCACCCGGGCGTCGAGGAAGGTGTGGCCCTCGATGAGGTGGCCGCCCGCGGTCCGGACCGCCTGGGTGGTGCCGCGTTCCTGGGCCTGCTGGCCCGCGGGCAGTTCCCAGAGTCCGGCCAGCCGGACCTTCGTGACGAACTCCCGGTCCAGCCCGGACAGCGGGCCGAACTCCGTCGACACGGTCTCGGCGTTCAGGGTGTCCAGGCCCGTGCCGGAGCGGTCCGCGTACGACCAGATCGGGAAGAGCAGTGCGACGAGGGTCGCCGTCAGGCCCGCGATGACGAGCCCGGTTCCACTGACCAGTCCTTTGCGGTTGATGGATCGCATGGTGCCTCCTGTTGCGGCACCGCACGCTGGTGCGCTTCGGGTGCGGATTGGCATATTACTGCGGTCCATATGCCAACTGCCGTACAGGAGGGACCGGTTCCGCGGCGAGGAACGGGCGCCGGATGCGGATGGATATGTCCATCCGCATATCGCCGCAAAGCGGCAGGAGTCGCCGCGAGGTCCGGCGGGAGGGGCGGTGGTGTGGGCCCGGGCACACTCGGCGGGCCCGGTAGGGCGGTCGGGCGGCTCCCGGGTCGGGCTTGTGGGCTCCGGGGGCGGATTCCGGTCGGTCGCGGCCGGCGCGGGGGCCCCGCCCGCCCGGCCCGGCTCAGCGGCGCAGCAGCACGCGGCGGGTGGCGCGGGCCAGGCGGGCCGTGGGGCGCTCGGCGCGCGGCACCGGCCCGGACCGGTCCAGCCACCACGCGCGCAGCCGGCGCCGGGCCTCCGCGTCCTCGGGGCGCCCGGCGAGCAGCAGGTGCTCGGCGTAGTCCAGGGCGTCCCGCCGGTAGCCGCCGGTCATCGGGTGCCGCTGCGCGTACGCCACAAAGGCGGGCCGGTACGCCGCCCCGAGGATCTCGGGCAGCTCCGGGGCCACCTTGGCGACCACGTCCGCGCGCTTCGCGGCGAGTGCCCTGGCCTGTACGCCCATCCGCACCCGGTCGAAGCCCTCGGGCACCGGCGTGCCCGCGACGAGGGCGGAGAGCAACGCGGCCTGCGCGAGCGCGACCCGCTGCCGCGCCGGACCGGAGGCGTCGGCGGAGCCGGTGCCGGGGGACGCGGCGTCGGCCGGCGCGGTGCCGGTGACCGGCTCGGTGACGGTGACGTCCCCGGTGGTGGTGAGGACCGCGCCGTCGGCGACGGGCTCGGCACCGCGGGCCACCGCCGTGGCGGCACGCGCGACGGGTGCCGGGGTGCGGGCCGCTCCGGCGCCGACCGCCCGGCCGGCGGCCGTCCGCAGCGTCTCCCGGATGGCCGTCAGCTCCCGCTCCAGCTCCTCGGGGGCGGGGAAGTTCTCGTCCCGCTCCAGCAGGACGCCGGGCGGGGAGACCCGGGAGGCGAGCTCGGCGAGGATGTCGAGCACCTGCCGGGGGACCGGGTGGGCGTGGCTGTCGTGCCAGACGCCGTCGCGCTCGAAACCGCCCGCAACATGGACGTAGGCGATGGCTTCCACGGGAAGCTCGTCCAGCGCCTCGGCGGGGTCCTCGCCGCGGTTGACGTGGTTCGTGTGCAGGTTGGCCACATCGATCAGCAGACGTACGCCCGTGCGGTCGGCGAGGTCGTACAGGAACTGCCCCTCGGTCATCTCCTCGCCGGGCCAGGCGATCAGCGCGGCGATGTTCTCGACGGCGAGCGGAACGGGCAGCACCGCCTGGGCGGCGCGGATGTTCGCGCACAGGACGTCCAGCGCGTCCCGGGTGCGCGGGACCGGGAGCAGATGGCCGGCCTCCAGCAGCGGGGAGGCGGTGAGCGGGCCGCCCGCGCGGACGAACGCGATGTGCTCGGTCACGAGGGGCGAGCCCAGTGCCTGCGCCCGCTCGGCGAGGGCGGTGAGGCGGGACTCGTCCGGGCGGTCCGCACCGCCGAGGCCCAGCGAGACCCCGTGCGGCACCACCGTGACGCCGCGCTCGCGCAGCCGCAGCAGCGACTCGGGGAGGTGGCCGGGGCACAGGTTCTCCGCGACGGCCTCGACCCAGTCGATGCCGGGCATGCGCTCCACGGCGTCCGCGATCTCCGGACGCCACCCGATTCCCGTCCCCAGCTGCTTCATGTCCCTGCCCCCTCCTGCGTCACGTCCCGGCCGGGCCCCGCGTGCCGTCCCCGCACGGCGATCCCCGCGACGCACCGGCGTTCCGGCGTGACGGGGTCATGGCCCCGGGATTCGGCGCCCAACCCGCCGGAGGGCACCTTCAGAGCAACATTTGAGGTTCCGCCGGCCCTCTCGCGGTCCTCACGGGGCCCACTTCACCTGGTTACGTACGGAACGGCCGGGCCGTTCAGGCGTCCCGGCCGGGAGCGGTACCCGCCTGAGATGCCCGGTCAGCGGCGCAGCGCCGGGTGGTCGGCGACCACCGTGCACGACCCCGGGGCGATCTCCGTGAAGCCCGCGTCCCGGACCAACGGCAGTCCCGAACCCGTGAGTTCGCTCCAGGCGGCGGGCGCGGCCGTACGGACCGAGAGTGGGAACCCGGCGCCGCGCCAGGCGGCCCGGTCCTCGTCGGACAGCTCCCACCAGGCCAGTTGAGCGCCGTGGCCGGCCTGGGCCATCGCCTTGCCGGCCGACATGTCCAGGTCCGGGCTCAGCCAGAGCACCGGAGCCGTCGCGTCGGCGGCGACCGGCGGCTCCGGGTCGTCGAGGTCGGTGCCGGACACCTGGAGACGCGCCAGGTCCTTGGGCCAGCCGTCCAGCGGAACCGGCGGGAAGACGCGGACCTCGGCCGCTTTCCCGGTCACCGTGATGCCGGGCAGCGCCTCGGCCCGCCGCCACTCGGCACCGCGCGCCCGGCGCACCACCTTGCGGATCCGGGCGTCCTGCCAGTCCCGCACGAGCTGCGCCCACTCCCCGTCGCCGAGCGAGCGCTCGTCGCTCAGGATGGTCAGGACGGCACGCGCCGCGGTCTCCAACGCGTCGGTGCGCGCCGGGGGAGCCGCCTTCTCGATGCGGACGACCAGGGGCAGCACGAACTGCGGCGCCTCGTCGCGTGCCGTGCGCTCGGAGCGGAAGGGGCTCTCGTCGGCGGAGGCGGAGGCAGGGGCGGCGGCAGGGTCGGCGGGGGTGTGTTCGCTGGTCACGCCCTCCAGTCTGCCAGGGCCGACCAGCCCCTCTGCGGGCGCTCGCGCCCGCGGGCGAGGATGCCGGTCACGAGTCACGCACTGCGGCTGGAGGCCGTCTGTCGCCGCTGCGGCATCCGCGGGCCCTGGGTGCTGGGGGAGGTGGACCTGACCGTGCCGCCCGGCTCGCTGGTCAGGATCGAGGGCGGCAACGGCACCGGAAAGTCGACGCTGCTGCGGCTCGCCGCCGGGATCGGCGCGCCCGGCGCGGGTCGGATCAGCGGCCGGCCCGCACCGCGTACGTCCCCGAGGGCTTCCCGGCCGCGCTTCCCTTCACGGCACGCGCGTATCACCTCGCGCCGGGCCGCCTGACCGCCCGGCGGATCAGCCCGAACAGGCGGTGCGCTGTGCCTCCTGCCATGCGCAGACGGGGCACAGCGTGATCCCCTTGTACGACTCCGGGTACTCGGTCGGCTTCCGGCAGAGCACGCAGTCGGCGAACGGCGGTCCGTCCGCCGCGGGGTCAAGGGCGCCGGCCGGTTCCGCTCCCGTACCGGCGGTCTCGCGGTGGTCGCTCATGCCTCCAGCGTAGGACGGACATCCGGGGGCCCCGCCTGCCGGGGCCGACGGACGCCCAGGGGGCCCGCCCGCCGGGGTTCCTAGGAGCGGCGGGCCGCCGTGGCACCGATCAGCTCCGACACCTTCACGAACCTGAACCCCTTCTCGCGCAGCTCCGGCACGATGCTCCGCACCGCCCGCTCGGTCGCCGGGGCGGCGCTGCGCGTGCAGTGCATGACGACGACGGAACCGGGGCGGACCCCGTCCAGCACCTGCCGGGCCACCGCGTCGGAGTCCGTCGCGAACGCGTCCCCGCTCACGACGTCCCACTGCACGGCGGTGACGCCGGACGCGCTCAGGGTCCGCAGCGACCGCTGGTCGTAGCACCCGCCGGGGAACCGGAAGTACGGCTTCGGGTCCGGCACCCCGGCCCGGCGGAACGCGGTGAACGCACGTTCCACGTCGGCTCGCATCCGGCTCTGCGGCACCGTCGGCAGCCCGTAGCAGTCACCGGTGAAGGCGTAGTGGCTGTACGAGTGGTTGGCGACCTCGAAGAGGGGGTCCCGCCCGATGGCCCGGGCCTCTCCCGGATATTCGTCGGCCCACCGGCCCGTCATGAACACGGTGGCCGGCACCTTCAGCTCGCGCAGCGCGGTGATCAGCTGCGGGTTGTCGAAGCGTTCGCCGGACGCGGCCCGTGCCCCTTGATCCGCGGTCATGTCGGCGTCGAAGGTGAGCGCGACCGTCCGGTCCCGCGTCCGGGGGCCGTTCCTGAAGACGGGCGTCAGTCCCGCCGGGCCCGGAGCGAGCGTCGGGGAGAGCGAAGGGGCGGATGCCGAGGGCCGCGCGGGCTGCGCCGAAGGCCGGGCGGGCCGCGTGTCGGTGGCCCCGCAGGCGGCGAGGGCCGCACCCAGCGCACAGACGGCGGCGATGCGTCGTACATGAAGGATCACCGGATGAAGATATTAGTATAAATGTGATTATCCGGACCTCATGGACGCGAGTCGGGCCCGCGGCCCCCGGCGTCACCCGCCCGGCCGCCCAGGATGCCCTCGCGCTCAGCCGGGAGGTGTCCGGCCCGGCAGCCGCTCGCGGCACTCCGCCGCGTCGAAGCCGGCCTTCGGGTACCGCGGGTCCAGCGCCCGCAGGTGTTCGAGGAGAAGCCCGCCGGCCGCCCGGTTGCCCCGGCAGGCCGGTTCGGCGGCCGCCGCGGGGCCGGGAGCGACGGGACGGCGGAGCCCCGGGGCGTGGGCCCCGGGGCTCCGGACCCGGTCAGCGGGCGGCGGACCGCGACGCGCGCCGCCCCCGGGCGGTGCCGGTGCGGTCGCCCGCCCGTCTCACTTGCGCCAGGGCCCCGTCACCGCGAACGTCGTGCCCGGGGTGTAGCAGTTGACGTACATGGTCCGGCCGTCCGGCGAGAAGGTCACACCCGCGAACTCGCCCCACTCCGGGGCCTCGGGCGTGCCGATGTTCTGGGCGCCGCGGGCCATCGCGTACACCTCGCCGCGCCGCGTCACGCCGAAGACGTGCTGGGCGCCGTTGCCGTCCTCGCAGACCATGAGGCCGCCGCTCGGGGCGAGGCAGATGTTGTCCGGGGACTCGCCGGGCAGCTGCACGTCGGTGTCCGGGCCGAAGACGATCACGAGCGTGAGGCGGCGCGACGACGGGTCGTAGCGCCAGATCTGCCCGTAGTGGTCCGCGGCGGAGCCCTCCGCGCTGTGGGCGAAGGAGGAGACGAAGTACACGGATTTGCCACCCCAGTAGCAGCCCTCCAGCTTCTGGGCGTGCGTGATGCCCTTGGGGCCGAAGTCCTGGAGTCGGATGGGCGTCTGGGCCGCGAGCGGGTCCGGCACGTCCACCCACTCGATGCCGTCGAAGGTGGCGCCCGTCTCCTGGATGGAGGACAGGTCGGGTACGCCGGGCACGCGCATCGCCTGGAGTCTGCCGCCCGCGCGCAGTGAACCCCGCCCGCCCTCGGGCTTGTTGGGCAGGAAGCGGTAGAACAGGCCGAAGGGCTTGAGGAACGCGTCCTCGGTCTCGTAGACGACGCCCCGGCGGGGGTCGACGGCGATCGCCTCGTGCTGGAAGCGGCCCATCGCGGTGAGCGGTACGGCGCCGGTGCGGCGCGGGTCCACCGGGTCGACCTCGAAGATGAAGCCGTGGTCCTTGGTGTAACCGTTGGTGCCGGCCTTGTCCTCGGTCTCCTCGCAGGTGAGCCACGTGCCCCAAGGGGTGGGCCCGCCCGCGCAGTTGACGGCGGTGCCGGCGATGGCGACGCGTTCCGAGAGGACGTGGCCCCGCTGGTCCACCGTCAGCGCGGTACACCCGCCCTTGCCCATCGGGTCGTACGTGATGCCCTCGATCGTCGGGACCGGGATCTTGGCGGTGGGCCGGTTCTCGTGGTTGCGGACGAGGTGGACCCGGCCGTGTCCGCCGGGGAAGGCCGACATGCCGTCGTGGTTGCTCGGCACCGGGCCCTCGCCGGAGCGCAGCGGGTCGCCCTCCCGCGACAGGACCCGGTAGCGGAAACCTTCCGGCAGATCGAGCAGTCCGTCCGGGTCGGGGACGAGGGGGCCGTAGCCGTGGTGGCCGAGATCCTGCGCGGCGGCGGTGCCCGCGAAGAGTTCGGAGAGGTTTCCTGCGAAGGCGATCGAGGCGCCCAACGCGCCTGTGCGGGCGAGGACCTGACGTCGCGTCGCGGATCGAGCGTTCTCGGACATGGGGCAACCCTCCTGCTGGCGGACAGGACTGTGACCCCGCTGTGGTATCACGCACTCCGGGCTACCGGAACCACGCGCGTAGCACGTGTCACTCGTCGGTCTCCGGCGGCCGCACGGCGGGAGGACGCTCCGCGGCGGTCTCCGGCGGTGCGGGTTGTCCGCTCTGTGCGCGTTCCAGGAACCGCAGGAGTTCGACGGGGAAGGGCAGGACGAGGGTGGAGTTCTTCTCGGCGGCGA
>NZ_JBVHPY010000045.1:0-27242 GCF_055567695.1 Streptomyces sp. NPDC026417
CTGCGGACGTCAGACATCCCGCTCAACGCTCAGGGGCCTCGCTCGTTACTCCACACCCGTCATCACCCGATCAGTGGCCACACTGAACAAGCTCAATCCTGTCACGGAACCGAGCCTCTACCGAACCCGGAACGGTTCACTTCGGTAGTCACCGCGGAAGTAGAGCAGAGGGCAACCGGTCGAGCTTGTCGTATGGGTTGCCAGGACGCGGCCGATCACCAGAGTGTGATCCCCGGCAGGGATGCGCTGTTCGGTCCGGCACTCAACGGCGGCGAGAGCACCTTCAATGAGCAGTGCAGCAGTCCATAAGCCACGTCGGCGTGGAGTATCCGCGAACAGGCCACGGTCGTCACTTCGGCCCTTCGTAGCGAAGCGAGAGGCCAGGGAACGGTGCTGATCGCCGAGCAGAGAGACGCCCCAGGTGTCGACCCGGTTCAGTGTTCTGTTCATCCGGGAATCGTGTCGAACCGAGACCACCACCAGTGGAGGTTCCAACGACACTGACGTGAAGGACGTGGCTGTCATACCCACGTCCTCGCCGTCAGATCCGTTCATGGGGACATGGGCGGTTACCAGGGCCACTCCCGCGGCGAGCTGAGAAAGGGCGGCCCGGAACTCGTTGGGCATAACGGTGGGGGGAGTGGGGAGCTGTGGGTACCCAGATGCACTATTCATGTTCGTCGGACTTTCGAATCACATATCAGGCTTCGTTTCAGCTGTGCCCAGGCTTGCCGCTCTACTCGGCTCAGGCGAACCTCACCGGGTCGGTCTGGGTGACCAGTCGGAAGCCCGGTCAGGGCTCCGTTCGACTCCTGGGTGACGTCCTGGCCGGGCAGCCAGCCGGCGTACGAAGTCAGGCCGGAGAACAATCCCAGCCATCCCAGCGCGACGACTGCTTGGTGTAGCGCCACCCGCACATTTTTAGACAATTCAACCTCCTAATCCCGATGACGGACAATCAATGGCAGTGCGCCAGCTGGAAGGTGAAACATGCGAACGGCATCGAATGGACATGGGTCGGCAAGCGGTAGTTGATGCCGACCGTGGTATAGGCACCACCGCCAACGCCCGGATAAGGAGCACCGCGGTCAGGGCGGCAAGTTCCTCGCTGGTCGGCGAGCCGCGCTCGATGCGGATCAGCGGTGCAAGATCGTCGGTCATCACGCCTCACATGGGCTGGTTGCCGTGTTTGCGGCTGGGTAGGTCGGCGTGCTTGGTGCGGAGCATAGTGAGCGAGGCGGCGAGCACCTGGCGGGTCTCGGCCGGGTCGATGACGTCGTCCACGAGGCCGCGCTCGGCCGCGTAGTACGGGTGCATCAGCTCGTTCTGGTATTCCTTGATCTTTTGGGCGCGCATCGCCTCGGGGTTCTCGGCGGCGGCGATGTCCCGGCGGAAGATGACGTTGGCGGCACCCTCGGCGCCCATAACTGCGATCTCGTTAGTGGGCCAGGCGTAGGACAGGTCGGCGCCGATAGAGCGAGAGTCCATGACGATGTAGGCGCCGCCGTAGGCCTTGCGTAGGATCAGCGAGATCCGCGGCACGGTGGCGTTGCAGTAGGCGTAGAGCAGCTTCGCGCCGTGGCGGATGATGCCGCCGTGCTCCTGGTCGACGCCGGGCAGGAAGCCGGGGACGTCGAGCAGGGTGACGATCGGGATGTTGAAGGCGTCGCACATCTGCACGAAGCGGGCGGCCTTCTCGCTGGCGTTGATGTCCAGGACGCCGGCCAGCGACTGCGGCTGGTTGGCGATCAGGCCAGTCACGTGGCCGTCAATCCGGGCCAGCGCGACGATCACGTTGGTGGCCCAGCGCTCGTGAACCTCGAGGTACTCGCCGTGGTCGACGACCTCCTCGATGACCTTGTGCATATCGTACGGGCGGTTGCCGTCGGCCGGCACCATGTCGAGCAGGCTGTCGTTGCGGCGCTCGAGCGGGTCGTCGTTGAAGCTGGCGGGCGGCATCTCCCGGTTGTTCTGCGGCAGCAGCGACAAGAGGTAGCGGACCTCCTCCATGCAGGACTGCTCGTCGTCGTAGACGAAGTGCGAGACGCCGGACACCGAGGAGTGGACGTCGGCGCCGCCGAGCCCGTTCTGGGTGATTTTCTCGCCGGTGACCACCTGGACGACGTCCGGGCCGGTGATGAACATCTGCGAGGTCTCGCGGACCATGAACACGAAATCTGTGAGGGCCGGCGAGTAGGCGGCGCCGCCGGCGCACGGGCCGAGTATGACGGAGATCTGCGGGATGACGCCGGAAGCCTTGGAGTTGCGCTGGAAGATGCCGCCGTAGCCGGCGAGGGCGGTGACGCCCTCCTGGATGCGGGCGCCGGCGCCGTCGTTCAGGGAGACCAGCGGCGCGCCGGCCGCGATGGCCATGTCCATGATCTTGTGGATCTTGGTGGCGTGGGCCTCGCCCAAGGCGCCGCCGAAGATGCGGAAGTCATGGGCGTAGACGAAGACCGTCCGGCCGTGCACGGTACCCCAGCCGGTGATCACACCGTCGGTATGCGGCTTCTTGGTCTCCAGGCCGAAGCCGGTCGCCCGGTGCCGGCGCAGTAGTTCCACCTCGTGGAAGGAGCCCTCGTCCAGCAGCAGATCGATGCGCTCGCGTGCGGTCAGCTTCCCCTTCGTGTGCTGGGTCTCGGTCGCCTTCTCGTTCGGACCCTGGCGGACCCGCTCCCGGAGCCCGTGCAGCTCGGCAGTGAGTGTGTGCATACCGTGTGGAGCCGGGTAGGCAGGGACGCCTGTGGTGGACGGGGGGTAACTCGGATCGATCATTATCGGCTACCGCCATGGTTATCGCTGGGCTTGCTATTCGGAATGCGGTGTACCGCGACCGCGGTGGCGAGCAGACCGTGGCCAGTAGCCCAGCGGCCGCGGAATCCGGGCCAGGGATGGTCGGCTATCACTGGGGCGGGGACCAGCAGGCGGGCGGTGAAGGTGGCCGTGTTCGGGGCCATGGTGATTACGGCGTGGTGGAAGTCCAGCCAGCGGCCGGTGAGCGGGTACCAGGCCTTGTACACGCTCTCTTTGGCACTGAACACCAGCCGGTCCCAACACACCTCGGGCCGTCGGACTGTCAGTTCCAGCAGCTGGGCACGCTCTTCGGCCACTGTGACCATCTCCAGTACACCGCGGCCGGGCAGAGGTCTGTTTGGCTCGGCATCCATGCCGATCGTCACCACATCGGTGGCGTACGCCACCGCGGCCCCTCGATAGCCGGCACAGTGGGTCATGCTGCCGACGACCCCGTCGGGCCACACAGGTGCCCCGCGTGCATCGTGCAGAACCGGGGCGGGACGGATGCCAAGCTGCCCCAGAGCAGTTCGGGCGCATGCCCGGACTGCGGTGAACTCCCTGCGACGCGCCGGCACCGCATTGGCGACCAGCCGCTCCTCTTCGGCGAACGGCGCGGGCGGGTCGGTCTGATCGCCGAATGTCTCGGCCACCGCGAGGGGGTGCAGTAGTTCCTTCAGCACAGGTGTCCCCGGGATTGCATGTCAGTGTCGTATAGGCGTTGGGGCGTTTGTCACTTGAGTGTGAGACACGTGCCGGGCCGAGGATGTGTCAGAGCAGGGTGGAGGTGGGGTCTGGCACCATGTTCGGGTTGCGGTGCATCAAGGTACGTCAAGGAGCGCGACGACCCGGGTCCAGCCGGCACCTGCTCCCTCGATCGACACGGGGAAACAGCAGATCCGGAAGCCCGTAGCGGCTGGCAGGGATTCCAGGTTGGCGAGTTTCTCCAGTTGCAGGTACTCGCGGGTGCGCCCGTAGATGTGCGCGGGCCACAGGACATCCTTACGACCCGTCTGCCGGTACTCCTCGATCATCGCGTGCATCGGACGGTCCAGGCCCCAAGCATCAATGCCGATGACCTTGACGCCGTTTTCGACCAGGTAAGCGGTGCCTTCGCCGGACAGGCCGGGGAACTGCGACAGGTACTCCCGCGAGCCCCATAGCTGGTCTGCGCCGGTCCACAGAAGCACGATGTCGCCGGGCGACAGTTCATGCGAGGCGTCCTTAAGCGCGGCTTCCAGGTGGTTGACGGTGATGGCATCGCCCGGTGGGACGTGCCGCACGTCCAGGCGTACGCCAGGCCCGTAGCACCATTCGAGCGGAACCTGGTCAATGCTCTTGGCCGGGAGCCCGCCGCTAGTTGGTCCATAGTGCAGTGGCGCGTCCATGTGAGTGCCGGTATGGGTCGTGAGGGTGACAGTCTCGTTGGAGATGGCGATGCCGTCGGGGAAATCCTGGGGAGTCAGTCCTAGCACCGTGGCTCCGGTCCGGTGATCCAGGAGTTCCACGACGACCGGCGTTGCCTCGCTCGGGGTGTCACATGTCGCAACGCTGAGGTCAATAAGGTTCGTCACGACTTGACTCCGCCGTGTAGAGCCTCGGCTGCCGTCTTCACTGCGCTCAAGTCAGCGAGGCTGTTGCGTTCCACGCCAACCTCGACCCTGCGGGCCGCCTCTTGTGGCGCGTAGACCCCAGCCACCAAGCCGTCGATGGCTTCGCGAAGCACATAGTCGTGCGTAAGGACCAACTGGGTCTGTTCGCTGTCGAGTTCGAAGACGCGCCACTCGCCACCCATCTGGCTCAGCATAGGCACCGGCTCGATCTGGTGGAAGGAGATCACGCGGCCGGGCAAGTCGATCTCCCGCCGTGACACCCAGGTGTGCTCGGTGCCATCGACGTCAACCAGCAGCCGGATGACCTCGTGCAGGTCAGACCGCTCTAGGATCTCGACCTTCTTCGTCGGCGGGAAGATCCGTGCATATCCTTCGGCGTCCCTGACGATCTCCCACACGACGTGGACGGGAGCATCAATCGTCACGGAATGTTCGGCGTGCTGCATCCAAGGCCCCTCTGGGTGGTCTCACAGTTCTCCGAACGATTGTCGTGGTGGCCAGTAGCACCGAACTGGAGCGCGCCTCACACGCCGCAGCCGCTTGAGTTCGACTCCACTTCCAGTCCACTCACATGCGAATGCGAGTCGCAAGAATGGGTGGGGATCCCCACGTGTACCCTCGGAGGACAGTTGCGCTTCGATGACGTCTACCTGCGCGGCCTCGGGATGTGGTTGCCGCCTGTAATGACAGCCGAGAAGGCGCTGGAGCTCGGTTTCACCGACCGTTCACTCATCAGCCGCACAGGCGCATCGGCGGTCTGCGTGGCGGACACGGAGTCAGCGCCAGAGATGGCCGTGAACGCTGCTCGCATCGCTATGCAGCGCGCAGGATGTGAGACCGGGGAGATCTGTCTCCTTCTGCATTCTAGTGTCTATTTCCAGGGCCATGACCTGTGGCCTACAGCCTCTTACATCCAGCGGATGACGGTGAACAATCGGTGTCCGGCGATGGAGGTGGGGCACACCTCCAACAGCGGCATGGTCGCACTGGAACTCGCCGCCGCATACATCACCGCATCAAAGGCAGAAGCCGTCCTGCTCACCACGGGGGACCGTTTCGCAGCTCCGGGCGTTGATCGGTGGCGTACCGACCCGGGCACGGTGTTCGGCGACGGCGCCGCGGCCGCGGTGGTCTCGCGGGCACCGGGGTTTGCACGGGTACTGAGCGTGGTCACGGTGGCCGATCCGGAGCTGGAGGAGATGCATCGTGGCACAGATCCTTTCAGCGCTGCTCCGCTGGAGCTGCGGGTACCGGTGGATATCGAGGCTCCCACCCGGGAGTTCATGCGTGGACCGTCGGGCGCGGACATCAACCGTCGTATGGCGGCGGGCCAGCGCTCGGTGATGACACAGGCACTGGAGGAGGCGGAGGTCCCAGTTTCCAGCGTCAGCTGGTATGTGCTGCCCAATACTGGGCGGCGACGGCTGGAGGTTGGCTTCTTCCGGCGGCTGGGCATCGACCCGCAGGCCAGCACATGGGCCTGGGGCCGGGGGGTTGGGCACCTGGGCGCTGGAGACCAGTTCGCGGGTCTGACTCATCTGGTGGACGCCGGACGGCTGCGGCAGGGGCAATACTGCCTTCTACTCGGTGTGGGGGGTGGTTTCACCTGGTCATGCGCGGTTGTCGAGATCGTGGAGACACCGCAGTGGACTGTAAAGGACGGCAGATGAACCGAGATGTTGTGGTCGTCGGCGCTGGGCCAGTAGGGCTCACGCTCGCTGCGGAGCTCCGCCTCGGCGGAGCCGACGTGCTGGTGCTGGAGCACCTTACTAAGCCTACGGACCAGTCCCGCGGCTTCTCCGTTCATGCCCGAACCCTGGAACTTTGGGAAGAGCGGGAATTACTCGACCGCTTTCCCCCGTTGCGAATGCACCAGTATGGGCATTTCGCGGGCCTGATCGGACTGGATTTCGGCCAGCTGGACACCCCTTACAGCATGGCTCTGATCCCGCAGGCCACGACGGAGCGGGTGCTGCGTGACTGGGTCCTGGAGCTGGGCGTTGAAATCCGGCAGGGTCACCAGGTGAGCGGGCTCCAGCAGCTCCGAGAGTCCGTACAGGTGGGGGTGGCGGGGCCGGAGGGACGTTATGAGGTGTCGGCCAGCTACGTGGTCGGCTGTGATGGGGGGCATAGCGCGGTCCGTAAGCTGTGCGGGATCGGCTTCCCCGGCTCCGAGGACACTTTGGAATTCTTCATGGCTGACCTGGAGGGGGTTGCTCCGGATGCGGAAATCCTGGCGCAAGTCCCCTACTTTTACCGTTCGGAGCGTGGCCAGCTCAACGCCTGGCCGATTGCGCCGGGTGTGGTACGGGTCATCGTGTTTGAGCACGGTCGTCCCCCGGCGCCGGACGCGGAGCCGAGTCTGGCAGAGATCATACGGATGAGCGCCGATATCGCGGGGGTGGATCTCAAGGGAACGAAAGCCCGGTGGCTGACGAGTTTCGGGAATGCGACCCGTCTGGCCGACCGGTACCGTCAGGGGCGGGTGCTGCTGGCCGGGGATGCTGCGCACGTTCACATGCCCGCCGGAGGCCAAGGGCTCAACCTCGGCATCCAGGACGCGGTGAACCTGGGATGGAAGCTCTCCCTGGTAGTTCGAGGGATCGCCAACATGGATCTGCTGGACACTTACCAGGAAGAACGCCGCCCTGTGGCTGCCCGGGTGCTGGTCAATACACAGGCTCAGTTCGCGCTCGGCATGGCCGGGCCCGAAGTGGAGGCGCTGAGGTCCTTGTTCGCCGAGCTGATGAAGATCGAGGCGGTCAATCTGCTGCTGGCTGGTGAGCTCAGCGCCGTCGGCTTTCGCTATGACCTGGGTGGGGGTAGTCATCCGCTGCTGGGTTATAGATTGCCGCGCACACTGCTGTCTGCGGGAACAGAAACGATTGATACGGCTCGGCTCCTGGGGTCAGGTCGTGGTGTCCTGCTGGATCTCGACGGCGGCGCGGCCCTGGCCGAGGTCGGCCGTGATTGGCCGAACCACGTTGAGGTGGTGGCGGGCCGTACAGACCACGCCGACTTGTCGGCGGTGCGGCTTGCGCTGATCCGGCCCGATGGCCACTTGGCCTGGGTCGGAGAATGGGGCGCTCCGCTAGACATTGTGGGTCTCCGCGCCGCGGTGGCGCGCTGGTTCGGGACGGAGGATCGGGCATGCGTGTAGTGCGCTATCACGAGCACGGGGATCCGGAGGTGCTGGTCCAGGAGGAGGCGGGGGAGCCGGAGGCTGGGCCGGGGCAGGTCCTGCTCCGCATGGAAGCCGTCGGCATTAACTTCTCCGACGTACAGCAGCGGCGGGGGACATTTCCGTTAGGCCTTCCTTCACTGCCGGCCGCCCCGGGCGGGGACGTGGTCGGGATCGTCGAGGCGGTGGGGGCGGGTGTCACCACCGCGCGGGTCGGCGAGCGGATTGCGGCGTGGACGGCGTCGGCCGCCTACGCCGACCTGGTCGTCGTGGACGAGGGCTGGTGTGTCACTGTTCCCGATGGGATGGGGGCTGCCGCGGCAACGGCGCTTACCTCGCCCGGGCAGGTCGCCCTGAACCTGATCAAAGCGGGCGGTCTACGAGAAGGCGAGACCGTGCTCGTTCACTCGGCCGCCGGATCGATCGGTCATCTAGCCGTGCAGCTCGCCCGGGTGCTGGGAGCGGGCACAGTAGTAGGCACGACGAGCGCGCCGAGCACCCGCGAGTTCGTACGGTCACTGGGGACAGATCTTGTGGTCGACTACACCGACCCGATGTGGGAGGAAGCCGTGCGGGAGGTGACCGGCGGGCAAGGCGTCGACCTAGTTCTCGACAGCATCGGGGGTGACGTGCTGCGGAGCAGCGTGGCCCTGCTGCGGTTCGGCGGCCGGGTCGTTTCCTATGGTGCGGCCAGTGGCCCGGCGTCGGTGACGCGTGATGAGTTGTTGGGGATGAACGCCTTCGTCGGTTTCTCCATGGGCAAACTAAAGGCGGAGCGCCCTGATCTGTTCGCTGCCGCCCGGCGGGAGCTGGTTGGCCTGGCTGCCTCGGGGAGGCTGGTGCCCGCCCTCCATGCCTCCGTACCGCTGTCGGAGGCGTGGAGGGCACACCGGATCATGGAAAGTCGGGCCCAGCGGGGCAGGGTTGTCCTGGTCCGGTGAGCTCAGCTGACGCGCACGATGAGCTCGGCCGAGCCGAAGACCGCGGCGCGCACTCGGTGGTAGCGGTCCGGCTGCTGCTCGATGTAAGAGCGGAATGGGCCGATGGTCTCGTTCTTGTCGCCGGGCAGGCCGTCGGCGACGATGATCGAGCCGGGCCGCATCCGAGGTTCCAGCAGCCTCAGCACATCCACGTAGGCGTGGGCGAAGCCGTCGAGCAGAGCCAGGTCTACCTGCGGGGGCAGGTCCTTGAGGGTTTCTCGGGCGTCACCTTGGCGGATCTCGATGATGTCCTCCAGGCCAGCCTCGGCCGCGCTCTTATGGACGGCCTGGCACTTGGCGGCTGACAGCTCGGTGGTGATCAGTCGTCCTCCGCCGTTGTCGCGCAAGGCCGCACCCATCGTGAGCGCCGAGACTCCCAGCGAGGTCCCCAGCTCGACCACCGTGGTGGCCCCCGTGCCGCGCACCAGCAAGTACAGCAGGTCCGCTAGATCTGGGCTCACTGCCATGTACACGTCTTGCACGAGATCGGCCAACTCATGGTCGGTTAGGCGGCTGCGGTCGAGGCCTTCTAGTTTTTGACCGATGATCTTTCCGGTTTCCGGTTCCTGCACCTGTGCGGCGGCGGTGAGGGTGCGAAGTACGGTCTGGAACCGGGGGGAGTGCAGGGTTGTCACGGATGTACCTCCAGCGTCTTACGGGCGATCATGATGCGGCTGGGCCATCCGGTCTCGACCGTCTCCTCGACCACGAGACCAGACTCCCGCAGCCAGGATGTGAGCTCGCCCACCGTGTAGGTGCGGGCAGAGCCGGTGGTGACCAGCGCGTGCACCCCGAAGACGGCCGCATAGTCGGGTGAGGTCCTGGTGTCGTCCAACAGGAACTCATGGATGGCCAGGACACCACCGGGCGTCAGAGCCTGATGGCAGGCGGCAAGCAGTTTCCGCACCTCTTCGGCTCCGAGGGTGTGCCACATCTGGCTCGCCCAGATGAAGTCGTAGCCGTCGCCGAGGGAGTCGGTGCGGAAGTCGCCGCTGAGGAAGCGCAGGTTCGGCGGTACTCGGCCCGCCATGAAGTCCTGGGCGATCTCGGAGACCTCTTGGAGGTCGAAGTGGGTGACCGACTGGTCCGGGTGGGCTAGGGCGAAGGCGAGGCTGTAGTTGCCTGGGCCGGCGCCCAGGTCCAGCAGGCTGCGGCAGCCTTCGAGGGGCAGCTCAGTGGCCAACCGTTCGGCCAGTTCCCGTGAGATGTTCTCCATCCCGAGGATGTAGGCGCGAAGCTGCTTGGGAGTCGGAGGAGACGGTGAGTCCGGGCGCGGCAAGGCCGCCTGGCCGGTCTGCCAGGTGCGCAGCAGGTGCGTCCAGTCGCCCCAGCGCAGGCTGTCGTGGCGTAGGATCTCGCCCTTGTACTGGGGAGAGGTCCGCACCAAGAATCGGGCTCCTGCGTCGGTGTTGGAGTAGCGATCATACTGCTTATGCAGCAGTCCATAGGACACCAGGGTGTCGCAGATGATCTCGGTTGCGCCGGGGTCCAGTCCCAGCTCGTCGGCGATCTGCGCCGCGTCGGACGCCCGGGTGCCCAGGTAGTCGAACAGGTCGGCCTCCAGGGCGGTCAGCAGTAGCCGCGACCGTCGGTACCCCTGGGCGACGCCTCGCCACCAGGCGAAGTCGTCATGGCTGCCGGCCTCCTCGTGGTTGGCGTAGGCCGAGTCATAGTCGATCCGGCCGCGCCAGTCGGTGATGAATTGTGCGATGCGTGGATGGTGATGCATCCGCTCCAGCGTCTGCAGGTCCTGTGCCCGGAACTGGACAACGTCGGTGGCTGCCATCCCGCGAGATCCCTCGTCGATCGGCAGTGCGTGGTGCTCCTGGACGGTGAAGTCCTGCACCATGCCGGTCGCGGTGAGGGCTGCCTGCATATCGGCGAAGAACTCAGTCTGAAGGCCCTTCGGAACGTTGGGAGAGAACCGGTACAGGATCGTGTGGGTAATCATGCGGCTGCCTCCGCGCGGAGATTTGCCACTAGGCCCAGCAGCGACCGTGGCGTGTCCTGTCCGGAGACGTCCTCATCGGATATGCGGACGTTGTACTCCTGCTCGATGGCCGCCACCGTCTCCATGAGGGCCAGCGAGTCGTAACCCAGGTCAATGAAGCTGGTGTCGAGGATGTCGCCGTCGTGGTGCAGCGATTCGCCTTCGCCGGCGCTGCGCACCAGGATGCGGATGAGGTCGTCAAGTGTCATAGGGAGGACCTTCCTGTCTGGGGGAACCAGCGGTTACAGGCCCGCTGGAACTGTTCGGGGAGAAAATCCGCTCCGGCGGGCAACGACCAGACGATGCACCCGTCCGGACGCAGCAGCAGCGCGTCCACTTCCATCGCATCCGGCGCAGCGGCTATGTAGGTGATGTGATTGCAGCGGGCGCTGGCCTCGACGATCTCGCTGTTGCCGGTCCGGTCCAACAGCAGCCCGCCGCACCGCGGCCAGACCTCCCACAAGCTGGTGCTCTCGTTGGAATCACCGACAAGGCTCAATACGAGGTCGCCGAGGATAGTCCCGGCCATCGGCGAGGTGTCGCCGACGTCGTAGCGAATGTCCATCCCTGCCAGCATGTCGGCAATACGCCGGTGTACCTCGTCCAGGTCGAGCAATTCGTCGACCAGCTCGCGTAGCGCGGTGCTCTGGGGGTCCGGGCGCATGAGCGCGATCTGTGCTCGGGTGTTCTGCAGAAGCCGGGCGGCAACGCCGTGGCGTTCCAGGGTGTAGGTGTCCAGCAGGTTCGGGCCGGCCCATCCCTGGAGTTCGGCCGCCAGCTTCCACGCTAGGTTGGCGGCGTCGACTAGGCCGACGTTGAGGCCCTGGCCGCCGACCGGCGCGTAGACGTGGGCGGCGTCACCAGCCAGCAGGACCCTGCCGTTGCGATAGGTGGTGGTCTGGCGGGCCGTGTCGGTCCAGCGCATGCCGTGCTCCATGTTGCGCACGGTCACCCGCGAGTCGGCCACATGCCGGATGCTGCGTTCCAGTTCGTCCTTGCCGAGCGGTTCCTCGTTGGTTGGCGGACCGTCGAACTCCACAGTCGACAGTCGATTCACTCCCAACCCGTGGACATACAAGCCGTGCGGGGTGAAATGGATGCCCGGCTCCAACGACTCCAGGTCGGTGAGTTCGCACACCGCCATCCGGCCGGTGACGGTGGCGTCAGTGCCAGGGAAGTCGAAGCCGCACACGTCACGGACGACGCTGCCGTATCCGTCACAGCCAACCAAATAGTCACAGCTGAATTCGGCGAGCGCCTCGGCGGTACGAGCCTCGATGTGCACCCGCTCGGTGTCCTGGCGTACGGCGATGACCTCGTGGCCGACCCGCAGGTCCACGCCACTTTCTATAGCGGCGGCGCGAAGGATCGTCTCCAGTTCGGGCTGTTCAATGCGGATGCGACGGCGCCAAGGCTGAGAGCGACGGCTGGCATCGATGCGCTCCAGCCCACCGAAGTGCTCCTTGGGGGCTGTGCGGGCAGGCGGCTGATCGGCTCCGGATCGGTCGCTCCACTCGGCGAACAGCCTCGCATAGTGGGCCAGGGTCTCCTGTTCGGCCCGCAAGATGTCGGCCCCCAGCCCGAGCCGGGCCAGCGATTCAAAGGCGAGAGGACCGATCGACCCTGCCCGGGGGTTGACGTCGGGGCTTGTTCGGGCCTCCAGGGTAAGGACGGCGATCCCAGCCCGCGCGAGCTGGCAGGACAGGGCGAGCCCGACAGGCCCGCCCCCCACAACAATCACCTGGGGGTCAAACGGCCGAGTCGCCTGTGGCATGGGCGCTCCCTTCCATTACTGAAGGCGCTCGAAAGCCTCCGACGATCTGTGCGATGAGTTGGGCCGCGTGAGTAACGGTGCGGTCCTCAAGGTGTGGTCCGACGATCTGCAGTCCGACAGGCAGGCCGTCCGCGGCCACCCCGACGGGGACCGAGGCTGCAGGCAGTGCGGCAGCGGTCGCCATACTGGTCCAGCGAATCTGTTCCCAGTAGGAGCGCCGCTGTCCGTTCACAGTGACGGAGCGGGCGCCGAAGTCCGGGTTGTGGTCGTGCGGGATGGCTGTGGTTGTGGTGACCGGGCACAGCAGCAGGTCGTAGTCCCGGAAGTACTCGCGCCAGCGTGCGCGGGCCTGGGTACGCTCCTCGTCGGCGACCAGCCAGTCGCGGTGGCGGATGAGGTTTCCACGCCGCAGCGCGTCGCGGAACGGGTCCGAGCTCGGCGGCAGCTCGCCAGTGGCAGCCTCGCATAACTGTGTGAAGGTCTCCTGCGGCAGGGACAGGCTGGTCGCGGCGCCGATCAGCGTCTCGTACAGGGCGTCATGAGTCGGCCGGTCGATCGGGTGGACCTCGCTGAGTTGTGCCCCTGCGGCGCTGAGCGATTCGACGGCAGCATGCAGGACTGCCGCGACTGCGCCATCAAGTGGGCAATGCGGGTCGTCCAGCCAGACGCCGATGCGGTAGTCGCCCAATCGGGCGGCTCGGGGCTCGGGCAGTTCCACCCGCCAGGCAACCGCCTGTGCCTCCGATGGCCCGACCAGAACGTCCAATGCCAGGTCCAGGTCGGAGGCGCCACGCGCAAGAGGTGCGAGGGTCACCATGTCGTTGCTGGTGAGCCAGCCTGGAGCCCGCGGGATGTGGCCGCGGGTGGGCACCAGCCCATGCGTCGGGCGCAGAGTGTAGACACCGCAGTAGTGAGCCGGGACGCGGCATGAGCCGGACAGTTCACCACCCACCTCCAGGCCCGTCAGGCCCGCCGCCAGCGCGGCGGCCGCCCCGCCCGAGGAACCACCCGGCGTCCGATCGGGCGCCCACGGGTTGTTGGTCGTGCCGAAAATTGGGTTGTAGGTTTGCGCCTCGCTGGCGTACGTAGCGGTGTTGGTCTTTCCGAATATGACCGCACCCGCCCGTCGCAGGCCCGCCACGGCATCAGCGTCACTGGCCGGCACGTGGTCGGACAGTTCGGCGGCGCCCGCAGTGGTCCGCACACCCGCTGTCTCCAGGGTGTCTTTCACTGTCATCGGCAGGCCGTGCAGCGGGCCTAGCCACTCGCCGCGCGCGGCGGCCCGGTCGGCCGCCGCAGCCTGGTCGAGAGCCCTGTCGGCATCGAGGGTCACCACGGCGTTCAGACCGGGGTTCAACTGCTCGACACGGCTGAGATAGATCTCCAGCAGTTCCCGGCTGGAGATCCTCTTCTCGCGCAACGCGGCCGTGAGCTCGGTAGCCGACGACAGTGCGAGGGCATCTGTGTCAGAAGTCATGAACCCAGCGTGCCGGTCGGCGGTCACAGCAAACTCACACCGGGCTGGACCAATTCCGCACGATACTTCGGGGGCTGCTCATACCCGAGCTGCCGCTGGATGGATACCAACACGGCACCCCCGACTCAGCATCTGCAGTATCGGCCTGCTCGCCGTCATCTCACCCGCCACCATGCAACGCCTGCGTGGCGGCTGCGCAAGCTGATGTGGCGCACCGCCGATAGACGAGACGATCCGCTCGATTTCGACCGGCAACAGGGGACAGATGAGTAACGATTACCGACTCAAATCGATGCCGGCGCATAGCCTAATAGGTGAAATGACTGCTACCGAACTGCTGGGTCGATTCCGCTTCACGGTCGGCGGAGAATCGATCGCCCCCAATGCTCCCAAGCCGCGGAGCCTCCTGGCGCTTCTGGCGCTCAGGCTTGGCAGCGTGGCCACCGTCGATGAGATCGCGGAGGAACTATGGGGGGATTCCCCGCCCGCCAGCATGGCCACCACAATCCAGACCTACATTATGAGGCTCCGCAACCTTGTGGCTCGGGAGCTGCAGGGGCCAGCCAGAACCCGAGACAAAGAAGCAAAGGAACTCTTAGCCACCTCGGGCAATGGATACCTGCTGAACATGGACGAGAGCTGCAGTGACGTGTCCAAGTTCAACCAACTAGTAGTCCAGGGTCGACAGTTCTTCGAAAACGGGGAGTACTCCAACGCCTCCCGCGCACTCGCCCGTGCAGACCGGTTGTGGCGCGGGCCAGCGCTCGTGGATGTGCACGTCGGGCGAGTCCTAGACTCATTGATTGTTCCGCTGGAGGAGCGACGCCGCGCGGCGATCGAACTGCGAGCTCAGATCGATCTGCGTCTTGGCCGCCACCATTCCGTCGTCGATGAGCTCACGCACCTGGCCAGCATTGACCCGACCAACGAGATGTTGCACGCGCAGTTGATGCTGGCGCTGCATCGGTGCGGGCGAAGAAACCACGCCCTCCACGCCTTTCACCGCCTCCAGACGGCGCTGCGGCACACACTAGGCCTGGAAGTGTCCCCCTGGGTGCACCGTCTACTTCAGTCGATCCTCAAGGCAGACCCGGAACTAGAGAGCCGACACTACGTCCTGTCAGTGGTCAGCTCGGCCGCATCCTGACGCCAGCGCCTCCGGGCTGCGCACATCTGCATGGTCAGGATAGAAAGATCAGCTTCGTTCTTTATTGCGAGTATATTTCACATGCAGTTCCCGCTGCATCGTGCGCTTCTGCCCTGTGCAGCCGAGGGACGCCTCGCAGCGACACTCCGCTCTCTTCTCCAGCCGTCAGGCGGGGAACATCACACACAATCCAGATCCAGCGACAAGGCTTGGCCATTGTCATCGGGATAGGTGAGGAAAGAGAGCGGCCGCCCGCTCCATCTGCAGAGCCGCGTGTGAGGCCGCGCAGTGTATGTCTCGCCAGGCCCGCTGGATCGGGTCTGACTCGCTTTGCGCCCGAGTGCCTGCCATCGCAAACACCCGGTCGGCGGCGCTCACCAGTAGCTCAGCCGCCAGCGCGGAGGTCCGTGCGGTCCGTGCTTGCCGTTCGGGGCTGATGTCTCCTGCGTCGACGGCCTTGGCTGCTTGCTCGACCAGAGTCCACGCGGTGTCGATCTCGGCCACGGCTCGAGTGTAGGCGGGCTGTCGGCGCCGGTCGCCGTTTAGGCTCGCCAGGGCTGTGTTCATGACACCGACCATGGGCGCCACGAACAATGGAGGTGCGATCGCCGGCAGGGGGGCGCGGTGGCAGGCGGTGGTGAGGTCAGGCCGACCGTGCAGGATCGCGCTCCACGGGACCGTGCGATGGGCGGGGACGCATACCTTTTCCAGGGCGACGGTGTTGCTGCCGGTGCCACGCATGCCGATGGTCCGCCAGGTGTCCAGGATCTGCAGTTCGCTACGGGGGACGGCCATGCCGAGCGTTTCGGCTTCGGTGGACACGCACAGCAGGACCCAGTCGGCGGCGTCGATCCCACTCAGTGTCGACCAATTTCCAGTGAGTAGCCATCCCTCCGCAATGCGCTCGGCGGTGCCTGAGGGGCGTAGCGCGGCGACCGCGGCGGTGTCGGCACCGCTCTCCCACAGCTCACGCTGACCGTCCTCGGGTAGCAGGCCGGCCATCCTTCCCGAGGTAGCTAGGATCATTGCGCACCAGGCCGCCGCCGAGCACGCCTCGCCGAGCGAGGCCAGCGCCCGTGCCAGATCAGTGCACCCGCCGGCGCTTCCGCCCCACCTTTGAGCGACGAAGTGACGGGCGAACCCGCCTTCGACCAGCGCGCGGGCGACGGGTTGTTCCAGGCGTCTGTCCCGCTCCGCGGCCGGGGAGTGCTTCGAGGCCAGTTCCCGGACCTCGGACAGTTCCATCACCGTTCCGCTCCCTTCACGACCAGGGCCGCGTTGAAGCCCCCGTACCCGCGGGCCAGCACCATCGCGGTTCGTATTGTTCTGCGGCGGGGTTCGCGCAGCACCAGGTCGAGCCTGTAGTCATGGGGCACGTGGGTCGTACGGTAGGTCGGGGGGATCACTCCGTCCCGGAGACAGAGCAGGGCGGTGACCACATCCAGCGGCGGGCCGCCCGCGCCCAGCCGTCCGATCATGCACTTGGGCGCGGTGACCGCGACGCCGAACGGGCCGAAAACATCCGCAATGGCCTGTGCCTCGTGCCGGTCGAGGTCTGGAAGACCAGACCCGTCGGCGAAGACGACGTCGATGTCGCCGGGTTCCATCCGCGCGTCTTCCAGAGCCAGCCGAATCGCCTGGGTCAGCCCTGGCGGCCGGCCGGATCCGGGCCGCGGGTCGAGCGTAGAAGCGTGCCCCGCCACCTCGCCATACACCCGTTTCGCCCCGCGCTCGGCGGCGGCGTGCTCGTCCTCCAGGATCAGCAGGGCCCCGCCCTCGCCGGGAACGTGCCCGCGCGCAGTCCGGTCGAAGGGCCGGTAGGGCTTTGGGCCGTCGTCGATCCGGTCACTGGCGAGGTGGCAGACCCAGGCCCAGGGGTCCAGAGCGGATTCCACTCCGCCCGTCACCGCCAGGCGGGTGCCACGGCGGATCGTCCGCCGCGCCAACCCGATAGCGTCGAGGCCCGACGCCTGCTCAGCCACCAGCGAATTCCCCGGGCCCCGGATGCCATGCCGGATGGAGATCTGCCCGGTGTTGGCGGCGTAGAACCAGGCGAAAGATTCGTAGACGCTCACCCGGTCGGGTCCCTGTGTCCAGGACTTCTGGATCTCCCGGTGAGTGAACTCGAATCCGCCCATGGCGTTCGAGGTGATCACGCTCATGTCGTACTCCGGCAGTGCCGACGGATCGACACGAGCGTCGGCAAGTGCCTGTTCGGCAGCAACCAGTGCAAGCCGGGTCACCCGATCGGTCTGCGGGACGAGACGGCTCGGCAGCAAAGTCTCGGGATCCAAATCGGTGATCTGTCCGGCCAGCCGCGCCCGGTAGCGGACCGGGTCGAACCGCGACAGGCAACTGACGCCGTCCTCACCGTCCAGGACCGCCTGCCAGTACCGCTCCAGCCCTGATCCGTTGGGGGCCAGGGCGCTCATTCCCGTCACCAGGACACGCCCGGTCATGACCGTCCTCCGTCCACACGCTGCAACACGATCGCGCTCTGGAATCCGCCGAACCCGCTGCCCACGCTCAGCGCTGTGTCCACCCGCGTCTGGCGGGCAACCAGCGGCACGTAGTCCAGATCGCACTCCGGATCAGGCTCGTGCAGGTTTGCGGTAGGCGGGACTACCCCGTCGCGGATTGCCAGGGCGCATGCGGCGATCTCGATGGACCCGATCGCCCCCAGCGAGTGACCCACCATTGACTTGATCGAGCTGACCGGGACCTGATAGGCGTGCGCGCCGAGCGAGCGTTTGAAAGCCGCGGTTTCATGGCGGTCGTTCTGCTTAGTGCCCGAGCCGTGGGCATTGACGTAGTCGATCGCGTCCGGGGCGATCCTGGCTTCGGCGAGGGCGGCGTCGATCGCGACGGACATTTCCTTGCCGTCTGGTTTGAGACCGGTCATGTGATAGGCGTTGCAGCGGTTGGCGTACCCCTTGACCTCGGCGTAGATCCGAGCATTACGCCGCCGCGCGTGGGTGTACTCCTCTAGCAGCAGAATCGCCGCGCCCTCGGCCAGCACGAACCCGTTCCGGTTGCGGTCGAAGGGGCGGGATGCGTGCTCGGGGTCTTCGTTGTTGGGGGTGGTTGCCTTGATGGCATCGAAGCAGGCCACGGCGAGTGGGGAAATCGGCGCATCAGTGCCCCCGGTCACCACTACGTCAGCCTTTCCGTCGACGATCAGCTGGAAGGCGTGACCGACGGAATCCAGTCCGGAGGTGCAGCCGGTCGAGACCAGCCCTGCTGGTCCTTCAGCCGCTGCCGTCCAGGCAATCTCGGTGCAAATGCTGCCGGGAGTGAAGTAATTGTAGAGCTCAGGCCGGGCGTAGGTCGGGTCCACCAGCCACTCCCGTCCGGTGTCCGACAGAACCAAGTACTCGTTTTCCAGGCTGGTCGTCGCGCCTACCGCGGTGCCGATGCTGGTACCAATGCGGTGCGGGTCGATCCGGTCGAGGTCAAGGCCGCTGTCATCGAGACACTCGCGGGCGGCCACTACCCCGAGTTGGGTGGCCCGGTCCATCCGGCGGGTTTCCCGGTGGGTTAGTCCGGAGGCGATCGGGTCGAAGTCGCACTCCGCAGCGACCTGGGAGCGATAGCGTGCGGGATCGAAGAACGATATGCGGCGGGTGGCGGTACGCCCTTCGGTCAGGAGCCGCCAGAAGCTTTCGCGTCCCGTTCCGCCCGGGGCGAGCACCCCAATGCCTGTGATCACCGCTCGGCGTTTCATCCTTCTCCTTCGCTCTTCGGGGGCTGCCGCTGGTCATAGCATGAACGGGGCGACTCGCACGGGGCTCACACTCCGCTCGCTATGGGTGGTCTTCACCAGGTGAAGACCACCTTGCCGACGACCCGACCCGATAGGAGCATGTGGAATCCCTGTGCTGCGTCGGCGAAAGGCAGCCGGGCATAGATGTCGGGGCGTAGCCCACTAGCGGCCATGAACTGCGTCAGTGCCCGGAGCTCGTCCAGGGTCCCCGATGTCGAGCCGACGATGCGCAGCTCTTGCCAGAAGATCCGGTTCAGATGCGCCGGAGGTGTGCCTCCGGTGGTGGCCCCGGTAACGACGATGGTGCCGCCCGGCCGCACCGACCGGATCGAGTGTGACCAGGTGGCTGCGCCGACGCTTTCCATGACCGCATCGACCGGTTCCGGCAGTGGCCGACCGGGCTGGAACACTGCGTCGGCACCCATCTGCAGTGCCGCGTCACGTTTGGCCTCGGTGCGGCCGGTCACCCAGGTACGGAAGCCGCCCGCTCGGGCCAGCCGGATCAGTGCTGTGGACACGCCGCCGCCCGCGCCCTGGATGAGCACCGTGTCACCGGGCCGGAGCCCGGACTTGGTGAACAGCATGCGGTAGGCGGTCAGCCACGTCGCGGATAGGCAGCTCGCTTCTTCGTGGGAGAACTCCGGTGGCTTCTCGCATAGTGATGCTTTGGGAACGGCTACCCACTCGGCGAAGGTGCCTGGGTGTTCGTCGCTGAGCAGCGTGCGGTTCTTGTCACGGACCGGGTCGTGCAGCCACTCCGGCGCGCAGACCATTCCCCAGATGATCACTTCACGGCCTGACGCGTCTGTACCTGCCCCCTCGCAGCCCAGGATCAGCGGGAACTTGTCGGCAGGCGGTCCCGCGCCTTTCAGGTTCCACAGGTCGTGGTGATTGAGGGCGGCGGCCTGGACTCTTACCAGTGTCCAGTCATCGTTCGCTACAACCGGATCAGGCCGCTCTCCGAACACCAAGGCCGACAGCGGGTCATTCATGCAGGGGTGGTCGGCATAGACAGCTTTCATCGCAGGTCCTCGGCGAGTGGGGGGATCGGATAGAGCGTCCGGTAGTATTGCTTTAGGCGCCTGATCGCGGCCGGTTCGGTCCGCCGCAGATCGATCAGCAGCCTCCGCAGCGCGGCCTGTAGGTCTTCGGTCTGCTCGTCGGCAAGCCCGCTCGCTACGGCCGCCGCCGCGTCGGCATGCCCGGACAGCAGGAATGCCCACGCGCCCCGGGCTCCCATCCGTCTGGCCAGGTAGGGCAAGTAGTCGGTTAGCGTCTCCTGTACGAGGTCGAAGCCGCCGGCAGAGTCAACGATCACATAGTCGCAGGCTGCAGCCAGACCCAGACCCCAGCCAGTTACTGCTCCGTCGATCAGTGCGACCGTGATCAGGTGTGACTCGGTGAGTCGTCTGTACAGCGGTTCAGGCGTTCTCTGCGTCTCGGTCCGGAGAGGGATCTCTACAACCAGCGCTCGGCAGCTGTCCTGTGCCTCGGCGACTCTCAGCGCTTTCAGCACTTCGCACGGTTCCGCTGGACGGCCCACCAGGTTGAATCCGCGGTGGCCGGTCACGAGGCCGCCTGCGGATGCAGAAGGCGGATCCGGGATCTGACCGCGGGGTCGGCGGCGCTGACCAGATGGCCCGCGATCTCCCGTTCGTGTGCCGCCTCCGCAAGCGCAGCGTTCGGGAGCTGGCCTTTCAGGGCCTCGAGTGTGGTTCTCGGTGCGCGAGCCATTCGCGCGGCGATCGCGGTCGCCTTAGCAGGGACTTGGTCGTGGGGCGCCACCAATATCCCGCACCCGCGGGCGGCCAACTCCCGTCCCCGGTAGGGCCGCCCGGTGTAAAGCATCTCCGTCCCCAAGGTCGTTCCCAGCCTGGCGGGCAGAAGGTATGTTGCGCCGTTGCAGGGGGTGAGGCCGTAGGTGAGGGCGTTCACGGCGTAGTGCGACCGTTCGCTGAGTATCGTCACGTCGGCGGTGAGGGCCAGCAGCAGGCCGAGTCCGATCGCATGCCCCTGCGCCGCGGCCACGACCGGGACGGGGCAGTTGGCCACTGTACGCAGCATTTCCCTGCCATCCTCGATTCGCTGCCGCTGGTCGTTGGCCAGCAACATCTCCGCGGTGAGACCTGCACAGAAGACACTCTCGGAGCCGGCTAGAACAACGACCCTGATGTCCGGCGATCGAGCTGCTCGGGCGAGCGCCCCGTTCAGGTCGGCGTTCAGGTCCGGCGAGGCGTGGTTGGCCCCTTCTGGGTCCTGTAGCGTGATGGTGGCCAGCGGCGGGGCGAGATGCAATGTCGCACTCACGCGGCTCCCTCCCGGAGTAGATGACGTAGCCGCTCCCGAATGTTCGGGTCGGTCATGCATGTAGCGTTGATGGCGGCACTAAGTTCTTCCCAACCGCGCGGGCGCGACAGCAGTGCGCCCCGGTGACGGCCCGGCCTGCTGTCGGGAATACGTGCCAGCAGATCATGGACCAGGCCCTCGGGGTCCGGGCCGTATCGATCGGCCAAACCAATAGCGAGTGCCTCCTCGGGCCCTGCTTCCCGGGCTCTGAGTGCGAGGGAGAAGGCACGGTGGGCTCCGATCCGGTCCGCTAAGGCGGGGAAGATCAGGGCGGGCACGAAACCGAGCAATGTCTCGGTGAGCCGGAACCTCGCCTGTGGTCCGACGAGCAGGATGTCGCATGCGGCGGCTAGGCCCACACCGCCGCCGGTCGCCCGGCCATTGACCAGAGCCACCGTGACCAGCGGTGTGGCTGCCAGCCTGGCAAGCAGCCGCTGGACCGGGGCAGGATCGGGCCGCCAGGAGGCGGCTTGCGGGTCGCCCAGGTCCATTCCCGTACAGAAGATCCCGTTAGCGGCCGCGATCACGAAGACACCGGCATCAGACTCCGCGTCGTCGAGCTCTCGCAGGATGCTATCGACTGTCCTCTCAGTCAGCCGGTTGCCCCTTTGTGGGTCGTTGAGCGTGACACGCCGGTGCGAAGTCACGACGACAGCCATTCGTACCTACGGTGGTAGTTGCGGACGCTGCTCAACGCGAGTACCGGCGTACTGCCCACCATCTTCTGGTGCTTCGACAGGTCAACCTCGCGCTCGGGCTCCGGAACCAGGCAGGTATGTGTTTTGTTGAGCAACTGCTTGTACTCCCCGAAGGTGAGCTCATACCGCTCCGCGAGGCGTCCAGCGATCTGCATCCCGTGCATGCTTTCCCTCGCAGTGGGCAGCAGCGAGCCGCTGAAGAACTCTGAGGCACACCCCGAGCCGTATGAGTACAAGCCCACCCGTGAGCCGGTCCCGATGGGGGAGTTGTCGATGATGCTGCACAGCGCCAGGTAGAGCGAGCCGGAGAACATGTTTCCGACCTCTTGCGGATACACCAGCGACGGCACGACCCGCGCCGTGAAGTCCTCCTCGATGCCTTGGGGCGACCGCGGCGCGAACTGCCGCATTAGCCTTCGATGCCCTGCCTTGACGATCCCGGCGAATGGCGTGTGAAAGGCAAACTGATCGAACGACGTGGCCAGGTCGGTGCCGGGGTGTCGGCTGAGGAAGTCCCGGTAGCTCTCGGTCAGGCACTCCATGTAGGTGAGCAGCGAGCGGTCGGTGTGCCACAGGTCGAACGTCGGCGTCGGCCGGGCGGTGTCCATGGTCTCGAATGAGCACAGGCCGGACTTGCCTGGGTCGAATGTCATGATCTGGGGTTGGCCGCCGACTAAGAGTGCGGCCGCGCCATGACCTGTCGCGGGCTCGGCGTACTGCTGCTCTCCGGTGACTACGGTGACGTCCGTGGCGATCACTAGCGCCTTAGCGCCCTCGTCCTGCGGATCGCGTGGCGTTTGGGTTGCGGCCAGGTATCCCGCGGCCAGTTGCAGCATCCCGGTTGCCCCGTAGCAAGCCTGTTTGACTTCCATGATCCGGCAGCGGCGCGACAGGCCGAGATAGGCATGCACGTAGGAGGCGACGGACTTGCTGAAGTCCAGTCCCGACTCGGTCGAGGTCACTAGCAGCTCGATTCTGTCCCGCTCCTGAGGGGACAGCGCATCTACCACCGGTTTTGCGGCGTTGACGGCGTTGGTGACCGCGTCTTCAAAAGGGAGCTGGACCGAGCGACGGTTCATCATCAGATTGCCCAGTCGGTCTGTGTCCAGGCCCCGGCCTGCGAACAGGTCGGCCACGGATATCTGTGCCAGGCCGCAGTACACATTGAGGGCCTCAAGCCCGATCTGCGGGCCGCTCATGATGAGCCCCCGGCCACCAGACGCTCGATCAGCTCTCCGATGTTCCGAAGACCGCCCAGCGTAGCGAGCGAGTCCTCGGCACCCATCAGATCCCGCACCGCCATGATGATCTCCACACGCTCGACAGAGTCGGCCCCGAGATCGGCGAGATTCTTGTCGGGGGTAACCAGGCCATGGTTCAGCGAGGGCAGTATGTCCGAGATGACCGACAGCAGCGCCTCCTCGGCTGCCTGCCTTGCGATGTTGCTCATGCTGGGCCCCCGAGCACATGTAGTGCTGCGACCGCCAGCGTCCTGCCGGACTCCTGGTCGCACACGGTGGCCTCGACGATCTCGTCCGCCTGATCCCCTTGCCGGGCGTGGGCACGCAGCGTGATTTGCAGCGTGGTGTCATAGTCGGCGTTCCCAAGGAACAAGATCTTGTGGTCGATTACCTGCCGGCCGAGATACGCAGCTCCGGAGCGTTCTTGTTGCCGCCACAGCCGCAGCAGGGCCGTGTTGATGATGGAGAAGTAGGAGGCGAAGTAGACGAGGCCGACGCCGTTGATGTCCCGGTTCAAATCGATGTCGTAGGAGGTGGTGAAATCCTGGACGGTCACCTCGTACCCCGGCACACCGCCGGGATGGAAGCTGCCGGTTCGCTGCACGGGTCCGTAAACGGCTCGGGGTGAGAACTCGGTGGCCAACTGCGGCAGATGTGTGTGATGGAATTCAGCAGGTGAGGAACTGACTAAGTTTTCGTTGCTTTTGACGTCACGGCGTGCCACCCACCGATTAAAATTCTCGACGTAAAGGCAGTCCGCGCGGGGCTTCCGGTAAAACTCCTCGGGATCCACCGGGCGTGGCGGTGACCCGTCGTGGTGGCCGATGCGGTGCAGGGTGAGTACCGATTCGCTGCCGAACCCGAACACCTTCGAGGTGACCTCGATTTCGTCCCCGATGCTGAACGTCAGAGGATGCAGGCCCGGCGAGCCCTGGATGTGAATGTAGTAGAACGCCAGGTAGGTTGGAGCGCCGTCGGTGTTGCGGGCGGCGAAAGTGTTGGTGCCGCACATTTCACCGACCGTCTCCCACGTCCAGTCGCCAATCTGCCCGATGAGCAGCGAGTTGTGACCGCACATCCCCGGCCGCATAGTTACGCGCCGCACCAGTGAACCGTCGGCCAGCAGTTCAGGTGGCCGAGCTGTCGTCGTCGGGATTCTCATGCCGCTGGTCCGTTCCGGCTCTCCAAGATCTTCTCGATGACGTAGTCGGCGAGCCGATTGAGGGTCGGGTGTGTACGGATCACCTCGGCCCGCTCCTCCAGCCCGTGCGCGTCGTTGATCATGGCTGTGAGTTCCACGCCCAGGACGGAGTCCAGTCCCAACTCCTGAAAGTCGGCGTCGTCATCGACGTCGTCCGGCTCGCAGTAGAGCAGTTCCGCGACCTGGCCTCGCAAGTCGCTGCGGATCTCAAGAGCGGTGTTCGGGTTCATCAGTGTCCTCTCTGGCGGTAATGGTTGTGTTCAGCGATCCGAGATCGCCAGGGTCGAACCAGTGGGAATGGCGCTGGAAGGGGTAACCCGGCAACCTGACCCGCTCCCGTCTCGCGCCCGCCGGCCACAGCGCTTCCCACTCGATGTCGGTCCCGGCTAACCAGGACAGCGCTATGTCGTCCGTCGGGCTGTCCACCGGGCTTCCTACAGAGAGTGAGCGGAGCTGGGTGAGCAGTGACGTCGGGGCGTCGGCAACGAGAACGGCCCTCTTGGGCAGCGACTCCCGGCCTGATTGGAGCGTCCAGGCGACCGCATCGAGCGCATAATCCTCACGGCTCAACGTGTCATGCAGGCGGGCAGAGAGCGCTGACAGCGCTCGGTCTGTAGCGGCCGACAGCGGGAAGAGGAGGGGGCGGCGGGCACCGGTGCCCCAACGGTTTCGGCGTAGGGGCTGACTCTTGTCACTAAGGGTAGGAGGGTCTTCGATGATTGTCTGTGCCAAGGTGCCGCCCACACCGAAGGAGTTGACAGCGATCCGGCGTGGGGTGTCGCTACTCGGCCAGGGGACCTTCTCGGCCGTGCAAGTCAGTGTTTCGCCAGCGCCGCCCCAAATAGTGGAATCAGGGCTATCCAGCCAGGCCGTACGCGGAATCAGGTTCTTCCGCAGGACCAGCGCTGCCTTCACGACCCCGAGCAGCCCAGCCGCCGCCTCCAGATGGCCGACGTTCGACTTCACCGAACCGACCCATAGCCGCCCGCCGGGCCCGGCGGCCTTCCCGGTGCGTCCTAGAACTTCGCGCATCGCCGCGATCTCGATGGCGTCACCACCCGTCCCCGTGCCGTGGGCCTCTAGATAGCCGAGATCTTGAGGCATGAGGCCAGCCTGCGCGAGCGTGCGCCGTGTCAGAGCCGTCTGTGTGGCCGCGTGCGTACTAGTTAAACCGCCCGACCGTCCATCATGACCGACCGAAACCGCGCGAATCACGGCATGAATCGGGTCTCCGTCCCGCCGTGCAGCAGCCAGCGTCTTTAAGACCAGACAGACCCCACCCTCCCCGCGCACATAACCATCACGGAAGGTACTGAAAGGAACTGACTCTCCCGTCGGGGACAAGGCACCGGCCCGGTAAGCGCAGCTCGGCCAAAAACCGTGACTAATCACAGAGCAGGCACCGACCAAGGCCACCGGATACTCGCCATGGCGCAGCCCCTGCACCGCTAGGCCGAGAGCGGTGAGACCAGAAGAGCAGGAAGTGTCGACTGCCAGACTCGGACCGGTCAAGTCGAAGAAGTAGGAGATCCGGTTAGGACCGAACGCAGGCATGGTTCCGGAGAAAGCAGCCGCGTCGGTTCGACCGGAACGCTGCATCCGCAGCAGGTAATCCGGCTGAGAGGAGGAGGTGACGACGGCAACCTGCTCACCGCGGAGCCGGTTAGGCGCTATCCCCGCATCTTCCAGCGCGTGCCAGGCCAACTCCAGCAGAAACCGCTGGTGCGGGTCCGCCCAGGCCGCCATTCGCCGCGAGATACCGAAGAACGCGGCATCGAACCGGTCGACGCCATCGATCAGGGCAGCCTGCGGCCCCGCCACGGGCACTGGTCCGGGGTCTAGACCGACCAGTCGGCCGTCCGTGACCGGCTTGATCATCCGGGAACCGGCGCGTAGTAGGTCCCAGAACTGCCCCACGTCGTCGGCACCCGCCGTACGGCACGCCATCCCGACGATCGCTATGGGCTCAGCAGACGAGTCCAAGCGCACACCCTCCATAGCTCCATCCTCGTGACCGGCCAACATGAGCGGCTCTGCCCTCGACCGTCACTAATCAGAATGCGCGAAAGGGCTCAACGCCAACTCACACCGAGCTACAACACTGGCCGCCACCGCCGGGGTGGCAGTGATCTTCCGATCCGTTAGCCGCGAAGCCAGCCGAGCGCTTTGCGTGGGTGGCGGTTGAGCTGGTCGGCGACCGCGTGGAGGTGTTCGGGGGTGTGGACGGACAGGTCCGTGCTTTCCGCAGGTGGGGAACGTCGTAGGCTCGGCGTGGACACGCTGAGGCTTGAAGTGGCCCTGTCGGCGCTGAGCATCGATCTCGGCGTTCTTGTCCGTCTCCCGCCCGCGCGGACGGCGTTTCGGAGTCCTCGGCGGCCTTGATCCACAGGCGCAGCGTCTCGTGATTCACGCCCAGATCCCTGGCCACAGCCACGACCGGACGCCCCAGACTGGCGCGGTACAGCGCGACGGAGTCGGCTCGGAACTCAGCCGAGTACCTGTAGGTCCCGAACGGGAACTCCTGACCTCTGGAACTTCATAGATCCAGTATCCAGGGTGTCCACGACCAGAGGGAAACACCCGTTCCACCAGTTCAAACAGCCCGCTGCGAGATACCTGCCGCTCTACACCTCGGCCGGCTCTAACCCGCTCGCAGCATCATCTGCTTGCGACCACTTTGAACCTGTTGCCAAACGATCAGTAGGAGACTAAAACTGTCCACGCGGAACACTCTCAAGTAAGAAATACTCTGGATGGAATCACGGGCAACTGCTAGAAAGTCGACACGTCACGCTTGCGCGGAGAACAACAAGAGCGCCGTTGCGCTAGCGGCAGGAGCACGGTCGTCCCGCGGACCCGTTTCCGCAGGTCTGGCCGTGCTCTTTGACGCCTCCAGCTTCGCCACGTCATTACCCCAATGGATGCCCGAAATACTTGACAGCCTTAGTACTCCAGCAGCGGTTCGTGTCCTGAGCTGCGTTTTCGGTAATGGCAGTGGCGGGCGACCGCCTGGCGGCGTCTTCTCCAGGTCGACCACT
>NZ_JBVHPY010000046.1:0-21209 GCF_055567695.1 Streptomyces sp. NPDC026417
ATCCCACTCCGCATTCGTCAGGTCTCCGCGTCCCATGGAGCCAGCCTGCCCCCAACACCCCACCCCAAGAGGGAGATCCGAGAAACAGTGCCTAGGACGGCTGGGTGCTGCAACCGCGGTCCCAGGACCCGTTCCAACGGAGGATGGGTCTGGGTCGGCAGGCCGTGCAGCCGGCTGGCGACCCGCGTAGCCTCATCGGCCAGGTCGTCGTCGAAGCCCGCGATCACCTCCAGCTCGGCGATCGTCTCGTCCTCACTGTCGATCGCCCGCAGGGTGTGGGGCATGGCGCGTGGCGGCGTCGGCGATGATGAACGCGTCACGGGCGTCGGTCTTGGCCTCGCCCAGATAGAGGTCAGCGATGCGCCGCATCGTCAGCCCGGGCGAGTAGGCGACCAGGCAGCCCATGTCCCGGGCGACCGCCAGAGCTCCTATCGAGGCCAGCTGGTCGAAGGCCGCCAGTACCGTTCTGTGCTTGGCCTGGAGTTCCACGAACCGATTGCGGAGCTTGGGTTCGGTGTCGGACAGGCGTTTGCCGGATGCCTTCTTCCCGGCCGGGGGGACGGCGGTGGCGCGGTGTTCGCACTTGCTGACGTCCAGGCCGAGGAAGACGTCGATGCCGCCGGTGTCGATCACGTGCAGGCCCCTCCGCTCACGCTTTCGTCCGGCCTGGCCAGGGCACCGAGCTGCCACATCCACGCCACGGAGAGCTCTTCCGGCCTTGGGAGAAGCCAGTGCTCACGCCCCTCAACAGCGGTCCGTCGATGCCTCCGAGCCCGGTGACACCACCCCGGATCATCAACACAGGAGAAGGGAAGTCATGCCGGACCCGAGGGCGGAGGCACCATTGCGGAGCCACGACGACGTCAATGGGGGAGGCACATAGGCCACAGGCTGTGTTCTGGTGCCTCACGGTCATCCGTCGTACCGACTATCCGGAGCGACAGTCTGCAGCTCCTGGCTGACCCTGC
This sequence comes from Streptomyces sp. NPDC026417, assembly GCF_055567695.1. NCBI lineage: Bacteria > Bacillati > Actinomycetota > Actinomycetes > Kitasatosporales > Streptomycetaceae > Streptomyces > Streptomyces sp. NPDC026417. The sequence continues at coordinate 969 of NZ_JBVHPY010000046.1, forward strand.
AGGCTGATGGGTGACCGGCGCAGACTATAGGCGACAGCCAGCACGTGATCTGAGAAGTGGCGCTCCAGCAGGTCGCGACCCGCTGGCTTGGTCCCCATGCTTTTGTTGGGGGGTGTCCCTAATGCGCGACATCCAGCAGGCAGGTTGACTGATCAGGGAGAACAGAGAGGTCGGAGGTCTCCAGATCCAGCTGGTAGATCGTGTCACAAGGGACGCGAACAACTGCGTGGCAACCGCTCATTCGGCTATGAAGAGTCGACGGTAATCAGTCCGCGAGTAGACCCAAGCAGAGCAATATTTGTGCGGATTTCCCTTAGAGCGGTTCAGCTGGGCGGATCAAGGCCTACGACGAAGATAGATGGCGGCGGGCTTGCGGGATAGCTCTGTGCAGGAGCGCCGCCATCATCGTCTCTGCATGGCGCTTTCCGTCGCACTGCTCTTCATTCGGAGTGCATGGTGTCACCATGGTCCAATTTGGCCCGCAGCTTTATCCTGGAGGGGTTCTCGTCTCCCCCGGCTCCATGGCCGAGGGAGGTTGTCTCTTCCTCGATGGCTCAGCGATGGACGACGATCTGAACGCGGCGGTCGATGCTGTTACCAGCCAGCGTGACTGAGGTAGTAGACCATCGGATCGGGTCTGCTGATGCTGTGGCGATCCGGTGCTGATGCGTAAGCGACTCGCCGTCTAAGCTTGCCCTTTATCTACCAGGATCTGCCTGGTCTGCCGATGGCCTTGAGAGTATCGGGGCATTTGACGGTTTTACCGACGTCGTAGTCGGGTGCCCGGTGCTGCTTGATCCGGGGTGGCGCCGGTCTTGCAGGACCATAACCACAACGGCGGAGCATCCCGATTCTTCGACAGGTACTCGACCTTAAGGCGCATCAACGACCCATCAAAGAAAGGCAGTTTACCATCGTGGTCGAGCCATGAGGGGCGGTGGGTGAGCCTGGGTGAACTCGACCCATGCCTGGGTCTCGGCCTTGCCGTAGTTGGTGGTGTCGGTGACTATGGTGATCGCGGGCTCGGGCCAGGTCTTTGGCTCGGTGAACCGGAATTCCGGGCCGGTTTTGGGCAGCCGTCCGCCCTTCGGGGTCGTAGACTCCGGTTTCGGCAGACGCATCATGCGTCTGAGCGGACCCGGCCGACCAACTCGACCGGCAGATCGTGCAGGCCCCAGGCCAGACGGGTCACGTCGTAGCCAGCATCGCTGACGATCACGATGGCCGGGTCCCCGGCCTGCCAGCGACCAGCGGCGATGAGCCTTTCGGCGACACCCCTCAACTGGGCAGCGGTGACCGCGGTCGCGTTGTCCACCGGCCCGTCCAGGATCGCGGCCGGGGACGTGGCACCCAGCTCCAGCACGGCCACCAAGAGCTCGTAACACGATCATGAGACCCAGTCCCAGTAGTCGTGTCGTGGTGGAGCGTGGGAGTGTGGCCCTGGATTGTGGGCGATGGCCCTGTGTGGGGAAGCGGGACTGGGTGAGCGTGGTGTGGGCGGCGACGTCGCCGGAATCGGGACTGTTCGATCCGGTTGAGAGACGTTCAGAGGTGCAGGATCTGTCAGATTGCTTCAACGACCTGCGTTCCTGTGGCCAGGGATACGTCGAGGTTCGGTCACCGAGCAGGGAGTTCCCGGTGCTGACCGTGGCCTTCCGAGATGATCACGCGTGCACGACTTCACACAGACGCGGGTGGCCGGCCCTCTGGGTGAGTGGTGTGCATTGTAGTTAAGAGCTCGTGGCACGGTCATGATCGGTGCTTCTTCAGTCGCCTCCAGCAGATGAGGCCGCAGGCCAATGAGACGAAGGCGTCGTGGAGTTCGGTTCGGCGTTTCCCAGCGGACGGCGAGGCGTTTGAACTGGTGGAGCAGGGCGAAGGTCTGCTCGACCACGTAGCGGAGCTTGCCCAGGCCCTTGATGTTCGGGGCGCCTTTGCGGGAGATGACCGGCAGAATCCGCCGCTTGCGCAGCTCCTCGCGGTTGGAGTCGTAGCCCTTGTCGCCGAGCAGCGAATCGTGGCGGCGGCGTGGCCGGCCGGGACGCCCGGCCACGGGCGGGATGCCGTCGACCAGGGCGAGGGTCTGGGTGACGTCGTTGACGTTGGCAGCGGTGGTGATGACTCTGAGCGGGGTGCCGCGTCCGTCACAGATCAAGTGGTGCTTGCTGCCCGTCTTCCGCCGGTCGACCGGTGACGGACCGGTGTCGGCTCCCCCTTTTTCGCACGGATGTGGGAGCCGTCCACACACGCCCTGGACCAGTCGAGTTCGCCGGCCGCATTCAGCTCAGCGAGCAGAATGCGGTGCAGCTGTTCGAAGACCCCGGCCTGCTGCCACCGCTCCAGACGCCACCAGCAGGTCTGGCCGGAGCCGAACCCCAGCTCCAAGGGCAGCAGTTGCCAGGCTATGTCGTTGTGGAGCACGTACAGCATGCCCCGCAGACACAGCCGGTCCGCCACCGGCCGAGGCCCCGGAGATCGCTCAGGCCAGGGCGGCAACAGCGGCTCGATCAGCGAGCTTGTTCAGTGTGGCCACTGATCGGGTGATGACGGGTGTGGAGTAACGAGCGAGGCCCCTGAGCGTTGAGCGGGATGTCTGACGTCCGCAGCTCTTCGACTCGGGGGCCTCGTGGTTCCTTATCGTGCCGTACTCGATGTCCCGCATGCCCTGGTGGAGTGGGTGACGATGCTGATCGTCACTCGGGAGGGTGACCGACGGTGTCGGCTGTCGCCATCCGAACGTGCTCTGGTGGCGTTGGTGTACCTGCGCAAGAACGACACCCTGCGGCAGCTCGCGGCCGCCTTCGGTATCAGCCTGGGCACGGCCCACGCCCATGTCCAAGCCGTGATCGGTCACCTGGCCGGGCTCGCACCGGGCCTGACCGCGGCGCTGAGATCGGCCGATGCCCGCTACGTCCTGCTGGACGGAACACTCGCCGAGTGCGACCGGACAGGTGACGGCAGAGCGGACTACTCGGGAAAGCACCGTCGGCACGGGGTGAATCTGCAGGTGGTGACCGCTCCGGACGGCACCCTCGTGTGGATCTCACCCGCCCTGCCCGGACGGATCCATGATCTCACCGCCGCACGCAAGCACCGGATCATCGCCACCTGCACCCGGCTGGGCATCCCGGTCCTGGCCGACCGCGGCTACCAGGGAGCCGGCGACATCGTCGCCGTACCGCACAGGCGACGGCCGGGAAAAGACCTCACGGACAAACAGAGGTGCGTCAACCGAGCACACTCCCGTCTCAGGTGGCCCGTCGAAAGAACCATCGCGTCGGCCAAGACTCGGCGGATCCTCCGCAAAGCCCGCTGCAAACCGAGCCGGATGACGTCAATCGCCAAAGCCATCCTCACCCTCGAGACTCACCGCTGAACAAGCTCAGCGTCCCCAAGTCGTCATCCACGATCCACGGCCCAGTACTCACACCCTCCCGAACGGCGGAATCGCCACATCGGGCACGCCCTGCCAGGACACCTCAACAAGATCGTGTTACGAGCTCCAAGGAATAGGGCTAGCCCGGAATGAACTGCGAGACCGTCTTCGCCCAGCCGTAGCCGTGGCAGAACAGCCGCTCCGCCGAGCACGGCGCGTCCGAGCGAAGCCACGGCGACACATCGACTGCCAGCCCCAGGCGCCCGCCTTCGAACCTCGGCAGCGAAAGGCCGGCCAACACCGTCCGCAGCCGATCGACGTCGATTCGGCCGTGGTTCAAACCGCCGCACATCGCTCCGCGCCCAAACCGGTTCTCGGGCCTGGACCTCGGTGGCGTCCCGCCGCAGTCCGACACTCTCGGCCTGGGCATAGGCGAACACATCTTCCAGCGCACGAACCCGTAGATCAGGACGGCTGGGAACTACAAAGCCCCGTTCCGCGAGCAGTCGGCCCACCTCGCCAAACGCATAGGCGACGGTCGAGCGACCGACGCCGAACAGCACACCCAGGATCGCGCGCGGCAGATCATGCCGCAGGTGGATGAGCGTGGCCACCAGCCGGTCGGTCCACAAAGACCCACCAGCGGGTCGACCTTCGGCAGCATCTTCTCGACCCGCTGGCGCAGCCGGCGAAGGCTGTCAGGCTCGTACAAGGCGCCGAGTGCGTCGACGTTTTCCGCCCAGGGGCTCCACGGTCAGCGCGAGTGGCAACCTCAGCGCCGTTGCTGGTAGGCACCGCGCTATTCCCCCATTCGAGGCACATCACGGGCCGCCCCAAACTCAACCGCTTTTCTTGCAGGCTCTCACGACCTGATCGCCCCACCCCCGATTACTTGATCTTGGCCTTGTCAACCCCCAGTTAGCAAACAGCCCTGACAAGACAAAACTCTCTATATAAGCGTCCGTGCCTCTCGCTTTTCACCCGCACCAGGTTACAGCGGTGATCCACCCGTTATGAAGCATGACCTACTCATCATCAGGCATGTCAGCCAGAACCACGTGCCACCGAACAGTTCACCTGTCGGGCTCACCCAACGAAAGGGGGGGCGATAAGTACTAGTCTGAGCGATATCACCCCAACGCGAAGATGAATCTTAGGAACAGGTCCGCCACCTCCACGGGGCACAGAGCATGCGTTAGCAAAATTTCAGGGTGCCACCCTGATGCGGACCCTCCCCTTCTCGAATAGAACGCTACCTGGAGACGACTAGCTCTCCGACTCCCACTACCATCGCATCAGTCGAGGGGATTAAGAATGAGCGGCAGCAAAAAGAGGAAGCTCTTCGCAAGAAAGAGATTGGGTATAATTTTCACTTTAGCCATTGCGGCAAGCGGAGGGACAGGGCTACATTCCTCTCTTGCTCAATCTGGCGATAGTCCAGTAAAGCCCATAGAGGCTTACAAATCCACACCGGACCTACCGGCAGGCTTCCCCTCATTCAATACACTCATGGAGGCGCAGAAGACTCTAGATAATTCAGCAGATCACATTTCGGCGCTGGCCCGAAGGTCGAGCAACAAGGGTTTCAGCTCAATCCAAGTAGACCCCAAGGGGAAACGGCTCATTTTGCGCTGGAAGGGCACTCCACCTGACGCGGTTCAAGAGTCACTCCGCCAACTGCCGACAGGATACTCGTCAGTCGTCAAGAACGCACCATACTCGCAATCCGAACTGAGCTCGGCACAGGGGCGCTTCATTAAAACACTGGCCTCCAATGAGGGCGGGCACGTATCAGCCGTCTATCCGATGCCGGATGGTAGCGGTCTAGGCGTTAAAATAGTTGGCGACCCAAACGCGGCTAGGAAGCTAGCGGCCGTACGAGATTCAGTGGTGCCTGTGCATCTGACTGTAGGAATCAAGCCCACGTTCGCATTCGGCCGCTATAAAGACACCAGCCCATTCTGGGGCGGGGCCGTTTATCAGACGATAAGAAACGGGCAGGCTAAGTGGGAATGCTCAACGTCATTCGCCGTTAAGGATTCCGCCGGAAACGCCCGGATGCTTAGCGCGGCGCATTGTGTCCACCCTGGAGATAAGATAGCGGTTCCCACGGAATATCCAACACACAAGGATCCAAGCAAGCGAAAAGACGTAGGAGTTGCTGCAGAAGTTCGCGAGAGCAGCGATAGCGCCCTCCTCGATATACCAGTTTCTCCCAGGGTTTACCGTGGGCCGGCGGGATCGACCACTTCCGCGCCCGTAGGGGGAGTGCGCGGGACACATCTGGGGGATTTCGTGTGCACTGGTGGCGCCGCAAGCGGTGAGCATTGCTCTGCTACCGTCGTCGCATTGGACGGTACTGTGTTTCCCGCGTTTCCGGACGGATCTCCAGGATTTACCGTGCATGGGGTGGCCTGGGCCGAGGGCCTCACTCCCGAGACTGTCGTTAGTTCAGGGGGCGATAGCGGTGGTCCTGTCTACGTGCCAGATGCACCCTCCGGGCAGCTCATGGCCATGGGACTGATGAGCCTGCATGAGGTCGATGTACCCTGCACCGGAGTTTACAGTCTAAACCCCAACTTGGCGTGTGGATCAAATGTGGGATTTATTCCCATTGCGAACCTGAAGCACCAGTGGAAGTTTACGGTATCAACGTACGACAACTGAAGTCTCCACCGTGGTAGGGCTGACGCTGGGCGAACGGCCGCGAAAGAAGTCAGCCCTGCCACCTCGCTGCTATCTGCAGTGAATCATGTTTAATCATGGGTCGTGCGGGGCCTGCTCGAGCGGTTGTGCAGACCTGCGTCCCCCTCGGTCCGCCAGCGGCGGACCCGTTTGTGGGCCGTGGGGCGGGATATGCCCGTCTCCGCGGCAACGTGTGCGACGGGACGGCCCGCCAGGACACGTTCGGCCAGGATCCGTCTGCCGTGAACGGTCAGCTGGGCATTACGGTGGGACACGAAGACCTCCGTGCGGTGTGTTCCTAGACAGCTCCACCACATCGGAGGTCTTCGCCATGTTCAAGACCGAGCACTGTCAACAAGGCTCGTGGGCCATATCGACCCCGGATTCTCTATCGTCAGCTAGAACATAAGGCATATAAAGGTCAAAACAATTCAAGAAGATAAGTGGCGCACAAAGATGGACAGGAGGCAATACCTCGACTCCTGCCCATCCGCTCGGACGCTATGCTATTAATTCGTCCACGACGCACGAACCTTATGCGCGGGTACAGGTCGACCCCTTTGCGGGGTCGCATGCCGGATCCATCGATGGTTAATCAGCCGCGTCCGGCAACCTCGTACCATGGCAATCATTCACGCCCTTCACTAAACCGGTTCCAAAGACCGCCAGAGACTACCCGTCTCCCGCGTGTCGGCTAATCATCACGCACTTCCCCAGCCCGACGGCTTATGGGGCGAGAAAATGGTTGACTGTACCCATTCCCCCCCATGAAGCACCTTGACCTGCCCTACTCCGTATGTATCGGCCGTCGGGTAATCGTCGTTTTCCCCCACCCAGGCCTCGTCACTCTCACACTTGGCTGATTCGCCCGGGAGGAGAACAAAGCCGCCACAAGCCTTTCCCACTGAACCAGGTACAGTTGTGGCCATCACATTACCGTACGCCCCATCTACAACGGTAAGCGCGTTGCTAGTATTTTTGACCTCCAATACGGAAACCTGAATATATCCAAACGGATAGTCATAGTCGCTGGCAACAAATACATAATCTCGATGGAATCCGCGAAGGCATTCGCGAGCGGCAGTCTGCCCATCTGCAAGGGTTTTCCAGCTTGAGCAGACTTTGAAGGGAGCGCCGTCCGCCGCGACAGCCGGTTGGGTTGCGAGGGCAGAAAATCCAAAGCTTGAAACTATCGCCGCACAGGCCGCAAGTACGGCTTTACTTTTCCTCATGTCCTATTCCTTCCGGTATGCTAAAATCTTCAGGACAGGGCGCCACCCAAGGTTGCTCCGCTCATCATTCGCGAGGCGCCCTCTTGTTGTGCGTAGCTGGGTAAATCGTATTGCACCCTACCCCCGTTGCCTTGAGTCACGCATACTCCACTTTCGACTGGGAATGTGATGAATTAAGCCATGTCTTATGTGGCTGGTCGTTGGATTGGTTGCGGGGTCGGATATGCTGATTTGACCTATTCTGGAACGGGTTGCGCGGGGCGAACACGGGCGATGGCCACGGAGATGGGCTTGCCAAAGTCGACCGTCGCACGAATCTGGCGGGCCTTTGGCCTGCAGCCTCGTCCCATCGATACGTTCAAGTCGTCGTAGGACCCGTTCTTCGTGGACAAGGTGCACGATGTCGTCGGGCTCTACCTGGATCCACATGAGCGCGCCATGGTGTTCTGCGTCGACAAGCAATCCCAGATTTAGTACTCCAGCAGTGGTTCGTGTCCTGAGCTGGTTGTTCCCTGGTAGTGGCAGCGGGGGGCTTGCCGATGTCGTCGCCTGTGGGACCAGTTCAGTGTGTGATCTCGGGGATCGCGTCGGGTTCGGCTGAAGAACTGGAAGATCCTGCGGGACTGTCGGCTCAAGAGCGACGGAGTTCACCCGGCCATGCTCGGCATCGCCCGGCTCCGCAACCTGACCCTCACCGGATAACTCACACCCCATACGGGACAACCTCTAAAGCGTGTTGCAGGAGGCGTCGGTTCGGGCATTTCCCTTGCATGCGTGGGGTGTTGAGAGCTGAGCCGTTATGGGTGGAGACGTTCACGGGTCTGCGGATGCGGCAGTTCGAACGGCTGCTGAAGGCGGTGCGGGAACGGGGCGGGAACGGGCCTGGTGGCAGTAGGCCGTGGTGCCTGCCGCTGGCCGACCGGGTGCTGCTGGTGGCCGTCTACTACCGCACGAACCTCACCATGCGGCGGCTCTCCCGCTCTTCGGTGTCGCACCCCGCGACGGTGTGCCGGGTGATCCAGCGGCTGCGGCCGCTCCTGGCCATCGAGCCGGCAACCCGTCCGGTCGACGCGGTGGAGTCTCAATGGCCGAGTCAAGGCACATGCTGGGCCCCTGGCACTGTCAGGCGTCGTGGTCGGCGGCCTCTTCGAGCAGGTCCATGGCATGGTTGTGGAAGTGGCGTTCGGCGTCGCGGCACGGGGCGTTGAAGAAGGCTCGTTGAGCTTCGGCAAGATCGCAGTTCAGCAGGTTCATGGTCACGAACACGGCTTCCACTCCGTGGCACCCGTTGTCCTTGAGGAACTGCTGGAGTGCGTCCGTGCTGTCGGTTGCCTCCCAGACGGGCCGGGCGGTTTCCTGCATGGCAGCGATGCGCGCTGATCGTTCTGCGTCGAAGCCCACTGGGGCCCGCCTCTCTGGTTTGGCCCACAGGCTATCGCCAGGTAGGCGGGGCGCGCTGGTCCGTTTAGGCGGCTTGGGCGGCGGGTGGATGGAGGGTGAATGGCCTGTCGTCACGCAAGAGCGCCCGCACGACATCGGCACGTCGGCGGGCGAGGGCGATGACGGCTTGGACGTGCTTGCAGCCCTCGGCCCCCTTCTTCACGTAGTAGTCGCGGTTGGGGCCTTCGCGGATGATGCTGGTCTGGGCGGAGAGGTAGAAGACGCGACGGAGGCGTCGGCTGTAGCGCTTGGGGCGGTAGAGGTTTCCGGTGCGCCGTCCGGAGTCGCGTGGAACGGGCACGAGGCCGGCGGCGGAGGCGAGGTGGCCTGCGTCGGCGTAGGTGCTCAGGTCACCGGCTGCGACGATGAACTCGGCTCCCAGGATGGAGCCCATGCCCGGCAGGGACTCGATGATGCGGGCCTGGGGGTGGGAGCGGAAAGTCTGCCGGATCTGCTGGTCCGATGTGCTTGAGCCGGTCGTCCAGGGCGAGGACCTGCATGGCGATGTCAGCGACGATACCGGCCGCGACATCCTGGCCGGGCAGCGTGACGTGCTGAGTCCCGGCAGCCTGCAGAGCGGTGGCCGCGACTGCGTCGGGGTGGCGGACGTTGCGTCCCTTGAGCCAGGTGGTGAGGCGGGCTTGGCCGTGGCGCCGTATGGCTGGGGTCTGGTGGCGGGTGAGCAGGATGAGCGCGCCTTTGTGATCGGCATAGTCGAAGGCCCGTTCCAGAGCTGGGAAGATCCCGGTGAGCACGTCGCGGAGCCGGTTGAGCATGCGGACGCGGTCGGCGATCAGGTCGGTGCGGTGGGCGGTCAGCAGAGCCAGATCGGCTGCCAGCTGGGCGGGGACGTTGATGGAGGCGAAGTCCCGCCGCAGACGGGTGGTGTCGGCGATCACGTAGGCGTCGCGGGCGTCGGTCTTGGCTTCACCACCGTAGGACCCGGACATCCGGTTGACCGTCCGGCCGGGCACGTAGACGGCCTGTTGGCCGTGGGCGGCGAGTAAGGCCAGCAACAGCGCGGACGCGGTGCCGGCGATGTCAACGGCCCAGTGCACCTGGTCGGCGAGGGCGAGGATCTCGCCAAGGGCGGTCAGAATCGCGCTCTCGTCGTTGGCAACCTTCTTGCTCCAGATCGTTGCCCCGGTTTCGTCGACCGCGGCGAGCCAGTGATGGGCTTTACCGGCGTCGATCCCGACCCAGAGATGAGTTTGATGCTCGGCCATGTGCGTCTCCTCGGTTCAGGGCAGCATGCCGTTTTGGCCCGAGGAACACCCGCCGTCAGCTCCCTAAACAGCGATCATGCGCAGATCTCAATCAGCGGCCAGGCGCCCGGAAGAGTGGGGCGGCCACTCCACCGGAGCCACCGGGGGCAAGCGACTTTAGAGCCACACCCCACTCTTCCGGACCGCCAAACAACTTACGGAGCGGCTGTGGATCGTGGACGGCACCCTCATTCCCGTCCGCGACCGGAAGACCGGGGCGTCCTTGCGCACCTACCGGTTCTCAGCGAACGTGTAGGTCATCATCGATGCCAACACCAAGCCGTGGTCGCCGCGGCCCGGCCGGTGCCCGGCAACACCGCTGATGCGAGGGCATGGCGGGACTCCGGCCTGGCTGCAACATGCGAGGGCGTCACCGTGCTTGCCGACGGCGCGTACATCAACACCGGACTCGTCGTCCTACACCGCAAACGCCAAGGACGTGCCCTCCTGCCCGGCGAGGAGGAGGATAACGCCAAGCACCGCCGAGTCCGAGCCCGCCTCGAGCACGCCTACGCCCGCTGAAGCACTTCAAGATCCTCCGCGACTGCCGACAGCGGCAACGGTCTGCACCACACGGTCCAGGCCGTCGCCCACATGCACAACCTCGCCCCTGACCGCATGAACCGACCAGCCACCATCTCGGCTTACTGGCCCTAACAAAGCCTCTGGACGTGTCGGTGGGTGATCAGGCAGACCGCGAGGCCGAGGAAGGTCTCATGGATGTCGTCGCGTCGTTCCCAGCGGATCCGTAGGCGGCGGAAGCCGTGGTGCAGCCAGGAGATCGTCCGCTCGACGACCCACCGGAAGGTGCCGAGTCCCGTGCCGTGCGGCTGGCCACGCTCGGCGATCGCGGGCCGGATACCGCGCTGCCGCAGGAGCCGGCGGTACTTGTCGTGGTAGTAGCCGCGATCGGCGAAGAGCATGTCGGGCCTCCTGCGCGGCGGCCGACGACACCCGCGACCGCTGGGATCTTGTCCAGCAGGGCCAGCAGTTGCGTGACGTCATTGCGGTTTCCGCCGGTCAGCGATACCGCGAGCGGGATCCCTTGGCCGTCAGTGAGGATGTGGTGTTTGCTGCCCGGGCGTGCGCGGTCGACCGGGCTGGGTCCGCTTTTGGGCCCCTGCGGGCGGCCCGGACGTGGGAGGAGTCGATCACCGCCCGGGACCAGTCCAGCTGGTTCTTCGAGCGCAGCTTGTTCAGCTGGTCCCAGACACCGGCGTCGTTCCATGCGGCCAGGCAGCGCCAGCACGTCATGCCCGACCCGAAGCCGAGCTCCTGGGGCAGGTACTCCCACTGGATCCGGTATGCAGGACGAACAGGATGCCGCACAGGGCCTGCCGGTCGGGCACCCGTGGTCGCCCTTCCACCTGTTTCGGCGGCGGCTGGGGCAGCAACGGCTCGATGAGCGACCACAGTTCGTCCGACACGATCCACGGCCGCGACTGACGCTTCCCCATGACCACATCAACGAGCGATCAAGCAGACAGTCACATGGTCAACCCGCTTTTGTTAGAGCCAGTTAAGACGCCATCCGCTTTCCGAACGTGATCGTTTGGTTCGGGCTGGGTGGGCATGAACTCCGGTCGGCGGCGGGAGAGATGCGGACCGTTCGTTCGCTCGCGTCGCTCGTGGAGGTGGCTGGTGCCGTCGGTGCTCGGTCTGTCTGTTGGAAGCCCGGGAGAAGAAGGTGCGGGAAGAGATCGCACTGTTTCAGGAGGAGGCCGAGCGGGTGCAGGCCGCGCTCGTCGAGGCGGAACGGGCTCTTCAGCGGCTGGTGGATGCCCGTGTGACGGTGACCGAGGTGCTGGCCGAGCCGCCTTCCGTGGTCGAGGAGCCGCAGCGGGGTTCAGTGGCCGGCTCGGTGGTGCCCCACCTGACCGACGGCATGACGGTGTCGGTCCTGGCGCCGGACTACCAGCGGATCGTGTCGGTGCTGGAGCCGGAAGCGGACAGGGAGGGCATGCGCTGTCAGGAGCTGGCTAGGGCTCTGGGGCTTCGGGTGGTCCCGGCGAAGGTCGAGGGGCTGCGGTCGAAGGCGAAACGCCTGGTGGAGCGGGGGTGGGCTCGGCAGGCGCGGCCGGGAGTGTTCACCGCGCTCGTGATGCCGACCGGCTGAAGGCACCGGGGCGGCGTCCGGCCAGGCGGCCGCTCATGAGCATCGTCATCGACCCACAGCCCCATCGCCTCGTGCATGACGGGCAGGGTCTCGTAGTCACGCACCAGGCGGCGCGAACGCATCAGCCAGCTGAGCGTTCTTTCCACCACCAACCTGCGCGGCAGCACCACGAAGCCCGTGGTGTCATCGGTGCGTCTGACGACCTCCAGGGTGAGGTGGAGGTTCTCGGCTGCCCAGTCGACCAGCCGCCCGGCATAGCCGCCGTTCGCCCACACCAGGCGGATGGACGAAGCACATCTGTCGCAGCCGCTCAAGCAGCGGGACGGCGGCGTCGCGGTCCTGCACGCTCGCCGCGGTCACCGCGACGGCCAGGACCAGGCCAAGGCAGTGCACCACCAGGTGCCGCTTGCGGCCACCCACCTTCTTCCCGCCGTCCCAGCCGGTCGTCGATCGCGGGAAGTTCGCCGCTGCCCGCAGTGACTGCGAGTCCACAATCGCGGCCGTCGGGTCCGGTGAGCGGCTCTCCTTGTCCCGCACGCGGTCACGCAGCCGGTCGTGGAGCTCGGCGAGCAGACCCGTCACCTGCCAGCGGCGGGCGAACGCATGCACACGCCGGTACGGCGGGCAGTCCACAGGCAGATTGGCCCAAGGCGGGGTGGCACGTAGCCGTAGCCATGATTGACCCCATTATCGGCCACGCCGAAGTGATTTCCCGCAGGGGTTATCCCTCCGAATGTGCGGACCTCTGGAGTCATGGGCGGAAGATCGCCCATGTGGTGCCGCATCATCATCGGCGGCAGCCTCGAAACCACCGTGATCTCATCGACACTTCTCATGGCCAGTTGTACAGCCGCAGTTGGGTCTGCTTCTGATCGCATCCTGGACATCGCAGGATCATGCGTTGAGGCTCTAGCCGGGCAGTTTTGAGTAGGGATTACTCAGTAGATTTAACATTCGCGACCTAAGGTAAGTAGAGAAGTCGTTTTCGTAAACCCTTCCGCCCTCTTGGCGCCTTCGAGTATTCCCCAAACGGCGATAAGGGTGAAGGGTTCAAGCTGGAGCGTTGATCACATTTTGATATTAAGTAAGCGGATGGCATCGCAGGGCAACTACCGGAATGCCCATATCGACGGGGCCTGCCTCTGCCCGATAGGTGCGCCCTCCCAAGTCTGAGACATGGCTTAGCCATGTTGTCCTCTTTGTCGCCTCACCCTCATCGAGGACGTATTTCAGCGTCGCGAAATCGCCCAGATTCACTCTCGATGAGTGACCGCGTCGCTAGTAGTGATTTGTGTAGACTTAGGGCCATATAGTTATGTCGAGATGATGAAATATCATGCATGGCGGTGCCAAAATATCTGGGATACCATGATTGCACTAATCGCTCATAATGAGCAAAAGCAAGAGCTGTTGCTCTGGGCGAAGGCCCATCAGCAAAGTCTTAGCCGTCAACATTTGGTGGGGACGAGATCGACCGCACGGTTGCTTCGCGAGGAACTTGGACTATCGGTGAGGGAGGTGGCTTCCGGTCCTCACGGCGGCGATCAGCAGATTGGGGCCGCGATCGCGGAAGGGCAGGTGTCGCTGCTGATCTTTTTCTGGGACCCGCTTTGGGCCGCTCCGCACACGTATGATATTCAGGCGCTTATAAGGATAGCGTCTCTATCTAATATTCCCATAGCCTTGAACCCTGCTAGCGCAGAGGCGATGTCGCTGCTTCTGCAATAGTGAACTGATGACTTCGGTGATTACGCTGCATCATCGCATGCTCAACGTCGAAAATTGACGGCAAGCGTGCCGCCGAAGCCCCTAGGTTTGCAAGACTTCCGCTTTATCTCGGTGATCTTCTCACTCAACTCGGCAATCGCAAATCGGGCCCGCCTGGGCGATTCACATTGAAGGCGGCTCAAGACCCCTTCTTTCAAGGATGGCCGAGGAGCCCCACCCATGCCAACTCTTGAGTAGCGATTGCTCCGGTCGCGGCCCCTTCTGAGTGAGATAAAGTAGCGGCAAGCCTCAGGTGATAGCTTCTGAACATTGGATAGTCTTATCGGCCTCGCTGTGCGGCTTGGTGCTTGACGAAAAGAGTTAACGCGATGACCATGATTGATCTGGCGCTCAAGCAAGCGACAAGGTCAGACTGCCGCCAGCGCGTCGGAGCTGTACTCGTCAAGGGAGGTCGCATAATTGCAGCTTCACCAAACCGGAAGCGCAATAACCCAGCTGTATCCTTTACTCACGCCACATTCCATGCCGAAGAGGCAGTGCTCCGGAGGGCGTCGCGTACAGATGGTGCTAAAATTTATGTTGCGCGCATTGATTCGAATGGCACGCCTAGGATAGCAAAACCGTGCCTGCGCTGCCAAGTAGCACTAACGCAGGCTGGCGTAATTCGCGCGCATTATACAGTTGAACCGAATGTCGTGGGAAATCTTGACCTCGTGCAGCGACTTACGCACTGAGTTAAATCGATCCGGTTGACCGTGTCCGTGATGTTGGAATTAGTTAGTTCGGCGCAATTGAGGGCCGTGCTACTGGAGGGCTCCGCTGCTGCCCGCCAGCCGCGGAAGCCCTTCAGACATGCTGGGGTCTCAATCGTTTCCGCCAGGATCTTGCACATGCTCCATTAGCTGTCGCGTGTCGCTGGACGTCCCGGGGAAGTCCGGAGGTATCGGTTCTGACGACGATGAACTGTATAAGCGGGTACTGCTGTCCAGCGAGCATCATCTGCTCCTCGGTGACCGCGCCGCTGCTGCCGATAGGCGAAGTGGGTTACAGGTGTGAAAGGGGGTCAGGAGGTGAGGCTCACAGCCGTGCCCCCCAGCGACGGTGGAGCAGCATGACGGCCGAGCATAACCCGCACGTCGATCAAATCTCTCATCAGGAAGAAATAATGTTGCCCCACCTGGCCTATGCTGATGCTATCCACACCGCACTGGCGGTGGCCGGCTTAACTCCTCACTCGCTTACCGTGAACGCTCCAATTGATAGTTGCGAGCTGACTATTCTCCTACAGTGGAGTGACATGACCTTGCGCTGGTCCTCAGAAGCCGGTTGGCGGCATGAGGCCGCTCACAGCAGTGGGCCGCTGCCGCTGGACCGTCTCGCGGCTCCGGCCGCAGTCACTGCCGTAGCCGGGCTTCTGCGGCAACATGAGCAGCCAGCCATACATGAAAAGCGATGGACAGCGGCCTCAGTTCTCGACAGTGCAATCGGTGATTGGACCAGCGTTTTTGATAGGGCTTCGTAGGAGCTTGGAAATTGCGTGTAGCATCATCCACACAGCCAGCCGGACCAAGAACGTTCGCTCATCGCGAGCTGAAATCACCCCACCCATACGCAGTCAACGCACCAACCGGGCCCAACCCGTCACGGGACAGGCGCACGCCTCATCGCGTCTCCAGGTCGAGCACAGGCATCGTCCGCTCAAAGAACTGGTGGGATTTCGCCCGCCTCAGGACATGAGTCTGTGTCTGTCACGTAGAAGGACGCGGATCTGCTGCCCCGGTCCACACCCCGATAGCCGGTGGGTCCGATGGCGGTCTGCTGGTGTGAAAGGCAATCCGGGAGGACGTCTACAGATTATGTGGTGAGGCGGACGGCCGCACAACGGAACGACGCCTACAGGAAGTGGCCACGGTTTTGAGCCTGAGCTCCCTGACCCTTCGGGCAGCCCTTTCAGTCCATGGCAGACGAGCATCACACAGCACCGCGGTTCCTCAGCTCGGTCGGGACGCGGAGCCAGTGCTTGCGTCTTCTTCGTCGGTGGTCCACAGTCCGAGGATTTCCTGGTAGCTTTCGGCTACGAGCGCCGAAACATTCTATGGGCAATGATCGCCGCGAACAGCGTCTCATCAGACGTGTCCTGCGTCCCACCGCCCTGCGGCCGCACCCTCGACGGCGGGATCAGCGGCTCGGCGATCTCCCACAACCCGTCCGGAACAATCCAACGCCACCTACCCCGCCCCATGAACAGTCCAACAAGCGATCACCACATAGGACACGGTCTTACGAGTTGGTGCGTGATAGCGGTTGAGTCATGTGCTTGCCCGGTCGTGGTCTGTATTCAGACGGTGGCTGTGCGGTCGGAGACGAGGCCGGCGATGGCCTGGTAAGTGTCGGGCAGTCGGTCGCGGCGGTGGGTCCAGCGCTTGCCGCCTCCTCTTCTTGCTGTATGTCGAATCCTTGGCGTGCTCGTTCGATTGCGGGCATGTTCTGCGAGGCCCACGCCAGCAACACGTCGATGGGGTGTCGCAGGGTCTTGCCGAGAGGGGTGATCCGGTAGTGGACCGCTACAGGGCGGGTGGAGATGACCTCAGGCTCGATCACGCGACAGTCATCGGATCACCGAAGCGCTCGCCAGGCCGGAGATTCCTGCGCACCGCGGGGATCACTGGAGACTGTCCGCCGCGTCCCAAGTGGTGCCCCGTCGTGAGTGGATTTTTCGAACTGGCGCATAGCCTGACGTGGTGATCGTGAAGGGATCTCTCAGCCTCCACAGGGTTCCCTCTCCCGCCCTCTCCTGCGCCGCGAGCACATGAGCCACACCGTCCAGGCCGTCGCCGGTCTGCTGTCTCACCAGCAGACCGCAGACCTGGCCTCGGCGCGGCAGATGTGAATACCGAGCCACGTCGAAGCCTTCGACGCCTCACCACCTACCGTGCACGAGCTCGTTAGGCGACTGGCAGATCCACCGAATTGCTGTGGGACGAAATCGTGCACGCCGGTCAGCCGGTTGCCGGAGCGCCGAAGAGGATCGGTACCGCAGAGCCGATGCTAGACCTTGATGACAGTGATGCGAGAACCGCACAGGACGGTTAGATCCTCGGGGTCCGAGGTGAGAACCGTCGCCGGACCGGGGGCTGCGAGGGCGGTGGCGCCGAGTATGCCGTCGATGGCGTAATTGTGGCCGTGCAGGCCGGCGTCGGCGAGGAGGGCGGCGGCGTGGCGGGCGATGGGTTCGGTGACCGGTTCGATGACGAGGCGGGAGAGGGTCCACTCCAGGGCCGGGCGGTTGATCCGGGGGTGGACCACTTCCACGAGGGTGGCCGCGGAAGTGATCACCCGCAGGTCGTCGGCGTGAGCGAGGGCGAGCCAGCCGGTGACGGTGCGGTCGCGAAGGATGGCCTTCGCCAGCCCTTTGCTGTCAAGGACGAGGGTGCCGCCGGAGGTAGCGGCGGACGAGCGGGTCACGCGGCGTTCGCCCCGCCTTGCGTTTGCTGCTGCCGGGCCTGGTGGAGCTGTTCGCGCAGGGCCTGGATCTCTTCGTCGGTGATGGGCCCGTGCTCGGCCTCGGCGACCTGGATGAGCTCGTTGAGATTGTCCCGCTCGATCTGGCGCGCGACAGCGGCCGCGACATAGGCAGACAGGCCCGAAGGGCCACTGCGGGCCCTGGCGGCCTCGGCGATGTCGCGGGGCATGGTGATTGAGTACTTTCCGGTAAGGTCCCTCATGCTACTCATCCTACCTCTGATCCTCCCCATCGAGTGGGGGCTGGCACGGCGAAGCCGTCGAGTCGCTCGCTGCGGATGGCCCGACGTTCACGGCTGGCCGGGCCAGCAGTGGACGCCCGCCCGGATCAAGACGCTGATCGGCCGACGGTTACACAAGTCCATGACCCTGTCGGGGATCTCCCAGATGCTGCGACGTCGTGGCCGCGGACCATTAGGTTTCCGACCCGTCGAGCACGAGGAGGCAGCCATTGCCGGCTGGGTGAAGGAGGTGTGGCCGCACCTGGCACCAGCGCGGCTGCGCTCGGGGGCCTGGATCGTCTTCGAGAATGAGGCCGGATTCTCGAAGATGCCATGCTTCGGTGAGGGATTCAGGAACTTCGCTGCCGGTGAGGGCGCATAAGCCTGTTTGCCGGCTCCTGCGATGTGGAGTCCAGCGAGGTAGATGTTTCTCGTAGCGGGTGGGACCGGCCGATGGCATGGTCGTCCTGTTCGCCGGCCGGAGCCCCTTTTTGAGAGCTTCCGCCGCGTGCTGGTGAGCCCGCACGATCGTGGAGTCGACCGACACCACCCAATTGAAGTTGAGGTCCTCGTCCGCATCGGCCTGGGCGACCAGGGCGATGAAGACCCGCTCCCACGTGCCGTCGACGGCCCACATCCGCAGCCGACTGTAGACCCCTCGCCAGTTGCCGTAGTTCTCCGGCAGGTGAACCCACTGCATGCCGGTCTGGAACCTGTAGACGATAGCGTCAATCACCTCGCGATGGTCACGCCAACGGCCGCCCCGCTTCGGCGTCCGGTCCGGAAGCAGCGGTTCAATCCGCGCCCCCTGCACACCAGTCAACGGCACACCCGGACTAGCGACCGACAGATCCAAACGAAACTGCCTGACTGTGACTGCCGCCCGATCGATCAATCTTGGCTTGCCGATGCCTGCGCTCCCAGGTGTGGGCGCGGAGCTCCAGCGGACCCATACCTGGCGGAGCCCGCTGTGCCCGTCCATGTCCACTTCCCCGGCCTGCCGGACAGAAATGGAAGCGCCATTCCTACGGACAGACGGCCAACGGCCAGCAGCCCTAACGACAGGACCCGTGTCGACCTGCGCCCCTGGCACCCCGTCAGGATCACCGGCACTGGGTGACTTGCCCGCCCAGGGTCAGCATGCCCGAGGCAGTCCCCCACTGGCCCGCCTATACCATGCTGGATAAGCCACTGAGGTTGAACTCATCATGTCGCTGGGTTGCGCAGGCGGCTAATGGTGAGCCCGGTCTCGGTGGGGCAGCCGTCTATGAGCCGGCCGCGTTACTAGGTGCCGTAGCCCGCGTCGCATGCTCTGGACGATGTGTTAGGGGCCGCCGAACGCGACGGGCGGAGCCGGCCGCGTCGCAGAAGGGACCAGACCCCTCCGACGGGGTTGAGGTCGAGCACGTAGGGCGGCAGGTAGTAGAGGGTCAGCCAGTCGCGGTTTGCCGCCCATTCCTGCAGGTCAGCGACTTGTGGACGTTGAGATTGTCCCAGACGAGCACGATCGGACCGCCGAACTGCTGATGTGCGGCGATCCCGTTGGTGCCCACCCGCGACCGCAACGTCGCGGCCTCAAGCAAGAACCATCGGTACTCGACCAACCTGCAAGTCGTCATCGACACCAACAGCCGCCTGGTCGTGGCCATCGGCCTGCCACTGCCCGGGAGCCGCAACGACTGCCGTGCGTTCACCTAAGTCCGGCGTCGACCGGGCCTGCCGCGGCGCCCCGACCATCGCCGACGGGGGATATCAAGGCACCGGCCTGCTCATCCCACACCGTAAACGACGAGGCCAGAACCACCTCAACCCCCAGCAGGAAGCGGAGAACGCAGTCCACCGCAGGGCTCGAGCCCGGGTGGAACATGCTCTGTCGCGGCTGAAGAACTGGAAGATCCTGCGGGACTGCCGACTCAAGGGCAACGGGGTTCACCAGGCCATGCTCGGCATCGCCCGGCTCTACAACCTGGCCCTCACCGGATAACTCACGGCCCATACGGGACAACCTCTAGGCGAACCTCTCGGCGGCCTTGAGCCGTAACTCCACACGGAACTGCTGCCGTTCGGCGGTCAGCCCGCCCCCTTTGTGGATACCAGTTGCCCCGGTGATACCGCACAGGCGACGACCCGTCAGCCCCCACGACATCACGAGTTCAACCTCAGTGAGCCTCTTTCATCCTGTGCCGGCGGGTGAAACAGGCTGATCAGCGGGTCTGGTGACGAGGCAGGGCCCCTCGTCGTTGGCGTGGTGATTCCACTCATCACACCGGCGACCGAGAGGCCCTGTTGGTTCCGTATCCTTCCATGCTCGACGTCCCGTACGAGCTCGTTGAGCATGTCTCCTGGCTCATCCACGCCCGAAGGCGTGAACTGTGATCTCCCTGGCGGAAGTTGAGCTGCTTCAAGCAGGCCCTCCTCGCCCTGGCGCATCTACGAAAGAACGAGACGTATCAGCAGGTTGGCGCCGCTTTCGGGGTCTCCGAGGCAACCGCCTGGCGCTACGTCGACGAGACGATCGAGATACTCGCCTCCTGGGCACCCGGCCTGCACGAAGCCCTGACCGGACTCGGCGAAGGCGACTTCGTGATCGTCGACGGGACGCTGATTCCCACCGACCGCATCAGGGCAGACGAGCCCTACTACTCGCAGAAGCACA
>NZ_JBVHPY010000047.1:0-18655 GCF_055567695.1 Streptomyces sp. NPDC026417
CCCACCGCTCCGGCACCATCAAGGGCCTCACCGCCGAAGTCGGCGCCTCCCTCACCTCCGGCGCCCCCATCTGCGACATCAAGGACTGACCCCACACCACACCCAAACGCCCGGCCCCTGTCCCAGGAGCCGGGCGTTTCGGCATGCACCCGCAGCGCACCTGCCCACAGCCGGAACCCGAACGGCCCACAGCCGGACCCACGACGAACGGGGCCGTGTCGGTACATCAGATGCCTGTTGCAGGTGCAGGGGACCGGGCCCTTCGGCATCCGTCCCACACCCGCAGCGCACTTCCGCCCACAGCCGGAACCCGAACGGCCCACAGCCGGACCCACGACCACCCGCAGCCGCCCCACGACGGAAGGGGCCGTGTCGGTACATCAGATGCCTGTTGCAGGTCGGGCAGGCAACTCCGGTCCGCCCCGCGACCGAGCGGCACGCCCGACCTGCAACAGGCGGATGTACCGACACGGCCCCGACCCACCCACCGCGGAACAGGCGCCCCGCGGCTCGACCCACCCACCGGAGACAGCCACCTCGCGGCGTTGCACCACCCACGCGGGGACAGCGACCGCGGCGTTGCACCACCCACGCGGGGACAGCGACCGCGGCGTTGAACCACCCACGCGGGGACAGCGACCGCGGCGTTGCACCACCCACCGGAGCCGGAGGCCCCGCGGCTCGACCCACCCACCGGAGACGGACGCCCCGGCAGGACGGCCGCACCTCCCGTCAGCGGCGGCGCATGTCGGCCACCCGAGCCCGCTCCCCCGGAGCCTGCTCACCCAGCACGGTCGCGCTCCGCAACTGCGCCCCCGCTCCCGGCACCTGCCCCCGGCGCGGCCCCGGCAACGGCATGTCCCGGCGCGACTGACGCCCCGCCGGGCCGGGATCACCCCCCGCGCCACCCGCCGAGGACGCCGATGACGACCCCGCCACCGCGATCTGCACACCCTGGTCGGCCAGCGCCTGCAACTCCGTGGCCGCCCGGTCGTCGTGGCCCGGCGGCTCGTCGGTCACCAGCCGGGTGATCAGGTCCGTCGGCACGGTCTGGAACATCGTGTCGGTGCCGAGCTTGGTGTGGTCGGCGAGGACCACGACCTCCCCGGCCGCCTGCACCAGCGCCCGGTCGACCGACGCCGACAGCATGTTGGACGTCGACAGTCCGCGCTCGGCGGTCAGACCGCTCCCGGAGAGGAAGGCGCGGGAGACCCGCAACCCCTGCAAGGACTGCTCGGCCCCGCTGCCCACGAGGGCGTAGTTGGAGCCGCGCAGGGTGCCACCGGTCATCACGACCTCCACGCGATTGGCATGGGCCAACGCCTGGGCCACCAGCAGCGAGTTGGTGACGACGGTCAGACCGGGCACCCGGGCGAGCCGGCGGGCCAGCTCCTGGGTGGTGGTTCCCGCCCCCACCACGATGGCCTCGCCCTCTTCGACGAGACCCGCGGCGAGATCGGCGATGGCCGTCTTCTCGGCGGTCGCGAGATGTGATTTCTGCGGAAAGCCGGACTCCCGCGTGAACCCGCCCGGCAATACCGCACCGCCGTGCCGGCGGTCGAGGAGTCCTTCTGCCTCCAGTGCGCGCACGTCCCGCCGTACGGTCACTTCGGAGGTCTGGACGACGCGGGCGAGCTCACGGAGCGACACGGCCCCGTTCGCTCGCACCATTTCGAGGATCAATTGGCGACGTTCTGCAGCGAACACGAAACTGACAGTAACCCCAACGACCGTCTGCTTTCAGCAGTTTGCGCCGAATAACAGAAGTTGTTCGCACTGCAGGACAAGAAGTGGTATACGCGCCTACGCCCGGCGCCTATGCCGAGAGAATGGGCGGCAACTCCCCGTGACCAGCGGCCCCGCGGACGAATCCACCGCGCGGGCGCCCCACCGGCACCGCCCGGACGCCGCGCGGAACCCGCGCGGTCACCCCGCGGACACCTCCGCGAGTCAGCCCTCGCCCGTGTTCTTCCGCGTGTGCAACTGCCGGGCCACCTCGGCGATCGAACCCGACAGGGACGGGTAGACGGTGAACGCCTTCGCGATCTGCTCGACGGTCAGGTTGTTGTCGACCGCGAGCGAGATGGGGTGGATGAGCTCCGAAGCCCGCGGCGCGACGACGACGCCGCCGACCACGATCCCCGTACCCGGCCGGCAGAAGATCTTGACGAAGCCGTCCCGGATGCCCTGCATCTTGGCCCGGGGGTTGCGCAGCAGCGGCAGCTTGACGACCCGGGCGTCGATCTTGCCGGCGTCGACGTCGGCCTGGGTGTAGCCGACGGTGGCGATCTCGGGGTCGGTGAAGACGTTCGACGAGACCGTCTTCAGGTTCAGCGGGGCGACCGCGTCCCCGAGGAAGTGGTACATCGCGATGCGGCCCTGCATGGCTGCCACGGAGGCGAGCGCGAAGACCCCGGTCACGTCACCGGCGGCGTACACGCCGGGAGCCGTGGTCCTGGAGACCTTGTCCGTCCAGATGTGCCCGGACTCCTTGACCCTGACCCCGGCCTCCTCGAGCCCCATGCCGCTGGAGTTCGGAATGGCGCCGACCGCCATCAGGCAGTGCGATCCGGTGATGACCCGCCCGTCCGCGAGCGTGACCTCGACCCGGTCGCCGACCCGCTTGGCGGCCTGCGCGCGCGAACGGGCCATGACGTTCATGCCGCGGCGGCGGAAGACGTCCTCCAGGACGGCCGCGGCGTCCGGGTCCTCGCCCGGCAGCACGCGATCACGGCTGGAAACCAGCGTGACGCGCGACCCGAGCGCCTGATAGGCCCCGGCGAACTCGGCGCCGGTGACACCGGAGCCGACCACGATCAGCTCTTCGGGGAGTTCGTCCAGGTCGTAGACCTGGGTCCAGTTCAGGATCCGCTCGCCGTCCGGCTGCGCGTCGGGCAGCTCACGGGGGTGGCCGCCGGTCGCGATCAGTACCGCGTCGGCGACGAGGGTCTCCTCGTTGCCGTCGGCGGCGCGCACGACGACCTTGCGCGAACCGTCCATGGCCTGCTGCCCGTCGAGGCGCCCGCGACCGCGCAGCACCCGCGCGCCGGCCCGGGTCACGGACGCGGTGATGTCGTGCGACTGGGCGAGCGCGAGCCGCTTCACACGGCGGTTGACCTTGCCGAGGTCGACCCCGACGACCCGCGCGGGCGTGTCGATGTGCGGGGTGTCGTCGGCGACGATGATGCCGAGTTCCTCGTAGGACGAGTCGAAGGTGGTCATCACCTCGGCCGTCGCGATCAGGGTCTTCGACGGGACGCAGTCGGTGAGCACCGACGCCCCGCCCAGACCGTCGCAGTCGACGACGGTCACCTCCGCGCCGAGTTGGGCGGCCACCAGGGCCGCCTCGTATCCGCCGGGTCCGCCACCGATGATCACGATCCGAGTCACGTACTCCATTGTCCCGCACCCGCCAAGGTGCTTCCGCCCGGGGGCCGCCGAGCGTGCATTCGAGCGACTTCTGTTACACGAGGGGCGGGGGTCGCCGCTGCCGTACCCTCGACCCCATGTCGCTCTACGCCGCGTACGCCGGCAATCTCGACCCGCGGCTCATGACGCGCCGCGCCCCGCACTCGCCGCTGCGCGCCACCGGCTGGCTGAACGGCTGGCGGCTGACCTTCGCCGGTGAGCACATGGGCTGGGAGGGCGCGCTGGCGACGATCGTCGAGGCACCGCGCTCCCAGGTGTTCGTGGCGCTGTACGACGTCGCACCCCTGGACGAGGACTCGATGGACCGCTGGGAGGGCGTCGGTCTCGACATCTACCGCCGGATGCGGGTGCGGGTGCACACCCTGGAGGGCGAGGAACCCGCTTGGGTGTACGTGCTGAACGGATACGAGGGCGGGCTGCCGTCGGCCAGGTACCTGGGCGAGATCGCGGACGCGGCGGAGTCGGCCGGGGCCCCGCACGACTACGTCATGGAGCTCCGCAAGCGCCCCTGCTGAGGTCAGGGGCCCGCACCGGGGGCGCTCCGCCGGTGCCGGCCGGTCTTCCCGAGCGGCCCCGGCCCGTCCCGCGAGGGTCCTCTTTCGTGGGAAACGACAAGACAACGATCGCATGACCGTGAGCTCTGTCATCTACGCGCGTAGGCCCGGACCGGCTACCCTCATGCGCGTGAACGCATCTCTTCTTCCGGACGACATCCAGGGCGACCCCTACGCCGCCGCCGACGCCGCCGCCGCGCGCCTGCGCGAACTCACGGGCGCCGAGACCCACGACGTCGCCCTCGTGATGGGCTCCGGCTGGGCTCCGGCCGTGGACGCCCTGGGCGTCCCCGAGGCCGAGTTCCAGGTCACCGAGCTGCCCGGCTTCCCGCCGCCGGTGGTCGAGGGACACGGCGGCAAGATCCGCTCGTACCGCACGGGCGGCAAGCGGGCGCTGGTCTTCCTGGGCCGCACCCACTACTACGAGGGCCGCGGCGTCGCCGCCGTCGCGCACGGTGTCCGCACCGCCGTCGCCGCCGGCTGCAAGACGATCGTGCTCACCAACGGCTGCGGCGGCCTGCGCGAGGGCATGCGGCCCGGCCAGCCGGTTCTGATCAGCGACCACATCAACCTGACGGCCACCTCGCCGATCGTGGGCGCGAACTTCGTGGACCTCACGGACCTCTACTCGCCGCGGCTGCGCGCCCTGTGCAAGGAGGTCGACGCCAGCCTGGAGGAGGGCGTCTACGCCCAGTTCCCCGGCCCGCACTACGAGACGCCGGCCGAGATCCGGATGGCCCGCGTCATCGGGGCGGACCTGGTCGGCATGTCGACCGTGCTGGAGGCGATCGCCGCGCGCGAGGCCGGTGCGGAGGTCCTCGGCATCTCCCTCGTGACGAACCTCGCCGCCGGTATGACGGGCGAGCCCCTCAACCACGAGGAGGTCCTCCAGGCCGGCCGCGACTCCGCCGCCCGCATGGGCGCGCTCCTCACGCAGGTCCTGGACCGCCTCTGACCCACCGGGGTCGCCGCCCCCGGCCCCCGGGTCCGCCGACACGCTCGTCCCCGGACGCCGGACGGGCCGGAACCTCCCAGGTGCGGGCGGGACTCCGGCCCCTCCGGCGTTCGGGGAGCGGTGTCCGGGGCGGCGCCCCGCGGCGGGACGCGCAGGAGCGGCGGGCACGGAACCCGGGTACACAGCAACGTACGACGAAGACGAAGACGAGAGGTTGACCCCACGTGCAGGACGAACTCATCGCACGGGCCGAGGCATGGCTGGCCGAGGACCCCGACGCGGAGACCCGTGAGGAACTCGCCAAGCTCATCGCGGCCGCGGACGTCACCGAGCTCGCCGCACGCTTCGGCGGCACCCTCCAGTTCGGCACCGCGGGCCTCCGGGGCGAGCTGGGCGCCGGTCCGATGCGCATGAACCGCTCCGTCGTCATCCGGGCCGCCGCCGGCCTCGCCGCGTACCTGAAGGCGCAGGGCCACACGGACGGCCTCGTCGTCATCGGCTACGACGCCCGCCACAAGTCGGCCGACTTCGCCCGGGACACCGCGGCCGTGATGACCGGCGCGGGCCTGCGGGCCGCCGTGCTCCCCCGTCCGCTGCCCACCCCGGTCCTGGCCTTCGCCATACGGCACCTCGGCGCGGTCGCGGGCGTGGAGGTCACCGCCAGCCACAACCCGCCGCGCGACAACGGCTACAAGGTCTACCTCGGCGACGGTTCGCAGATCGTCCCGCCCGCGGACGCCGAGATCGCGGCGCAGATCGACGCCGTACGCTCCCTGGCCGACGTGCCGCGCCCGGACAGCGGCTGGGAGACGCTGGACGACAGCGTCCTGGAGGCCTATCTGGCCCGTACGGACGCCGTCCTCTCCCCCGACTCGCCCCGGACGGCCCGCACCGTCTACACCGCGATGCACGGCGTCGGCAAGGACACGCTCCTCGGGGCCTTCGCCCGGGCCGGGTTCCCGGAGCCCGTCCTGGTCGCGGAGCAGGCCGAGCCCGACCCGGACTTCCCGACCGTCGCGTTCCCCAACCCGGAGGAGCCGGGCGCGATGGACCTGGCCTTCGCGAAGGCGCGCGAGACCGGTCCCGACCTGGTCATCGCGAACGACCCGGACGCCGACCGCTGCGCCGTGGCCGTCCGGGACGGCGCCGACTGGCGCATGCTCCGCGGTGACGAGGTCGGCGCGCTGCTCGCCGAGCACCTGGTCCGCCGGGGCGCGCGCGGCACGTTCGCCGAGTCGATCGTCTCCTCCTCGCTCCTCGGCCGGATCGCCGGGAAGGCGGGGCTGCCGTACGAGGAGACGCTGACGGGCTTCAAGTGGATCGCCCGCGTCGAGGGCCTGCGGTACGGCTACGAGGAGGCACTCGGCTACTGCGTCGACCCCGAGGGCGTGCGCGACAAGGACGGCATCACCGCCGCGCTGCTCGTCACGGAGCTGGCCTCCGAGCTCAAGGAGCAGGGCCGCACGCTCCTGGACCTCCTGGACGACATGGCCGTCGAGTACGGCCTGCACGCCACCGACCAGCTCTCGGTCCGGGTGGAGGACCTCTCGGTCATCGCGAGCGCGATGCAGCGCCTGCGCGAGCAGCCGCCGACCCGTCTCGCGGGCCTGACGGTCGAGAACGCCGAGGATCTGACGCGGGGCACGGACACGCTCCCGCCGACGGACGGGCTGCGGTACACGCTGGACGGCGCGCGGGTGATCGTCCGCCCGAGCGGCACGGAGCCGAAGCTGAAGTGCTACCTGGAGGTCGTGGTGCCGGTCGGCACGCATGACGACCTGCCCGGGGCGCGCACCCGGGCGACCGGCCTGCTCGCGATGATCAAGCAGGACCTGTCGGCGGCGGCCGGCATCTGAGCGACCGCCCCACCCCGCCACCTCGGCGAAGCCCCGGCCCGGACCTCCGGACCGGGGCTTCGGTCTCACCCGGCCCGGCCGGGCGAGACCGTGCGGACCCGGCCGCCTAGGGCAGCAGGAAGAGCAGGAACACCGCCCAGGCAGCCGTGAGGAGCAGGCTCAGGGGCCACAGCGGTCGGCTCCCCACTCGTTCGCCGCTGTCCCCGGTGGGCCGCAGTGCGGGGTCGTGCCACATGGCGGTGATCTCGGCGGCGGTCCTCCGGTACGGGTGGATCCGGCCCAGCCGGCGTTCCAGCCAGGGCAGCCGCGGGCCGTGGACGGTCCACTCGGGGAACGAGGCCCGGTGGCTGTCCACCTTCAACGCGGTGTGCCGGCACTCGACCACCCGTATGTGGTCCCAGGCGACGTGGCGGCTGCCGCGCAGTCCGCTGAGCCAGAGCCCCGAGCTGTCGGCGGTGATGCGCCACGCCGCCTTGCCCGGCAGCGACAGCACGCCCATCAGGCCGACCACCGCGCCCAGGACGTAGCGCCACACGCCGTGCTGGCCGAGGAAGGCATAGCTGCCGAGCAGTACGAGACCGGCCGCGCCGAGCCGGTCCCACCACCCCGCGGTCCATCGCCGTACGGCCACCGCGCCCGGGTCCAGCGCCGCCACCGCCGCCGCCTGCTGCTCCCTGTCCTCCGCCTCGCGGGTCGCGGCGTTCCTCAGCGCGGCGACGCGGCGGCGCGCCGCACGGTCCGACAGCGGGCGCACCGGACCCGTGGACCAGGCCACGGACGGCGGCTCGTCGGGTTCCTCGCCGGCGGCGACGACGAGGATCTCGGCGCCGTCGCAGGGCACCCCGTGGAGGACGGCCTCGCGCAGCGGCCCCGGCGCGTCGAGGCCCGCGAGGAGGTCGTCGAGTTCGTGGGCGTCCCCCTCCGCGTCGTCATCGTCGTGGTCCTCGTCGTCTTCGTCTTCGTCGTCCTCGTCGTCATCGGGCAGTTCGCGCAGGGTGACGCCGAACAGCGGCCGGCCGGCCTCCCGGTCGTCCGCGGCGAAGACCTCCGTCCCGCCGTCCCCGTCCTCGCGCACCAGCACGCGCAGCACCGGCATCGGAGCGGCGCGCAGCACGGCGGCCCGGCGCCGGCCGAGGGCACCGGAGAGGGCGGCCGTGAGGCCCAGACCCAGCACGTACCAGCCCGCCGTACGGGTCACGTCCGGGTCGTCGGCGAGGTCCCAGGTGTCCGCCGTGGCGAGCAGGACGGCGCCGAGCACCCCGAGGAACAGCCCGGCCGGCACGAGGAACGCTCCGCGCTCCGGCCGCCGGTCGCCGTCCGGGCGGGGCGCGGTCACCCCTTCCGCCGCGGTCAGCGCCGCCTGCCGCTGGGCCGCCCGGGCCCGCAGCCGTACGCCGGCGGCCGCCCAGGAGACGGCCAGGCCCACGAGGACCGGCACGGTCACCGCCCACGGCAGCCGCGGCTGCTGCGTGAGGAGGACGACGGCCGTCACGGGTGCCGCGAAGGGGACGGCTTCGGGCCGCACCGACACCCAGACGATGTGGCAGGCGAGCAGCGCGAGGACGTACGGGCGGGCGTCTCCGAGCGGGGACGGGAGGAGGACCGGGAGCAGGGCGAGAACGCTCAGCGGCAGGAAGAAGCGGGTCCGTACCCGCAGCGGGACGCGGTGCGCCGGGAGTGCCCCGGTCCAGCGGCGGGCCCGCTCGCCGTCCCAGGCACGGCAGCCGTCGGGAACGGCGGAGGCGGGCAGCCGCGCGGGCGGCTCAGGATTCGTACTCATCGTGTTCCAGACGGCCGGACCCCCGACGAGGTTGCCCCGGGGCCCGCCCGGGACGTACGGCCGCCGTCCGGGAAGGAATTGCGGCGCCCTCGCCCCGGCGCGGGCGGGGGCGGTCAGCCCACCGCGAGCAGGATCGCGAGCAGGACGGCGCCGGTGACCGCGGGAGCGATCACCTCGTAGGCCCATCGCACGCCGACCTCGCCCTGTGCGCCCGGCGCCGCGGCGCGGTTCTCGGCGAGCTCACGCAGGTCGTCCATGATCTGGTCGGCCGGGGCGCGGACCGTCTCGGTCGAGATGGCGGACGTGCGGCCGCTGGAGTCCGCGGCGGCGTTGCGGCTCTGCCGCCGGGCGGCGCGCTTGCGGGAGCGCAGGGACACGGGCACGGCCCACAGCTGGTACGTGGTGCCGGACGTGTCCAGGACCTCGTTGGAATAGCCGGAGCGCAGCGAGCCGACGGTGCTCCAGGGCAGCACGATCAGGCGGAACGGGTTGCGGACACGCAGCCGGTCCTCGTTGGCGAAGACGGCCGGGCGCAGGGTGAAGGCGACCACCAGCGGGACGATCAGGAGCAGTGAGGCCAGCGCCAGCCAGGGCGTACGGCCGTCCCCCACGATCACCGCGTCGATGCCGAGCCAGCCCGCGATGGCGAGCAGCAGCACGCCGCCCGCGATGCCGGCGGCCGACCGGTGGATCCGGTCGTTCTGCTCTGGGTGCGAGGCGTCCGATGCGGGAGACTGGTGGTCCGGGGTCGTCATGGCCCCGATTGTGCCCGACAGTGGCGGCTGTGCCCGTACACGGTGGCCGAGCTCACTTCGACCACGTGGGGTGTACAGCTGCTACGCGCGTAGATATGCTCAGCTCGTGACCATGCCCACCACTGCATCCGCTGCTCATGCACTCACGGACGTCGCCGCGTCCGACAGCACGCTGCGCCGCTTCCTCCACGGGCTGCCCGGCGTCGACGCGGTCGGCCTGGAGGCGCGCGCCGCCTCGCTCGGCACCCGTTCCATCAAGACCACGGCGAAGGCGTACGCCATCGATCTCGCCATCTCGATGGTCGACCTGACGACGCTGGAAGGCGCGGACACCCCGGGCAAGGTCCGGGCGCTCGGCGCCAAGGCGGTCCACCCGGATCCGACGGACCGGACGACCCCCAGTACCGCCGCCGTCTGCGTCTACCCCGACATGGTGACCGCCGCCAAGGAGGCCGTCGCCGGTTCGGGCGTGAAGGTCGCCTCCGTCGCCACCGCGTTCCCGGCCGGGCGTGCCGCGCTCGACGTGAAGCTGGCCGACGTGCGCGACGCGGTCGCCGCGGGCGCCGACGAGATCGACATGGTCATCGACCGCGGCGCGTTCCTCTCGGGCCACTTCATGAAGGTGTACGAGGAGATCGTCGCCGTGAAGGAGGCCGCCGGCGCCGCCCGCCTGAAGGTCATCTTCGAGACCGGCGAGCTGTCGACGTACGACAACATCCGGCGGGCCTCGTGGCTCGGGATGCTGGCGGGCGCCGACTTCATCAAGACCTCGACGGGCAAGGTCGCGGTGAACGCGACACCCGCGAACACGCTGCTGATGCTGGAGGCGGTCCGCGACTTCCGCGCGCAGACCGGCATCCAGGTCGGCGTGAAGCCCGCCGGCGGTATCCGCACCTCCAAGGACGCGATCAAGTTCCTGGTCCTGGTCAACGAGACCGCGGGCGAGGACTGGCTGGACAACCACTGGTTCCGCTTCGGCGCGTCCTCGCTCCTGAACGACCTGCTGATGCAGCGCCAGAAGCTGGCCACCGGCCGCTACTCCGGCCCCGACTACGTGACGGTGGACTGATCACCATGACCATCGAGAAGCGGTCATCCGCATTCGAGTACGCACCGGCGCCCGAGTCCCGCGCGGTCGTCGACATCGCCCCGTCCTACGGCCTGTTCATCGACGGCGAGTTCACCGACGCCGCCGAGGGCCGGGTCTTCAAGACGGTCAGCCCCGCCACCGAGGAGGTCCTCGCCGAGGTCGCCCAGGCGGGCGCCGAGGACGTCGACCGCGCCGTGAAGGCCGCCCGCAGGGCCTTCGAGAAGTGGTCCGCGCTGCCCGGCTCCGAGCGCGCCAAGTACCTGTTCCGGATCGCCCGGATCATCCAGGAGCGCAGCCGCGAGCTGGCCGTCCTGGAGACGCTGGACAACGGCAAGCCGATCCGGGAGACCCGCGACGCGGACCTCCCGCTGGTCGCCGCGCACTTCTTCTACTACGCGGGCTGGGCCGACAAGCTCGACCACGCGGGCTTCGGCGCGAACCCCCGCCCGCTCGGCGTGGCCGGCCAGGTCATCCCGTGGAACTTCCCGCTGCTGATGCTGGCGTGGAAGATCGCCCCGGCCCTCGCCACGGGCAACACGGTCGTCCTCAAGCCCGCCGAGACCACCCCTCTGTCAGCGCTGTTCTTCGCCGACATCTGCCGTCAGGCGGGGCTGCCCCGGGGCGTCGTCAACATCCTTCCGGGATACGGCGACACGGGCGCCGCGCTCGTCGAGCACCCGGACGTGAACAAGGTGGCCTTCACCGGCTCCACCGCGGTCGGCAAGGCCATCGCGCGCCAGATCGCGGGCACGAGGAAGAAGGTCACGCTCGAACTGGGCGGCAAGGGCGCGAACATCGTCTTCGACGATGCCCCCATCGACCAGGCCGTCGAGGGCATCGTCAGCGGCATCTTCTTCAACCAGGGCCAGGTCTGCTGCGCGGGCTCGCGCCTCCTGGTGCAGGAGTCGATCCAGGACGAGCTGCTGTACTCCCTGAAGCGCCGCCTCTCCACGCTGCGCCTCGGCGACCCGCTCGACAAGAACACGGACATCGGCGCGATCAACTCCGCCGAGCAGCTGGCGCGCATCACCACGCTCACCGAGCAGGGCGAGGCCGAGGGTGCCGAGCGCTGGTCCCCGGCCTGTGAACTGCCCTCCTCCGGGTACTGGTTCGCCCCGACGCTCTTCACGAACGTCACCCAGGCGCACACCATCGCCCGCGACGAGATCTTCGGCCCGGTGCTGTCCGTCCTCACCTTCCGCACCCCGGACGAGGCCGTGGCCAAGGCCAACAACAGCCAGTACGGACTCTCCGCCGGCATCTGGACGGAGAAGGGCTCCCGCATCCTCGCGGTGGCGAACAAGCTCCGCGCGGGCGTCATCTGGTCCAACACGTTCAACAAGTTCGACCCGACCTCGCCCTTCGGCGGCTACAAGGAGTCGGGCTTCGGCCGCGAGGGCGGCCGCCACGGCCTGGAGGCGTACCTCGATGTCTGATGCTCGACTGTCGGTGTTCAAGACCTACAAGCTGTACGTCGGCGGGAAGTTCCCGCGTTCCGAGAGCGGCCGGGTGTACGAGGTGACGGACTCGAAGGGCAAGTGGCTGGCCAACGCGCCGCAGTCCTCCCGCAAGGACGCCCGGGACGCGGTCGTCGCAGCCCGCAAGGCGTTCGGCGGCTGGTCCGGGGCGACCGCGTACAACCGCGGCCAGGTCCTCTACCGGGTCGCGGAGATGCTGGAGGGCCGCAAGGCGCAGTTCGTCCACGAGGTCGCCGACGCCGAGGGGCTGTCGAAGTCCAAGGCGGCCGACCTGGTGGAGGCGACCATCGACCGCTGGGTCTGGTACGCGGGCTGGACCGACAAGATCGCTCAGGTGGTCGGCGGCGGGAACCCGGTGGCGGGCCCCTTCTTCAACCTGTCCTCACCGGAGCCGACGGGCGTGGTGGCGGTGCTGGCGCCGCAGGACTCCTCGTTCCTCGGCCTGGTGTCGGTGGTCGCCCCGGTGATCGCGACGGGCAACACCGCCGTCGTGATCGCCTCCGAGAAGTCACCGCTGCCGGCGCTGTCCCTGGGCGAGGTGCTGGCCACCTCCGACCTGCCCGGCGGTGTGGTCAACGTCCTGTCCGGCCGGACGGCGGAGATCGCCGCGCCGCTGGCCGCGCACCAGGACGTCAACGCGATCGACCTCGCCGGCGCCGACGAGGCGCTGGCGAAGGAGCTGGAGGTCGCGGCCGCCGACAACCTGAAGCGCGTCGTCCGTCCACAGCCTGTGGATTACGCGCGCACGCCGGGCATCGAGCGCCTCACGGCGTTCCTGGAGACGAAGACGGTCTGGCACCCGACGGGCTCGCTGGGCGCGTCCGGCTCCGCCTACTGAGCCGCAACGAGGTCCGGGGCCTGCGGCCCCCGTGGTCTCGGGACCCCGATCCGTGTCCCCGGGGTCCCGTTCGCCGGAGAGCCGCGCTTCCCCTCCGTCCAGGGGGAGCGCGGCTCTCTCCGCGTTCAGTGCAGCAGCCCGGGCACCTGGCCGACGACCGGGATGCTGCCCACGGACGGCGCCTGGGCCAGCGGCCCGGTGAGCGCCTGCGAGGTCAGCGGCTGGAAGTCGCCCAACTGCGTGCCGACGCCGTTGTCGAGCGGGTCGACGCCCGTGCCCGCGAGGGGGTTGGGCTTGAGTCCCTCGACCGGCCCCGTGACGTACTGGACCATCCCGGACACCGCGCCGAGGCCCGCCTGGGGGTCGAGGTTGCCGAGCGAGGTGGGCCGGGTGTGCGCCACACCGAGTACGTCCTGGGTGTCCGCGGCGGCCGTGGAGGCCCCCGCCCCGAGCGCCGCGCCCGCCGTCGCGAGGGCCACCAGGGCGCGCCGGGCGGTCGGGGAGGTCAGGGGTGTGTGTCGAGCCATCGCTGGTGCCGCCTTCTGGTGCTCAAGGTAATCGGTTCGACACGTAGGGTAGTTGAGGTGTGATGTGCGCTCCAACGTCGACCCGCGGGGTCGGCGCGGGCCGCCCGATGCCTCACACTGGACTCTCGTGAGTCCCCAACCGCCCATACCCGCCCGAGTCGTGCTGCTCTCCGGCCCGTCCGGCTCCGGGAAGTCCCTCCTCGCCGCCCGCTCGGGTCTGCCCGTCCTGCGGCTCGACGACTTCTACAAGGAGGGCACGGACCCGACCCTGCCCCAGGTGGAGGGGAGCTCCGACATCGACTGGGACCACCCCCTGTCCTGGGACGCGGACACCGCCGTCGCCGCCATCACCGAGCTGTGCCGGACCGGGTGCACCACCGTCCCCGTCTACGACCTCTCGCTGAGCGCCCGTACCGGCGTGGAGACCTTCCGCATCGACCGGACCCCGCTGTTCATCGCCGAGGGCATCTTCGCCGCCGAGATCGTCGGGCGCTGCCGCGAACTCGGCGTCCTGGCCGACGCGCTGTGCCTGACCCGGGGGCCCCTCACCACCTTCCGCCGGCGCTTCCTGCGCGACCTCAGGGAGGGCCGCAAGTCGGTGCCGTTCCTGCTGCGCCGCGGCTGGCGCCTGATGCGGGCCGAACGGTCGATCGTCGCCCGGCAGACGACGCTGGGCGCCCACGCGTGCGACCGGGACGAGGCGCTGGGACGGCTGGCGGGTGCGGCGGCCGGCCGGCGCGCGGGCGCCGAGAGCCCCGCGTAGTCCCCCCCCGGCACGCTCCGCACGCACGGAAGCGGGACTGGACGGACCCCCCGGCCCTCCAGTCCCGCTCTTCGTGCTCCCCCGTGGCCGCAGCGGGTCCCCCCCGGACCCGCTTCCCCCGTGACCACAGCGGCTTCCCCCCGGAAACCGCTCCCCCGTGCCTCCCCCGTTCCCCCCGTTGCCTTCAGGCCACCAGCTCGCCGAAGGACTCCTCCTCGTCACGGCCGAAGCTGAGGACCTCGTCCTCGCGCAGCCGGCGGAGCGACCGCCAGATGCTGGACTTCACCGTGCCGACACTGATGTCGAGGATCTCCGCGATCTCCGGGTCCGTGCGGCCCTCGTAGTAGCGCAGGACCAGCATGGTGCGCTGGAGTTCGGGCAGCCGGGCGAGCGCCTGCCACAGCACGGCGCGCAGCTCGGTGCCGCGCATCGCGTCCGTGTCACCGGCGGTCTCCGGCAGTTCCTCGGTCGGGTACTCGTTCAGCTTGCGGCGACGCCAGGCGCTGATGTGCAGATTGGTCATCGTCCGCCGCAGGTATCCCCCCACCGCGGCCTTGTCACTGATCCGGTCCCACGCCCGGTAGGTCGAGAACAGCGCGCTCTGCAGCAGGTCCTCGGCCTCGAAGCGGTCTCCGGTCAGGTGGTAGGCGGTTGCGTACAGGGAGGCGCGGCGCTCCTGGACGTAGGCGGTGAACTCCGCCTCCGACACCGAGCGACGCTCCCCCGTGCCCTCCCCGTACGCGGCTCCCCCGTGAGCTCCCCCGTTCACGGCGGCGCTGTCCGCCGCCGTGGTTCCCCCCGTGAACGCGTCAACCACCGTCATGTACGCGGTGTGCTGACGCCCGGTGCCGCGAGCGCACCCCCGCCCGCTCACGGCACCGGACTTCTCCGTGCTCCGGTTGACGTCGTGAAGACGCGTGACCACTGCGCTAGTGCTGGTGCTGTGCAGCGTGTTCATCTCGCGCCCCCCGTCGTGGAGTCCCGGTTTCCTTGCGTGCCTTGCTGGTGTCGAAAACTTTGCCGTCGGCACTTCATGGCCGTGTCCGCCGACTGTCACAGGCCTGTCACAGGGGTCACCCCCGGGCGCGTCACCGCGCGATCACGGAGAAGAGCCGTACGACTACGCAGACGGCCCCTGGCGCCTTCCATCTGTGCAAGAGATGGGTGGGAGCGGTTCAACGGTCGATAGACCACCGTGCCATGGGCCAGAATGACGTCCGTGCCTTCCCTGTTGCTGATCGAGGACGACGACGCCATCCGTACGGCCCTGGAGCTCTCTTTGACGCGCCAGGGACACCGTGTGGCCACCGCTGCCACCGGCGAGGACGGTCTGAAGCTGCTGCGAGAGCAACGGCCGGACCTCATCGTGCTGGACGTGATGCTGCCGGGCATCGACGGATTCGAGGTGTGCCGGCGCATCCGCCGTACGGACCAGCTGCCGATCATTCTGCTGACCGCGCGCAGCGACGACATCGACGTGGTGGTCGGGCTGGAGTCCGGCGCCGACGACTACGTGGTGAAGCCCGTTCAGGGGCGCGTGCTGGACGCGCGGATCCGCGCCGTGCTGCGGCGCGGGGAACGCGAGGCCAACGACTCGGCGACGTTCGGGTCCCTGGTCATCGACCGGGCGGCGATGACCGTCACCAAGAACGGTGAGGACCTCCAACTGACCCCGACCGAGCTGCGGTTGCTGCTGGAGCTGAGCCGCAGGCCCGGGCAGGCACTGTCGAGGCAGCAGTTGCTGCGGCTGGTCTGGGAGCACGACTACCTGGGCGACTCCCGGTTGGTCGACGCGTGCGTGCAGCGCCTGCGCGCGAAGGTCGAGGACGTGCCGTCCTCCCCCACCCTGATCCGTACCGTGCGCGGAGTCGGCTACCGGCTGGACAATCCTCAGTGACACCACCGCAGGACGAGCGCCGCGGCTGGGCCGCGGCGCGCAGGGCGAGACTGGCGGGACTGCGCTTCACCAGCCTGCGGCTGCGCCTGGTCGTGGTGTTCGGGCTCGTCGCGCTCACCGCCGCCGTGTCGGCCTCGGGGATCGCCTACTGGCTCAACCGCGAGGCCGTGCTGACCCGCACCCAGGACGCGGTGCTGCGCGACTTCCAGCAGGAGATGCAGAACCGCGCCAGCGCGCTGCGCCCGCACCCGACGCAGGACGAACTGCAGCACACGGCCGGGCAGATGGCGAGCAGCAGCCAGCGCTTCAGCGTGCTGCTGGTCGTCGACCGCGAGGACGGCCGCAGCGTCACCGGCAACTCGGACCTGGACGCGTTCACCCTGGAGGACGTGCCGAAGTCCCTGCGGACGGCGGTGAACAGGAAGCAGTCGGTCTCCGCCGGCAACAAGTACGCCTACCACCTGTACTGGCAGCGGATCGTCGAAGACGACGAGCCGTACCTGGTGGCGGGCACGAAGGTGATCGGCGGGGGCCCGACCGGCTACATGCTCAAGTCCCTCGAACCCGAGGCGAAGGACCTGAACTCCCTCGCCTGGTCGCTGGGCATCGCCACCGGTCTGGCGCTGATCGGTTCGGCGCTGCTCGCCCAGGCCGCCGCGACCACGGTCCTCAAGCCGGTCCACCGGCTCGGCACCGCGGCCCGCAGGCTCGGCGAGGGCAAGCTCGACACCCGGCTGCGGGTCTCGGGGACGGACGAACTGGCCGACTTGTCACGGACGTTCAACCGGACGGCGGAGGCGCTGGAGAAACGCGTCGAGGACATGAGCGCGCGCGACGAGGCGTCGCGCCGCTTCGTCGCCGACATGTCCCACGAACTGCGTACGCCGCTGACCGCGATCACCGCCGTGACCGAGGTGCTGGAGGAGGAACTCGACGCGGAGACCGGCAGTGTGGACCCGATGATCGAACCGGCCGTCCGGCTGGTGGTCAGCGAGACCCGCCGCCTCAACGACCTGGTCGAGAACCTGATGGAGGTCACCCGATTCGACGCGGGCACGGCCCGGCTGGTGCTGGACGACGTGGACATCGCCGACCAGATCACGGCGTGCATCGACGCGCGTGCCTGGCTGGACGCGGTGGAGCTGAACGCCGAGCGCGGCATGATGGTCCGGCTCGACCCGCGCCGTCTCGACGTCATCCTCGCCAACCTGATCGGCAACGCGCTCAAGCACGGCGGTTCGCCGGTCTGCGTGTTCGTCCGCAAGGAGTCCGACGATCTGCTGATCGAGGTCCAGGACCACGGTCCCGGCATCCCCGAGGACGTGCTCCCTCACGTCTTCGACCGCTTCTACAAGGCGAGCGCGTCCCGTCCGCGCTCCGAGGGCAGCGGCCTCGGCCTGTCCATCGCCCTGGAGAACGCGCACATCCACGGCGGCGAGATCACCGCCGCGAACTCACCCAAGGGGGGCGCGGTCTTCACCCTGCGGCTGCCCCAGGACACGTCCGCGGCGCCGGACGCGGACGGCACGGAGGAGGACGCCGGATGAGGGGACGACTGCGGGGCGCGCTGGCCCTCTCGGTTCTGGCCGCGCTGCTCACGGGCTGCGGGATCCGCTCGACGCAGGTTCCGACGGACTTCGGACCGGCGCCGTCCCGGGTGCCGTGCACGCTCGCCGGACCCGACCTCTCCACCCAGTCGGCGCCGGGCATCCCGGTCCAGGTGTTCCTCCTGTGCTCCTCGCAACTGGTGACGGTGGACCGCTCGGTGCGGATTCCGGACGGTACGGCGGAGGCGCAGCGGCGGGTGCTGGTCGCCCAGGGCCTGCTGGACCAGCTGGCCGGGAGGCCGTCGGCGCCGGAGACGCAGGCCGGTTACACGACGGACGTGCGGGCGGGTACGCGGGTGAGCGGGCCGCAGGGCAAGGATCCCGAGAACACGTTCCGGCTCAGTACGCCGCCGGAGAAGCTGACGGCGTACGCCCTCGCGCAGATCATCTGCACGTTCGCCAACTCGGAGGCGACCGCCGCGGACGACGGCTCCGTCATCCTGGGCGGGCCCTCGCCGGGGGCCTTGCACCACTACGACTGCACGACGGAGGTCCGCTCCCGCCCCGGCACGGAGTCCCCGCCCTCCACCAAAATCAACGAGAACTGACCCCCGCTCGACGGCACATCGCCGGGCGGGCCCGCCTCCCCGCGCACACCTGATCCGGCTTGCGCCGGGACACCGCCCGGGTGGGCCCACTCCCCCACGTACATCAGCACCCGGCGCCGGGCGGGACAGCGAGCCCGGCGCCGACGGGGAGCCGCCCGGGTGGGCCCACTCCCCCACGTACATCAGCACCCGGCGTCCCGGCCGGCGCCGGGGTGGGACGGCGAACCCGGCGCCGACAGGGCACCGCCTGCGCCCACCCGTGCCGCCCCTTGCGGCACGCCTGCCCGCAGCTAGGGCGACCAGGCCCCGCCCCGCGCCACCTGCCCGCAGCCGGAGCGGCGCGCGCCCGCAGCTGGAACCGACCGGACGCCGCCCCACTCCCCGCACGCCCACCCGCAGTTGACGACGCACCGCCTGCCCGCAGCGCAATCCGTACGCGCCCGCAGCCGCCAGTGCACGGAAGGGGCCGTGCCGGTACATCAAATGCCCGTCGAGACGGGGCCACACCC
This sequence comes from Streptomyces sp. NPDC026417, assembly GCF_055567695.1. NCBI lineage: Bacteria > Bacillati > Actinomycetota > Actinomycetes > Kitasatosporales > Streptomycetaceae > Streptomyces > Streptomyces sp. NPDC026417. The sequence continues at coordinate 18,587 of NZ_JBVHPY010000047.1, forward strand.
CACCGAGGAACGCTGGTGACGGACAGAGGTGCCCGACCAGCGACGGGCGGATGTACCGGCACGGCCCCG
>NZ_JBVHPY010000048.1:0-17485 GCF_055567695.1 Streptomyces sp. NPDC026417
ACCGGTCAGCTGCAGGCCATCGGCCTGAGCCCGAGCCACGAGCTCGTTCAGGAACTGGTCATCAACGGACGCCGACGCGGCTCCTGCTGCAGACGGCTTGGCTATGTTCTCGCTGGTCACAGGTGAACTCTTCCATGATCGGAGTTACACCGTTTTTCTTACAGTCCCGGTTGTGCTTGCCCGGTCGTGGTCTGTATTCAGACGGTGGCTGTGCGGTCGGAGACGAGGCTGGCGATGGCCTGGTAGGTGTCGGGCAGTCGGTCGCGGCGGTGGGTTCAGCGCTGGAGTTGTTTCCGGCGTTTGTGGTCGGCGAGGGCGTGTTCGACGGTGATCCGTTGCGACGAGTGGTGGTGTCGCTGGCTCCCTTGCGGAACGGGCCTACGACCGCGGGCTCTTCGCGCAGGGGTGGCGGCGGATCGAAGCATGGGCCGATGCCGGCTGTGCGGGCGGCAGTGGCGTCGTGCATGCGTCCTGGCCGTAACGCGTCGGTCCAAGAGTGCGGCCGCGGTGGTCGGCGATCACGGTGGCTTTCACCGTGTTCTGCTTCTTCTTCACGGCAGCTGTAGATAGGCCCGCTGATGCTCATCGCTGCTGTTCAGCGGTGTGACGGGGGTGGCTGCGGGCATGAGGGCGGCCGCCTTGATCATGACGTGGTGTGACGCAACATCAGAACGAGACGGCCGCTTCGGCCACCGTAGACCGCGGAGTCCATGAGACCGCGTTCGGGGGCCTGCTGGCCTCGTTGGCCGGCTGCTTCGCCCGCTCGGAGACCCGGGAGACGTTTGCCCGGATGACGCGGGGCATGCTGATGGAGCTCGAGGACGTGAACTGCTGGAGCCTGGCCGAAGCGATCGGTGAGCGGGGCCCGCACCGGCTGCACCATCTGCTCTCCCGTGCGGTGTGGGACCAGGAAACGGTGCTGGAGCTGGCGGCGGCCTGGGCCGTGGACCTGCTCGATGACGGCGACGGGGTCATCATCGCGGACGAGACAGGAGACGCGAAGTCTTCCACCGACGCGGTCGGTGCGGCCCGCCAGTACTCGGGCTCGGTCAGTGGTGTGGATCTGTGCCAGGTCACGGTGCACCTCACCTTCGCCACCACCGTCGGGCACTGCCTGATCGACCGGCGCCTGTACTTCACCAAGGAGTGGGCCGCAGATGAGGAACGCCGCGAGCTGACCGGCGTCCCGGACGGGCTGTGCTTCGCGACCAAGCCGCAGCTCGCGGCGCACATGCTCCGCGCTGCCAGCCAGGGGATATCCGCCTCGTTCTTCCTGGGGGACGAGGTCTATGGAGGACGGGAACTACGTGGTGTCTGCCGTGAGCTGGGGCCTGGGCTACGTCGTGGCCGTGCGCTCGAACCACCCGGTCACCACCCAGCCGGGAAGCTGAACGCAGCCAGGGCTGCCGCCCGGCTGCCGAAGCGGGCCTGGCACCGGATGCAGACCGGCACGGGCCAGAAGGGGACACGCGACTACGACTGGGCGATGATCGAGGTCACCGCCGACGGCACCCCTGACGGACACGACCGCGACGCGGGTACGTCCGTCCTGCCGGTCCGCCGCCACCGCTACACCCGCACCGTGTCCTACTACCGCTGCTTCGCCCCCGGACCGGTGACCCTGGCCCGCCTGGTGTCACTGGCGTGCCGCAGATGGCGGGTGGAAGACGACTTCCAGAACGCGAAAGAGACCTGCCACCTCGACAAAGGCCAGGTCACCTACTGGAACTCCTGGCACCGCTGGAGCGTGATCACCCTGGCCGCATACGCGTTCCTGGCCACCGCAGCAGCTCTCGAACGCACAGCCCAAACCGCCCGGGACGACCCCGACAAGACCGACCTCGCCCCCCCTCAGCAGCCACGAACTGCTCCGCCCACTCAGAACCTTGATCCTGCCACCGCCGCGACGAGACCGCGAGCACCTACTGTGGTGGTCCACCTGGCGCCGCCGCCATCAACACCACGCCCGCCTCTGCCACCGGCGATGGCACGCCTACGCCGACACCACACCCTGATCAGAACCACGCCAGCGGCTATCTACAGCTGCCGTGTTCTCGCCCGAGACGAAGGCACCGCGTCCGCCGCGGCCCGCCACCGGCCGGCGGACTTGGACCTCGGTGGCGTCCAGACGCAGCTCCACACCCTCGGGCCTGGGCATAGGCAAATACATCTTGAAGGGTGCGAAGCCGCAGACCACAACGGTCGGGAACAGCAAAGCCCCGTTCCGCGAGCAGCCAGCTGCCCCCAGAGGCGCGTGACCTCGCCAACAGCACGGGTGACGGTCGAGCGATCGACGCCGAACAGCACACCCAGGACCGCGTGCGGCAGATCGTGCCGCAGGTGCATGAGCGTAGCTGTCAGCCGGTCCACCAAGACCAGCTGACGCCGGCCCCCGGGCACCCAATGCACGCTCCCTCGCCCCACCCCCCGCCTGGAACCCACCCCCTCAAGCCCCACCCCCGCACGGCCTGGCCAACTCCCCAACCAGAGTCGACAGACGAGCTGTCGACATCCCCATGAACAACAGATGCGTCAACACCGAACAGTCAGCCACACCCCTCACCAGCAAAACATACCCAAGCATGCCCAACCGCTATCACACACCAACTCATTAATCACCAATCACGCCACGCCCCTCGGGCCGGCGCAGATCACGACGGCCTGTGATTCCCAGTTTCGCGTATACGCGATAGAGGGTATTCCCGACGGTGCGCGCGGACAGGGCCAAACGGTTAGCGATCTCACTATCAGTGAACCCGCGAGCAGCCATGAAGGCGATCTCACGCTCTCGCGGCGTGAGGGGCTTTATTTCATCGATGGTGTGGAGCAGGGGCGTTAGGGCGCCTTCACATCGCGACAAAAGCTCGCGGCACCGCGTGGCCGCCGTAGCGGCGCGGCGATCGTCCCCGGATCTGCGCAGTAGGCGGCACAGTTCGGCAAACGCTTCAGCCGCATACAGGTCGCAGCCGACCGTTGCGAAGGCATTAGCCGCTTGCTGAAGCAGATCAGTTTCTTTGGTGGCGATCGCTTGAGCGAAGTCGAGTCGCGCTCGAAGCAGAGGTCCTTGCACCGGGAGCGACCAGTACGACTTGGTGTCAGCGGCCAACCCAAGACGGGCTATCTCATGAGCTGCCATTGCAGCATCAGCGAAGCCACCATGTTTGAGGCATGCTTCGGCTGCATGGGTGAGCAGTTTGGCGGCCAGGGTTGGGTCGCATTGGTTCATTGCGGTCCGGGCCTGGGCTATTTGGTGGTAGATAAAGAAGTTGGTGCGGTGTGCCGTTGGTAGCGTGTCAGTGTCAGCGTCAGGAAGGATGGTAGCAGCAAGGGCCCGGTAGACGGTCGCTTTTTGGTGCCACAATTCCCAGCCGACGTGGTGGCCGGGCGTAGGTGTTAGGTATGAGAGAGCTGTTCGGGGTCTTCCTATATCCAACAGGGTGTAGCCCAGCGCAAGCCCCCAACGGGTATCGACACCTACATGATACTGCGTCAGAGCCTTGTCATGCTCGCGTTCCAAAATGCGGATTGCTTCCATAGGGCGGCCCGCGTAGTGCAGGGCGCCTGCATGGATCTCCTCCAGCGCACCTTCGTGTGTGGAGAAAACGGTAGTGTCAACGAGAGGCCCGTCGTTGATCAGTTGATATAAATGAAGGGCGTCCAGGGGGCGGCCGGCGTGACAAAGGGCCGCCATATGGAAAATTGCAGCCTCCAAGCGGACTGTTTGGTCCGATTCGTTGATCAAACCTTCGCTCAGGTCGAGCGTCGCGTCGAATTCTCCCTGAAAATAGGAAACCATGGCTAGGTAAAGGCGGCTGTGAGGGCCCGAAAGCGTGCTGCGTATGAAGTGTGAAGCCTGTCCAGTCCTACCCTGCATGATCAGTCCGCGGGCCTGGGCGGCGTCAAGGCGGTGCGTCTCTCCCGGATGGAGCCGGCGGGCTTCGTCCACCACAGAATTGGCTTGGTCGAATTGCCCAAGGGATATTAGCACTGTGGCATGAAGTAGCACTGCTTCGATCGAACGATATCGTTCCCAAGCAGCACGCGAGAAGCAGACTGCCTGCCGCAGGTCTTGGAGATCATAGGAGGCTCGAGCCGCTTCAAGCAGGTGTTCTTGGGTCATGTCTTCGCCCGCGTCTAGCATCCACCCCAACATCCGCAGACGGTCCGCTGCTGTTGCACAGTTGTCCCGCGCCACGGCGGAAATCAGGCACCGTAGGTGCTTACGGCGTCGTAGCCAAGGTAGGTCTTGGCGAACTGCATGACTGACCATTGGGCACGTCACGCGTACACGGACACTTTGATCATCGTAAGCCTGGTTGACTTCCCTTCCGGATGCGTCGCATCTGCGGATTGATCCCTTCACCTCGAGATCAGCGAAGACTTGATGACCCACCAGGTTCTTCAATCTGGCTATCGGTATCGGTTCTGCGAGGGCGACTAGCTCCAATGCCCGCCTAGCACCCACGTCCAAGAGCATAAGCTCACTACTACACAAGTCTCGCAGAGGGGCAGAGATGGGTTGTCTCTCCGCGAGTATCCAATGACCACCGGCAAAGGTCAGCAGCCCCTGCTCAAGTGCTGCGCGCACCAGTTCGCAGAGCAATTGAGGGTTGCCAGCTGACATGTGGGCCAGGCGCGCACTACCGTCGGGGGCCAGCTGATTGTGTAACAGCGCCCGGGCCAGTTGGCGTGCTTGTTGGGTGTGCAGCGGGGCGATCTCGAAAGGGGCGAGGCGGCCGTCATTCTGGAAGGAGGAAAGAGCGGGTGGTGGTTGTCGCGGGCCTTCGGTCGTGCAAGCTACTACGAGGCGGGCCTCCCGTCGGCGGGCCATCTCAAGAACCCTCTGCCCTACAGTGGCGTCCATGAGGTGAGCGTCGTCTATAACAATCAGCCACGGGCGGCTTCGACGGCCTTCACCTTGCGCAGGCACCGACCGGACCAGCGAAGACGAGCCGTCGGGTACCACAGCGAAGCGCGTCCCCTCCTCTGCGTCGTTCAGGGTGACCCGCACCACGTGATGGGTGGCGAGTAGATTTTGGATGCTTTCTTCCAACAGGCGCGTCTTACCGACTCCTGGCCCTCCCGTCAGTAAGACGCCTGAATGACCAGGAAGCGCGAGCAGCCGGGTGATAGCAGACAGCTCCTCCTCCCTGCCAATGAGCGGGGTTTGCCGAGGCGATGCCATCTGCGCGATCGCACGGGCGGGACGCCCCTGGTCCGACCGAGGAGGGATTGCTGCCGATTTCATGATCACAATCTCGTTCGCAAATAAAGTCACAGGCAGATCGGGTACCTTGTACTCGACCCCGGGCTCAGAGGACGGCCCGCAAGCGTGCCCAGTGCATTGTGCCGTGCACGTGGGTGCAGGGGCCGAGCACCTGCACCAGGGGGTCAACGATAGTCAGTCTGTAGTTGTGTTCACCATCTGGATATGACCACGCGTAGCCACGTGCTGCCGGTCGGCAGCCGTGGCTGACACCTGGCCAAGTCCGCACATCAAGGTACTGACGGTGCAAATGTGGACGCACAAACGGCTTGGCGTGCACCATTACACGGGTCACCAATCCTGACACGGCCAACAGCACGGAGCTCAGGGCCTGTTCAGACACGGCCCAAGTGGCCGGCACTGAGCGGGCAAGTTCGCGGGTAGCGCTGACTGCCTTCAGATTGTGGGGCTGCAACCAACTACTGCCGCGAGATGGCGAACACAAGGCAGGAGGCGATGTCTTGGGCTCGCGTCCGTCACGCGAAGCCGTCGTCGCAGGGCTGCCCGACTGGCATCCGCCAGGCGGCTTGACGAGGCGAATACTGGTCACGGCCATCACATCCATGAGGTGAAGGAGTAACCGCACTCGATTCTCCTGCTCCTACTTCTAGTCAGAATGAGCAGCGCCGGCATTAGGGGGCGCCCCTGGAAAATCGATCCGCCCCGCCGCACCGTTAGATCGTAGGTCTGCTAAGTCGTTGTCTGACGTCAAGTGGGTACGCATCGAGCCGCTGGTGCCGGACAGACTGCCGAGCGAGGCGGCCGGTGGCGTGATCACCGGCAGGAGATTGACGTGATCGCGATAACGTACCGGATCAGACACCGGTGGGCAGACCTACCCGAGCGCTTCGGCTGATGCAGGGGTGCGCAGAACCAGCTGCTCCGACGTGGCTCGGGAGAAGGTCTTTTTACCAGCTCGCCCAGGCGAATGCCGCTGGCGACCTCAGCGGGTCGTCGCCGTCAGCTCCGCCATCGTCCGAACGCACCCAGCGCGCCCGCCGGGGCCGCCCATCAAGATCAAGAAGGGCGCCTCGGCCGGCGAGGCGAAAGGCCATGCTCCTTCGAATGATCCCACGGCGGACTGACCACCAAGACTTACCTCGCTGCGGACGTCATTGCTGCCCACTGGGGTTCGCCATCACGCCCGGCCAGGCAGGTGACGTACCCGCGTCCACCGAAGTCATGGCTCGCTCTACGAGTTCCGCTGCGCGCTGGCCACGTCAGAAGCGGCACCGCAGGGAATCCCTGGCCATCACCGTGGACTCTCCCTGCCACCCGGGCCCATCCTCAGCCATCGCGGGATCCATACCGCGATCCCGCGGCCGGTGGGACACCTGGCGCGTATGACCCCGCCCACTCCCTCCGGACGCGCAGTTGGTTACTTGCGCCAGGCGGTCCTGTTCGGCGCGTCCCAACTCCTCTCCTTCGCCTCGCGGAGGACTACACCTGGCGGGGCCATGACGGAAGCGCACATGGACCGGTATCAGCCGCTAGCAACGAACGTAACCGGTTGCTGCGGGCCCAGGAGCAACAGCACAGCGGCAACATCATCGAGGTTTCGCTGCAGAGAAATGAGTAGCGCCTGCTCAACCGCTCCCGCCTCGTGATGCGGCACCTTGTACTGCTAGACGGCTGCAGGCGCAAGGGGAGCGACGGTCCACAGGCAGGCAGCGGTGGTCGGTCGCATACTCTGCCGCGGTGTGTACGCCGGCGCGTTGGGCTGAACAGACGCTGAGGAAAAATGGCGTCTCCAGAGGAGACTGATGACAAACGGCAACGGGGCGAGCACAGGGCTGGACGCGTGGACAGTGCCTGGCTATACGCACGATCGCGAATTGGGAGCCGGCGCGAGCGGGCGCGTGGTGCTTGCTCGGCAGGAAGCGACCGGTACACCGGTCGCAATCAAGTATCTAACCAGGGAGTTCTCCGCTGGCAAGCAGGCGCGTTCCGAGTTCCGCGCCGAGGCCCGCCTACTCGAGGAGCTGCAGTCACCTCATCTCGTGCAGTTGTATGAGTATGTTGAGACTAGGTCCGGTGCGGCCATCGTGATGGAACTAGTGGATGGTGTCTCCCTTCGGGTGCTACTGCAGCGGGAGGGTGCAACTAGCCCTGAGGCGGCTCTAGCTGTCCTGAAGGGATCACTGCTTGGCTTGGAGGCCGCTCACGTTGCCGGAGTAGTCCATCGCGACTACAAGCCAGAAAATGTCTTGGTAACACCCGCTGGAATATCCAAGTTGGTGGATTTCGGCATAGCCTCGCCCATAGGGGCGTCTCTGGGGTCCCTGACAGGAACACCGGCCTATATGGCGCCTGAGCAATGGACAGGCTGCCCTCCCACCCCAGCCAGTGATGTTTACGCCGCTACAGTCACGTTTTTTGAATGTCTCACAGGCGCCAAGCCCTATACAGGATCGACCGTCCTTGAATTGGCGGTTCAGCATGCCGAGGCGCCGATACCAGCTGACATGGTTCCCACCTCATTACAACCATTGATCCTCAGCGGCCTCGGCAAGTCGCCTAGTCAACGGCCCGTCAGCGCAGGCGCTCTCGTCGAAGAGCTCGAGACCGTTGCTATGAGCGCATACGGCCAGGACTGGGAGAAGCGGGGGCAGCGAAAACTCGCTGCGCTGGTCGCGCTGTTGCCCTTGCTGCTCCCCTCGGCTGGGGCCAGCGCGGGCGGTACAACGACACTCGCAACTACCTCACTATCTCCGCCGGACTCGCTCCAGTCAGGGGTGAACATGAGCCCCACGCAGCCGCGCCGAGACGCCCCCGCACGACACCGCACACCAAGCAAGCGGGGCAAAATCCTGGCTGGGACGGCAACAGTCACCCTCCTGGCCGGGGCACTTACTGCAGTCGCCATCAGCAGCAACGACTCCTCCCCCACCCATACCCCCCCCAAGGCCCTACCTTCAGCAACCGCATCGCTGACCGCCAGCTCTCCCTCCGAACCAGTCGCGGTATCGCCTTCAGTAACCGTCACTCCCTCACCATCCGCTTCCGCAACCACCGCTACCGCGGCGGCTTCTCCATCAACGGAATTGATCGCAGATCCGACGCAGGCGCTTCCTGGCATCGGGCCCACTCCCGACCCTCCCCGTTCAACAGCCCCGCGGCCGCCCTCGGTGAGCAGCTCGCCACCAGCACAGCTGGGATTGCACGTGCATTCAGTGGAAGTAATCCGTCTCCGGTCAGGTCACGGCTGCCTCATCGGCGGCCGGTTCACAGTGCGCACCGACGGCGCTGCGGAGGGAACCCTGACCCTTCGTTGGTTGCACGCCGACTCCGCCACTGGCGCCGGGAGTACAACGATCGCCACCGAGCAAGTGCGGCTGCCTGCGGGAGTTACCGAAGTCTCCAATACCTATACGCATGCCTTCAGCATCCCGGACCGATTCAGCTTCCTAGGAGTACAGGTTTCCACCACTCCGTCAGCTGCCTCTGGCAACAACCACACAGCACTAATTGAGACACCAACCTCCTGCCGTCCACCTCGCTGAATCGCCTCCTGCTCGCGCATAGGGATCCCGTACCCGTGACCAAACGCCGCCCATTCCCACAGCTGCCAGGCCCGCACGAAGCAGTCGCCACCAAAGAATATCCGCTGACAGATCCTGCTCTCACCAGGCAGTTACCGGACAGCCCCACCCCGGCACCCGCAGGTTCCGTACCTGCTGGCGCGCCCATACCAACTCCTGCGCCACAGGACAGCTATACCAGGGGCACCCTCCTCGACAGCGAGGCATGGGGGTTCACATCGCGCGTACCCCCCTTATCGCACCCCCCCACCCTGTATGACCCAAGTCCCCTGCCAAGCCCGTCCCCTCCCCAGCCTCTGGGCCACTTCGAGGCAGGCACAGAAGAGGAATATCGCTTCGGCCCCGGCATCCCCACGTCCGCACTCACCGCTAAGCGGCCTACACCCACCATCGAAGCTGGGCACGGCACCACGGCGGTCGAGGAACACCTAGGGCCAGAGCCTGGTGCCGCTAAGCACCGCAGACGACGAGTACTGGGCGGTTGGCTGCTCCCAGCCCTGACCCTTCTATGCGTCCTCACGTTCCTGGCGTGGCAGAGACACCCGGGCCCCATTGTTGTGACCGACATCGTTGTTCACACAGATGTCGCACGAGCTTCCTGCGACAGCACAGCAGCCATTACTGCAACCCTCCGCACCAACGGGGAGCCTGGCACGATTACTTACCGATGGAAACGCAGCGATAGCACGATCTCACCTGCACTGCAGCAACGAGTCGCTGCCGGCGAGCACGTTACTGACGTCGCGCTAGAGTGGTCGTTTAACGGTCGCGGTACTCTACGTGCAACTGCCACGCTGGAAATCCTTTCTCCCAAACCCGCCAGCGCGTCTACCACTTTCTCCTATAAGTGTCCGTGAACTGCGGGTCCGCTTGGGGATTCGGCGGTTAATAATCCTAATGCCAGTAGGGACTGGCATTAGGTGTCTGGTAAGCGGCTGTGGCCACTGGCGGAGCGGAAGGCTGACCGTCCTATTGGAGTTGATAGACGTGGCGGGACCAGAAAACAGGTCCAGAGCAGAACCTGCACTTGCACCCGACACTAGACCCGTACGCTGTTGGGATGGCATGCCTTATTGCAGTGAAGCGCCTGCACTCGTCCTCCAGGTGAAATCGCTGCTTCACGTCTTTCGATCGACGCCGCCTGGCTTCTTGCGGCTTATGCGAACGACCTTACCGAAGAAGCATTTCTAATCACATAGATGCGTAAGCTCCACCAGCACTACTCATCCGTCTCGCCCGGCGGATGGAGAGGTAAACCGATGGACCACGAGACCGTACCGACGTGTCAGCAACTGCTGGAGGATGCTAAGCAGTTGCCACTCGAAGACCCCCAGCGTGGTCTGTTAGAGGATGCGGCGCGCAGGTTCCTGCGCGACGGGCGGCGTAAGCGCCGTGCCGAGAAACGAGCAACTAGAGATGCAGCCGATGCGAAGCTTCTGGCTGCCACTGCGACCGGCGCGTCCGAGCGAATGATGGACGCAGCACTGCCCACTGCGATCAAACCCTCGCATAACGTTACCGTCAGTGAATTGCTTCCGCCTCCGCACACTCTCGGGAAGACATCAGGCCGGCATGCGACCGCCACGCTTTACGGTGAGGGGCATGCACGGCTGCTGAACCGCCCACAGCGCTGCTACGTATGCAAGACTCACTACCGGCAGGTCCATGACTTCTACCACTCGCTATGTCCTCGATGCGCCGAGGAGAACTTCGCATGGCGCTCAGCCCAGACTGATCTGTCCGGTCGACGAGCATTGCTGACTGGCGGGCGCGTCAAAATCGGCTTCCAGACCGCCCTGATGCTCTTGCGTGACGGGGCCGAGCTGACCATCACCACTCGCTTCCCTAGAGATGCCGTGCGCCGCTTCGCGGCCGCTCCGGGTGCCACCGCCTGGTGGCCGCGGCTGCGGATCGCAGCTTTGGACTTGCGCGATCCCCGCCAGGTCCTCGCTTTTGCCAGCCACATGCTGGCCCAGAAGCGGCCATTGGACATTCTCATTAACAATGCGGCGCAGACCTTGCGGCGTTCCCCTTACGCCTACAGCAACTTGGCTGCCGCCGAAGCTTCTCCCCCTTCACTGCCGGGATTGACGCCTGCACCTGACATCTGGACTGCTCCGAGCTTCACCGTCCCTGGGCCTCGCACCGAGGCACTACCGTGGGCGGCAGGACTCACCCAGCTATCCGCTTCCGACACGCCTGGCGGAACTTCGGGCCCAGCAGGCCTTTCCGCCACCGTTGAGGCTCCTCCCCGTGTTCTTGACGAGGCTGGTCTCCTACTCGAGACACTACCTACCAACTCATGGATTCTTCGGTTGGGTCACATCGATCCTGCGGAGCTCCTGGAAGTTCAACTCGTCAACGCTGTCGCGCCGTTCATCCTCGCCAACCAGCTGCTCCCTCTACTGGACGCCTCCCCACACACCCACCGCTACCTCATCAACGTCTCTGCCGTCGAAGGCCAGTTCACCGTCCCCAACAAGACTAGTAAGCACCCTCACACCAATATGGCTAAGGCCGCACTGAACATGCTGACGCGCACTAGCGCCGGCGAATTGGCCACGCGTCGCATCCACACCTGCAGCGTCGACACCGGGTGGATCACCGACGAGAAACCCCATGCTGCCCGAAAGAGGCATGCCGCGACCGGGTGGCGGCCCCCCCTCGACGTCGTCGACGGCGCCGCCCGCATCTATCACCCCATCGTGCAAGGCGAAGCCGGTAGCCCCATCCATGGTGTGCTTCTCAAAGACTATCAACGCGTCGCCTGGTGATCCGTCCGAACACCTCGCCGACACCCTCTGCACGCTCAACAAGCAGACCCCCGTCATCCCCAACACCTGCACTCGCGACGTGACTATCGCCTTGCTGGCCCGCTCAATGCTGCGGTCCAAGAAAAACGCCAGACTCTGGAGGCCCTAACCCAAGGCTCTGGGGTCTCTCGGCTTTTTAGGTGTACTGTCGTGGAGCATACGACCAGGTGTCTGGTGCCGTGGCGGGCGGGGCGGAGGCTGTTTGGGGAAGACCGCCCATTTGCATTGGACGTTTCCGCCTCTGGGGGACCTCTCCCCATGGATCGAGGTTACCGATTGTTGAGTTGCTGGGGCTGGGCCCGCGTAGGAGGCCAGGTTGGGTGGCGGAGGGGAAGGTTGCTGCCATCATCGGCGAAGAGGGCGGTGGCGGTCCTGCTCCGATGCCTGGCGTCGAGATCATTGGATGCGAAACCGGGCCTTCAGTCCGCAACCCGCTTGCAAAAGAGATAGATGCCGCCCAGGATCGAAGAGTCTATCCATTGACCATTGAAGGCCCCGAACGCCTTCAATATCCCCTTCGACGGCACCACCTATCCGCAGGCCATCAATAACTCCAACAACCTCAACCATACCGCTCACTTGCCAGACCCTATGGCAATCGATCGGTCTCGCATTTCTGAGGGTCTAAAGAAATTTGCGAGTTGCTTCCGTGTGTTAATTTGGAGCTTTCGATAAGTGTTAGATAGGTGGACTTCGACCGTCTTTGGGGTTACGAAGAGGATTTCAGCGATCTGGCGGTTGGTGCCACCTTGGGCGGCCATCTCAGCAACGCGACGCTCGCTTGGGGTGAGCGCCTCAAGACCGATGAGTGCCGTCCGGCGAGAACGCGAGCCTGCGGCGGCGAGCTCCGTGTAAGCCTGCTCGGCCAGAGGAGCAGCGCCGCAGCGAAGAGCCATGTCGAAGGCTTGACGTAGTACTGGACGGGCTGCGCTACGTTGATTGGAACGGCGCAAGGCGGCTCCGTAGTCAGCGAGCGCTTTGGCATGTTCCAAGCGGGCCGGCGAGTCTTTGAGTACGGTGACCGCTTGCTTGAGTAGTGCTATTCTATCGCGTCCGCTTGCCAAGAGGCCATTGACACGTAGCGCGCGTCCCAGGGCGCGCGGAGCACCCCATCGCCGAGCGAGTCGGAGATCTTCTGCGGCGATGATCCGGGCTTGATCGCCGCAGGAGAGCGCATGCAGGGCCAGAGCAGCCTCGGTGCGCCAGCCTACAAATGCAGGGTTGCGAATATCGTAGTCTGCACAAAGCTGGCCTGCTTGAAGGGCCGTGTCTAGCGCGGTTTGTGGGTTACCACGCATGCGTTGGAGTAGGGCAAGCGCTTCCAAGGGGAAGTAGAAAGGCCCGGGCGGGCAGGTCGCGGCGGTTACGCCGAGAGACTGTAGGGCCTGCTCGGCTTCTTCGTAGCGACCCATCTCGGCTAGAGTTTCAGCCAGATAGGCGCGTACGTAGATCGATACGATGTCCGCCCCAGTGAGGTTCACGATGCGTAGAGCTTCACAAGCGGTGCTTTCAGCCTCGGGGAGTTGGCCGCGATGTAGCCAGCCTATTGTAAGGAGCATGTACGCCGGAACCAGAGCGTAGAGGGAGCCGTGGCGGTGCGCTTCGTCAATTGCGGTTTGAAGATTGTCTATCGCTGATTCGTCATCGGCATCCAACAGTGCGTGCCACCCACATGGGATAGCGACGTCGCCGCCCGCCTCATGGACCATATTGGCGATGTTGGCGAGTGCGCGACGAGCTCGAGGGGCGGCGGCCGGATCACCGAGAGCCAATTCACGGCCGGAAATAGCACATTCCAGTAGGCGTGCGTCAATGCTGTCGTGCCTCGAGAGCTCAAACAATCCTGGCAGCAGCTTTAGAATCTCATTATGACCCGGGACGATGAAGGTCGAGGCCATCAAGCGACTAGCTTCCAGGCGCCGCCTCTGCTCCTGTGCCGTGACGGGAAGCTGAGCTAGCGCTTGGGACCACACCTCGATGCTGCGGTCTGCATCCTGCAGGTATAGGGAGGCCATGCCCAACATGGTGGCGATGTTTGCGCGCTTAACAGTGTCAGTTGTCTGATCCAGGGCGTCCTGGAGGTGGCGGGCGGCGGCCTGGAAATCGACGAGCAGAGCGGTCTGTCCGGCTTCCGTGAGAATTTCCAAGAATTGATTTGGCGCCGGGGGCTCGTCCAACGCTCGGCGCAGGTAGGTGTAGGCGCTACTTGGTGCGCCGCGTGCCGTTGCCTCGGCGGCTGCCTCGTGCAGCCAGACAACAGTTTGCTGGTCGCCAGCCGCCGGTACCCGTAGCAGATGAGCGGCCAACCGCTCCGGATTGACTCCCTGGGCATGCAACAGTTGGACCGCGTCGCGATGTGCCACCGCTCTGCCTGCCCGGCCCAGCGAACGATAAACTGCACTGCGTACCAGTGGGTGCACGAAATTCAACCGTATCCAAGGGCCGTCGTGCTCACAACGAAATACCTCCAGCCGCTGTAGCTCCAGCGCCCATTTCAAGGTCGTTTGCTGTTCTTGCTTAGCCAACACGGCTACCAGTGGCAACGTCGCCCCGTCCCCCAGAACGGAGGCTGCCCGCGCCACTTCCACCGCCGCCATGGGCAGTCGTGCCATTCTCGCTGCTACCGAACTTTCCACTGCTCTTGGCATCATCCCCCCAACACGAGACACATTCTCGGCAGTGCCCTGTAGTTTCTCCAAAATGATCGTTCGAACCAACTCTTGGAGAAATAGTGGATTACCTTCTGTCGCACGGTGACAGGCAGTCGCGAAACTTGGATCTACTTTGCCGGGCAGCACCTCTTTCAATAGCGACTCGGTTGCCGCAACACTCAGCGGTTGCGGCTCCAGAATATGCATTTCAGGGTCCGCGATGATCTGACACAACAATGATTCATCTGTCGACCTTTCGCCGCTACGCAATCCCATCACAAGCAATATCTGCAGATCCGCTAGCCGCGGTCGCAAATATGCCAAAAATCGTAGCGAGGGAGTATCACACCATTGCAAATCGTCGACCATCAGCAATAGCGGGCGCGCTTGACATGCGTTCGCCGCTAGCCAAAACAATCCATGCAACACAGCGAAGTCACCCATAGGCACTTGCGGAAAAGTCGGGGCGAAAACCTGACGCGCTTGCGCGGCTGGTCCGCTCCACAATGCCTCTAGGGTCTCAGCACTTGAGCTCGACAACAGCGGCTCGAACAATTGACGCACTATACCGAAGGCGAATCCCTGCTCAAGCTTCGTCCCGCGGCCAGACGTCAACTCGAAGGAAGACTCTGTCGCCTTTGCCTTGGCCTCCTGCAACAGGCTGGTTTTCCCGATCCCCGCTGCGCCTTGCACCACGACGCCCCCCCCTACGCCCTTCATCGTTCTAGACACCGCCTTCGCCAGTGCCGCACGCTCCCCATCCCGCTCCCACAACCCCCACTCCAGACCAGTCATGCAACCTAGTCTCCTCCGTCAGGAGCCCACCCGCCACACTGGGGCTATACGCCGTGCTCTCTCTGTCAGTGTGGGACTGTAAGAAAAAGCGGTGTAACTCCGATCATGGAAGAGTGCACCTGTGACCAGCGAGAACATAGTGAAGCCGTCCGAGGTAGAAGCTGCGTCGGAGGCGGTGGATGACCGGTTCCTCGACGAGCTCGTGGCCCCGGCTCAGTCGGAGGGGCTGCAGCTGACAGGCGAGGGTGGGCTGCTCCCGCAACTGACGAATCGGCTGCTGGAGTCCGCGCTCGAGGGCGAGATGACCGATCACCCGGGCTATGACCGGCATGATCCGGCGGGGAGGAACGGCGGTAACTCGCGCACTGGCAAGCGGTCCAAGACGGTCGTCACGGACGTCGGCCCGGTGCAGATCGAGGTCCCGCGAGACCGGGAGGGCGCCTTCGAGCCGCAAATCATGAAGAAGCGCCAGCGGCGTCTGACCGGCGTGGATGAGACGGTGCTGTCGCTGTCGGCGAAGGGCCTGACCCATGGGGAGATCCTTAAGAATGTGAGGCGGTCCGGGAGGACCGGGTGTGGCTGATGGGGTGTTTGCCGCTGATGGCTCACGGAGAATGGCCGCCCGGTCCTCCGGGACACTCCGACTGCTGATTGAGAACTGCGGGCATCGCTGGTTAAGGACCTGTCGGCGGAGTGTTCTTCGGACCACGGAAGTGCTGGTCACGGTGGAACGGAGCGACGGGCTTGAGCACGTCTCACGCACGGATATGGGTCGGGATCGACGCCGGCAAGGGGCACCACTGGGCAGTGGCGGTGAACACCGACGGCGAGACGCTGTTCTCGACCAAGGTGATCAACGACGAGGCCCAGATCCTGACGCTGATCGACACGGCCCGGGAGAAGGCCGACGAGGTGCGGTGGGCGGTGGACATCTCCGGCCGGGCGTCCGCTCTGCTGCTGGCCCTGCTGATCGCGCACGGTCAGCAGGTCGTCTACGTGCCCGGCCGCACCGTCAACCGGATGACCGGCGCCTACCGGGGCGAGGGCAAGACCGATGCCAAGGACGCCCTGGTCATCGCTGACCAGGCCCGCATGCGTCGGGACTTTACCCCGATCGAGACACCGCCGGAACTGATCTCCACGCTCCAGCTGCTGACCGGCTACCGGCGCGACCTGATTGCCGACCGTGTGCGGCTCATCAATCGGCTCCGTGACCTGCTGGTGGGCATCTGCCCTGCGCTGGAGTGGTCCTTCGACTACTCGGCGGCCAAGGGCCCGGTGGTGATGCTGACCGAGTACCAGACCCCGGCAGCCTTGCGCCGGATCGGCGTCAAGCGGCTGACCACCTGGCTGGAACGCCGCAAGGTCCGCGGCGCCGGCACCATCGCGACCAAGGCCGTCGAGGCCGCACAGTCCCAGAACACCGCCCTGCCCGGCGAAAGCCGGGCGGCCAAGCTGGTGCGCGACCTGGCCTATCAGCTCCTGGCCCTGGACGAGCGGATTAAGGACAACGACCGGGAGATCCGCGAGACCTTCCGCGCCGACGACCGCGCCAAGATCATCGAGTCCATGCCTGGCATGGGCCCCATCCTTGGGGCGGAGTTCGTCGCGATCGTCGGTGACCTGTCCGGCTACCGCGACGCCGGCCGCCTGGCCTCGCACGCCGGCCTGGCCCCGGTGCCCCGGGACTCCGGCCGCCGCACCGGCAACATGCACAAGCCCAAGCGCTACAACAGGCGTCTGCGCTGGCTGTTCTACATGTCCGCGCAGTCCGCGATGATGCGGCCGGGACCGTCGAGGGACTACTACCTCAAGAAGCGTGGTGAGGGGCTGCTGCACACCCAGGCGCTTCTCGCTCTGGCCCGCCGACGGGTCGACGTGCTCTGGGCGATGCTGCGTGACAAGAGGCTGTTCACCTCCACCCCTCCGGTCACGCAGAAGGCTTGACGCGATCATTGAGATTCTCCTCGCACTTGGCCGAGGTCTATGGCGCCGAGGTGTCGGAGCAGACCATCTCCACGATCACCGACGCGGTGATGGAAGGCATGGCCGAATGGCAGGCCCGCCCGCTCGATCGCGTCTATCCGATGGTCTTCATCGACCGCATCAATGTGAAGATCCACGAGGGCCAGGTCGCCACCGGCCCACCTAATAGGCCGTGTTTTGAAAGATCGCTTCGCTCCCTGCTCTGCACCGCGATGATCTCTGTGTGGGGCGGTGAGATCTCTCAGATGATCAGTGGGCCGTGCTAGGCGCTGTTTCTCGGATCATGTGCGGAGCCAGATGATGAGTGATGCGACGGTGACGGTGCCGAGGTAGGTGTAGGCCCGTTTCTCGTAGCGTGTGGCGACGGCGCGGAAGCCTTTGAGGCGGTTGATGGCCCGCTCGACGGTGTTGCGTTTCTTGTAGCGTTCGCGG
>NZ_JBVHPY010000049.1:0-13978 GCF_055567695.1 Streptomyces sp. NPDC026417
GCCACCCCCGCAACTACCTGGCGTTTCTCGGACTCGCCGCCGCCCTCTGCTGCTACAAGAGGCTCCTCCGCCTCACCACATAGGACACCGTCTTACTCATACGAGACCGATCCGCCTCGGCGTGTTGGCCACTGTGAGGCAGACCGGCCACAGCTACCGAGCGAAACAATCACGTTCCATCCAGGTGTAGCGTCCTGTGGAGCTATACAAGGAAGTGGCCGGGTCTGCCGACCAAGTCCCGGCCACTTCCCTTCTGTCACTAGCCCCGAAAGTCAGTCCTCGACCACGATCTCGTTGTGGTTATGCGTGAGATCACGGTCAACCTCAACCACGATCTCGTTGTGGTTATGCGTGAGATCACGGTCAACCTCAACCACGATCTCGTTGTGGTTCTGCGTGAGATCACGGTCAACCTCAACCACGATCTCGTTGTGGTTATGCGTGAGATCTCTCATTTAGAGATTCCCTCCATGTGGTCAGATAAATCGCCAGCACTGGCAGTACCCGTGATTCTCCTGACAGCCTGGAGTTAAGAAGTGAGCAGTTGCTGCTCATAGAAGGACATGGCGTGGACCGAGGCCGTGTTCTATGCGCTAGCGAGTCGTTGAGTTGGTCATCTGCGGGGACTCTTGGAGTTAGATCGTTCCTAGTGGATTGTGGAAAACGCCAACCGTTGATCCGCCGTCGAAGGTGCGGCTGCAGGGTGGTGGAGGGCAGGACACGCCTCTGGCCGATCCCGTTCCAAGGTCCAGCGCGGCTGGATCGACGAGGAAGGGACGCCGCTCGATCCCGAGGGCTTCAAGACACCCGAGCAGGGCGCGGCCATCCAGGTGTGGGCGGCGACCTCGCCCCGGCTGGACGGACTCGTACTGCGAGGACTGCGACATCGCCGAACGGCACCAGCGGAAGGCGCCTGGACCGGCGCACGCGACCACGCGGCCGACCCGGAGCAGGCGGCCCGCCTCTGGCGGCTGTCCGCGGAGCTGACCGGGGCCGACGCCTTCGCGTGAGGGCCCGGCCGTCAGCTGGGGGACGAAGTCCCGCACGTCGGCGGCCAGTTGCGCGGCATGGTTGGCGAACAGGCCGTGGCCGCCGTTCTCGTAGACCTTGAGCGTGCCATCGGGCAGCATTGCCGCTTCGGGCGGCCGATCGGGTCCAGGGGCGCAGAGGTCGTGCGTACCGTGCACGACGAGTGCGGGCAGGTCGAGCTTCGCCAGCTCGGGGGCGACGTCGCGCGTGGTCAGCAGCTACTGAAGGTCTCGGCACGCGAGGTCGCCCCGGGGCGCCGGTCGATCATGGACCGTACGTAGGCTGGCGGGAGCTCGTTCCGGTACCCGACCAGGCCATCACAACTGAAGCCAACAGCTCCCAAATTCCCGCGCCCACCTGAGCAAAACGTGGCACCACCTGCACCATCCTGCAGCAGACCGATCAGTAGCGATACCGGCTCAACGGCGGCCGGCCACGTGACATTTGATCGTTAAATCTGTCCTCGCATCGTGCCCAGCGGATGCGTAGCGGGCGGAAGCCTTGAGCGAGAGGGTCAGTCGCTCGACGACGTAGCGGCAATGCCCAGGCCAGTGCCGTGCGACTCGCTTGCTTCGCGATTTGCAGGGCGGATTTCGCACTGCCAGATCAGGCGCCCGAGACTTGTCATGTCCATGGCCGCGGTCGCCCTACCCGACCTACCCCCGCGACGGCCAGGATCTTGGCAAGTTGACAGCGCCAAGTTGATCGTCCATTAGGTGGGGGTGAGGTCCCGGTTCGGGAGCCGTCTGATTGGTGTAATCACCCAGGGGCCGGCCCCGATGTGGGCGGTCGGCGAGGATCGAGCCTCCTCGGTGTTCGCAGATCCGGCTGATGCGACGGGTGCGGGCCGCGGTCATGTCGCGTGCGGCCGGGCAGCGCGGGTGAGATCCACATAAGCTTGCCCGTGGGACCAGCCACGATCTGCACGTTCACGCCGTGCGGCCGTGTTTTGCGGAAGATGTCGCATCTGGCTGTCGCCAACGCGATCGCACTCGGCAAATGATCCATCTGTCGAGCAGGGCGGGTTCAGGGTCGGCTTCCCGAAGGACGCACAGCAGGCGGGTGTCAGGTGGGGACAGGGGCGCGACGACAGCTGTGACATAGGCGTGGGCGGGTATCGAAGGATATGCCGAAGCGGCGGTGATCTGCACGAGCGTGTCGTGGCAGCGAAGATAGATCGGAGCCGACGAGAGCGCGCTGGTTGGCAGGGCTTGCAGCGGCACCCCCGTTATGTTTTTCGCGGTCCTGCAAGAGGGCCGCTGGTCTCCGGACCTTGCATGGTTGTTCTCTCCTGCCGGGGGGTGCCGCCGGGCCCGAGAGGTGCCGTTGGAAACTGATGAGAGGTCCGGCTACCGCCCAGCCGAGCACAACGCCTGGCCCTTCGCAGGCGGCAGGTCTGCATAACGTGGGTGCGCGCACGACGCCAACGCCCACGCCAGCACGCGCATGACATCCGTTCGGGGGGAAGCTTGAACGACAGTGACGAGATAGGCGTCTTCCTCGGGCTGGACGTCGACAAAGACCGCCCACCACGGGCACGGGCTCACCCCGGCTGGCAAGGAGGTCTTCGACAAGCAACTACCAACACCGAACCGAAGTTGCGGGAGATCTTCGAGAAGCTCAAGACCCAAGTTCGGCACCGTCCTCGTCCTGGTGGACCAGCCCGCTTCCATCGGCGCCCTCCCGCTCAAGGTCGCCCGGAGCGGTTGCAAGGTCGCCTATCTGGCCGGGCTGGCCATGCGGCGGATCGCCGACCTCTACCCCAGCGAGGCGAAAGCCAACGCGAAGGACGCCGCGGTGATCGCGGATGCGGCCCGCACCATGCCGCGCACTCTGCGCTCGCTGGAACTCACCGACGAATTCACCGCCGAGCTGACCGTGCTCGTCGGCTTCGACCAGGACCTGTCGGCCGAGGCCACCCGCACCTCCAACCGGGTCCGCGGCCTGCGCACCCAGTTCCGCCCCAGCCTCGAGCGGGTCCTCGGCCCGCGCCTGGACCACC
Organism: Streptomyces sp. NPDC026417; assembly: GCF_055567695.1. Taxonomy (NCBI): domain Bacteria; kingdom Bacillati; phylum Actinomycetota; class Actinomycetes; order Kitasatosporales; family Streptomycetaceae; genus Streptomyces; species Streptomyces sp. NPDC026417. The sequence continues at coordinate 3,032 of NZ_JBVHPY010000049.1, forward strand.
CCGCGGTGACCTGGCTGCTGGAACGCTACGGATCCCCGGCCGCGCTGCGACAGGCCGGACTCCACAGACTGGCTGAGGTGGTCCGCCCCAGGGCCCGCGCATGGCACAGCGGCTGATCGACGACGTCTTCGAGGCACTCGACGAGCAGACCGTCGTGGTCACCGGCACCCTCGACATCGTGATCCCTCCCTGGCCCGCTCGCTCGGAGCCGTCCACGAACAACGCCGGGCCACAGAAGCCCAGATCAGCGCCCTGCTGGAGGTACACCCTCTTTCCAGAGTCCTGACCTCGATGCCGGGATCGCGGTCAGGACCGCTGCCACACTGCTGGTCACCGTCGGCGACGGCACCAGCTTCCCCACTGCCGCCCACCTGGCCTCCTACGCCAGCCTCGCCCCGACCACGAAGTCGTCGGGGACCTCGATCCGCGGCGAACACGCGCCCAGAGGCGGGAACCGGCAGCTCAAACGGGGCGATGTTCCTGTCCGCGTTCGCCGCCCTGCCCGACCCAGCCTCCCGCACCTATTACGACAATGCCGAGCCCGCGGGAAGGCCCACACCCAGGCGCTTCTCCGCCTGGCCCGACAACGGATCAACGTGCTCTTCGCAATGCTCCGCGCCGGCACCTTCTACGAACCCCACGCCTCGCTTGATGAAAGACATAGAGGCACCTCCTCACGGGCGCCCGTGTGCACGGTCACCCACCCGACTGGTGTATTGATCACGAGCGTTGTTGACACTCACAGGTTTTGATCTTGGCGAAGACCTCCGGTGTGCTGGAGCTGTCCAGGACTGCACCGCACGGAGGTCTTCGTGTCCCACCGTAATGCCCGGTTGACCGTCTTCGGGAGACGGCTGCTGGTCGAACGTGTCCGCTCAGGTCGACCGGTCGCACACGTGGCGGCCGAGATGGGCATCTCACGGGCCACCGCCCACAAGTGGATGCGCCGGTGGCGGTCCGAGGGCGGGGCCGAGTTCCATGACCGCTCCAGCCGGCCGCACAGGACGCTGCATCGCACTTTGCGGGCCTGGCGCAGGTCGCGGACACGGGCCTCCAGCGCAGCCGGGAACTCGGCCCGGCCCGGATCGGGCCCATCCTGGGCCTGTCCGCCTCGACCGTGCACCGCATTCTGCCCCGTCACGGCCAGCACCGACTGGCCTGGCTCGACCGACCCACCGGCGAACCGATCCGACACTATGAGCGAGACCGACCCGGCGAACTGGTCGACGTCGACATCAAGAAACTCGGCAATACCCCCGACGGAGGCGGCTGGCGAACCGTTGGCAGGCCGGCCAGCGCCCCCAACCGGCAGGCCGCCAACGACGAGCGCGGCAGCTGCAAGCCGGTGATCGGCTACAGCTACATCCACTCAGCCGTCGACGCCCCCTCCCGCCTGGCCTACAGCGAAGTCCTGCCCGCCGAACGCCAACACACCGCCGCTGCCTTCTGGCAGCGGGCGAACGCGTTCTTCCAGACTCACCGCGTCACCGTCGAACGGGTGCTGACCGACAACGACTCCTGCTACAAGTCCAAGCTGTTCACCCGAGGCTGACCGCGGCCGGCATCGCCCACAGGAAGATCCGTCCTTACCGGCCACAGACCAACGGCAAGGTCGAACGCTTCAACCGCACCCTCCTCGACGAATGGGCCTACATTCGGCCCTACACCTCGAACAACGAACGGACCGAAGCCCTGACAGACAACTACGAGTTCATTATCAATGGCCCTGAATATCGTCTACATGAACATCACAACCCACCCCGACTCTCAACGGATAGACCGCAATGGAACCCTTACGAGATCAATCGAATATGAAGATCACGGCGTCCCGCGATACCTAACTTTGCATAAATGCGATAAAGATGATTACCTACCGTTCTAGTCGATAGGGCAAGCTGGTCCGAGATTTCCTTGTCGGTCATTCCACGGGCCGCCAGGACTGCAATCTGCCGTTCTCGTTCCGTCAGAGGCTCGGCCCCCTCGATTGCACACAGGAGAGGAGTGATCGCACCCTCACAGCGTTCAGCAAACTCGTTTGAACGTACGGCAGCCGCTGTTGCCTCACGTCTGCCGCCTTTTTGGCTAAGGAACCTGGAGAGCTCTGCAAATGCTTCCGCCGCATAGAGGTCATAACCGGCTGAGGCGAAGGCTTCAGCAGCATCGGCCAGATCGGAAATTTTCCGATCGACCAGCGATCGAACAAAATTCAGGCGCGTATTAAGCAGACCTTGTACGGGAATAGAGAGAAACGGCTCAGCCCTTTCAGCCATCCCTAGACGCCCCAACTCATGAGCCAGGATAGCGGCGTCTCCATAATTGCCCTTAGCAAGTGCCGCCTCCGCGGATTGCATCAAGATATACATCGCAGTGCGACGATCACGCTTCCGCATGGCCATCCAAGCGCGTGCAATTTGGTAATGGATTAGGAACTCTCCAGACTGCCGAACCAGGGGAAGATTTTGGACGCCATTTGCACCGGTCGGAAGATACGCTAGGGCCAAACTTCTGAAAATTTCCACCTTCTCCTTCGGCGTCTCCCAAGCAACGTAATTGATCGGGGCGAGGTCCATCAACTCAAGGGCCTGCCGCGGCCTTCCCACTTCAATTAAGAGGCAGCTCAAGGACAAAGCCCATCGCGTTTCGTCTCTAAGATTATCTCTCGTGAGCGACTCGCTGTATCTCCGCTTGAGGATTTCGATGGCTTCCAGGGGGTGCCCGGCGTAGTGCAGAGCAGCGGCATGGAACTCATCGATCGCGCTTTCGCCTGAGGCAATCGCGGTTGGAGTTACCGTTTGCCAGCTATCGAACTTTCGGTGGAGCTCCAGTGCGTCGTTTGGTCGACCTGCGTGACAGAGGGCTGCCACACGGAATATCGCTGCATCTCGGCTGACAGCGTGATCGGTGCTCTTCAGCAATGAGCGGCTAAGGCGCAGTGTTTGACCAAAATCACCGTCCCAATATGAGGCCATGAGCAAAGTCTGTACATCTTGTGAAGCCTTCGCGTGATGCGGCGGCCGCCCCCCTTCACGCACTTCTCCCTGCAGGATCTTTCCCCGGGTCCGAATGATTTCGAGCTGCCCGGCCTGGCTTGGATGCACCCTGCGTGCAACGCTAAGCACCGTTTCGGCCTGCTCGAAGTCACCTAATTCCATCATCATTTTAGCGCTGAATAGTGCAGCCTCGAAAGATTGATGCATTCTCCAACACGCTTCAGCGAAGCCACAAGCTTGCCGGAATTTTTTTAAGTCGTAGGCGGCCTGAGCCACATCTAGGAGAGCAGCCTCATCAATCGTTTGCCCAGCCGCGAGCCGCCAGCTCATCACACGAACTTTTTCGGCGCTATGTTCCGAGACATTCATTCGATCCGCCAATGCAGCTAGCGTACTGAAATGCTTCCGCCGTTGCTGCGGCTCGAGTTCTTGGTGGATAACGTATTCGAGGAGCGGGTGCGCAAGACTCACAGAGGGATCGGGCTTGCCGCCATCCGCTTCCTGCTCAATTGTGGCGTCGACAGTGATGAGCCCGCGTTCTTCGAGGGTCAGGAGGGCCTGAGCACAGACGGTGCGCTCCAGTTCCTTGACTTTGAGAGGTTGCGCAAGCGCCGTAAGTTCCAGTGCATGCCGAGCTGAAACGCTCAATTCCGCCACTTTTGAGGAGTATTCTTCCCATAGGGGGATCGACGGGAAAAATTTGCCCTCAAGTGTCCAGACCTTGCCTGAAACCTTTAGGAGCCCTTGCTCGGTAGACGCGGTTACCAACTCCCGTAGCAGTGACGGGTTCCCTGAGGCCATATCAGCCAACAAAGTCGCGCATCGATCAGTTAGTTCTCTTCCTGCAAATGCGACGGCAAGCCGTCGCATTACTTGGCGAGAGAGAGGTCCGATATCAAAACGAGCGACATGCCCGTCTTTCCACAGCGATTTGATAGCTGCCGATGTGGGCGCCTCACCAACAACCCCAATTAGTAGCAGGGCATTTCGGTTTCGCGCAATGGCCAAAAGCGTGGCCGCAGTCGACGAGTCCAACAAATGAGCGTCGTCTGCGACAACAACAGTGTCCCGCTTTCGACTAGGCCTAACGAGTGCGGCTCGAGGCGACGACCTTAGGCGCGACATTTTTCTAGATAGCGCGATATCAGGTGATGCACTATCTCCAGATTTGGGCGGTTCCACCCGAACAATCCTGCACGATGGCGCCAAGACTTGGATACACTCGTCGAGAAGTCGCGTTCTTCCTATTCCGGCATCTCCGGCGATCAAGACGCCCGCGTATCCCCGGTGCTCTAGCAACTCAAGGACCGTACGAAGTTCATTTTCTCTTCCGAGGAAATCACAACCAGAGGTCGAGCGACCGGAATCCCATGGAGGAGTTAGCCGCATGGGAATTCCTGGATTTTCTGACAGATTCACCATCGGACACCCTGGAATGAATAGATGCTCAGAAGCATGCTTATAGAACAAAAGGAAGCCGACGGGGTGACGTCGGAAGAAGTGAGCGGAGCGGTTGAACCTCTCTCGACGGGATCGCCATTCCCGAGCCCCCTCCCGTTAGACGGATTAAGCATGACCGATGGCCCCGCTTTGAAAGATGGAAATTAGTCACCCAAACTATCCATTTTCCCGCCGGGCTGCCAGAGTATTCATTGCTCAACTTTAATACCAGGGGCCGAGGCCAAAGAGTGTGCGAGTTTTCTTTCGCCAAGGATGGCCGGAAGGCCATTTCATTTTCTGGAAGTTGGTGCTCACGGCGCGGGCCGCAGTCAGTAGCCGATGAGGCCAGCGCCAGCCCTCGCGAGAATTCATCGCGATACCCGAAATCATGAGCGAAAACTTCGGTTGATGCCCATACGGTGGCGACTGGGGTGTCCAACCATTCGGGAGCGCTACTCAGCCCACTGAGCGCAGCATTTGCCTGCTGGCTGGCGAGGTCCCGCCTTCGCCCTGAAATGACCTGGGACCAGGACGAAGACGGGACTACCTACCAGCTAGGGGGGGCGCCAGTAGGCTGGCAGGACGTCCGCCGTCGGGATACCTCCTGCACCCGTTTAGTGGAACACTTTCTCTCTCCCCGTGAATGAGTAACAGCTACTTCTAGTGCGGGCAAGTACTGGTCATCACGGTTCTTCGATGACACGTAAGTAGAGGCGGACGGTCTGCACTTGTCGAGGTGGCCCGTTTCAGCGGTTATCGCCATCCGTCATTTCAGCCTAGGATCGCGCGCCATTCGGATCGACTGTGTCACCGCGATGCCCTTGCGGTAAACATTGTCTGGTTTTGCATGCTCTCTTGCGCTGAAAGGCCCTAGGTGCTTCATGCCTGTTTTGCAGCGCGGCGGGAAACTTTCAAGGCGTCGGCAAGCTCACTTCGGGTGGCGACGCCCAGTTTGGTGTAAGCGTGCTGCAAATGGTTGTCAACGGTGCGGACTGACAGGCCAAGGGTTTCAGCGATGTTCTTACTGGCACTACCGGTGGCAGCCAGCAAGGAGATCTCGCGCTCGCGGGCGGTGAGCAAAGCGGCGGCTTCTGCTGTAGTAAGGAGCGGTGTGTGGGAGTTGCTGCAACGTGCAAGAACCTGGGCAGCACGATTATTGGCCGCGGTGGCATGGCGAAGTTGGCTCGCCCGACGCCAAGCGGCGGCGGCAGCAGTGGCGGCCTCGGCAGCCAGTAGGTCGGCTCCCAGTTCCTCCAGTTCTCCCGCAGCGTGCGACAGCAGCACCGGATCTTGTTCGGCGAGTGCGGTCGCCAAGTGCGCGCGCGCCCGGATGAACGTCCCTTCGCAGACCTCGGCGAGCTCGGCTAGGCGCCTTGCAACGTCTCGTGCGCCGCCAAGGCGAGCGATGTCGGTAAGCAACATCGCCTCGCTCGTCAGGTGGCCGGTGGAACGAACGGTGAGAACTGCCTCGGTCAGGATGGCCCGGGCCTCGGCGAGGCGACCCTTCGCGGCCAACAACCAGGCTTGGCCGAGGCGTTCCTCGCCTACCGGTAGAAAACCTGTTGTTTGGGGCGTGATTCGGTACTCGTCCAGAGCCGCTTCAGCTGCGGGGAGGTCGCCGAGAACTGCAGCGCATGCGGCGAGTCCAGTGAGTGCGGGGCGAAGCACCTTGGCATTGTCGAAGGTACGAGCCAGTCCAGCAGCCTCGGCATACCATCGGCGAGCGATGGCCGCATGGCCTGCCATCCACTGAGCACGGCCAAGGAGAAGCGCCGTCCAGGACCGCGCCATCAGGCTGGAGTCAGTGAGGTGAGCGTATGCGGTGTCGCCGGCACTATGAGCCTCCGTCAGGCGGCCGCTCTCGGTCAGAGCAAGGATCAGAGCGAGGCTCTGGATAGTGGGAGAGGGCTGCAGGCTGTGGTCATCGATTTGCAGGTGGGCCGTGTGAGCACGTCGAGCCCAGGTAAGGGCCTGATCGGAGTTTCCAACCAGCGCCAGTGCGGCAGACTTCATCGCCGCGGCACGGAGCCAGGCATGGCCGTGTGGTCGATCCGGGACGGTCTCAAGTTCTTCCAGCAGGGTCAAGCCGCAGGGGAATTGACCTGCCACGATCCGCAGGAACCCGCCATTGAGCGTCAACGTGCGGCGGCGCGCCGGGGTGTGAATCTGCTGCAGCACGGCGTCGTTGGACTCCAATGCTTGCGCAAGGTCAGTGTTGCTCCACGCAAGGTTCTCGGTGCGGGCCAAGACGACCGCCACCTTGTCCCGCTCATCGACGGCATGTGCTTCGGCCTCGGCAAAAGAAGCCTCCGCTTGTTTCCACTCCCCCATTTGAGACTGGGCCTCGCCAAGTAGAAGATGCGTCCGAGTGGTCTGTTGGGACTCGGGAAGAGCTTCGAGGAGAGTGGTCACATGCAGGTAGTCATGTGCGTTGCGAGCCAGCGTAGCGGCCTCTACAAGCAGCTTGTGGTCTGCGGTACCTGTAGCAGTTAGCCGCCAGGTGGCGATTCGTAGTGCGTCATCGCGCCGCCGAGCTCCGCATGCCTCTATCCTTTCTGCCATCTTGAGTAGAAGGTTTCGGCGGCGCAGAACGGGCATTCCTACCCGTAGAACCTCTCCATAAAGAGGATGAGCCAGCGTCACGTGTGTGCGCCGCTCATCCTGGTTTGTGCAGATCAGTCCCGCAGCCTCTAGTTCGTCCAGCGCCTGCCAGGGGACGACAGCCTGAAGCTCCGTCAGCGGCAGAGAGCCACAAACTGCCAGCAGTTCCAGGGCTGGCTGGGCAACGGGATCGGCCGCGTCCAGATGGGTGCCGATTAGTTCGACCAGCCTTGCCGAACCCGGCAGCTTGCCTCCCGGAGCTAGGTGCCATACCTCTCCGTCGTTGGTCAGTGTGCCGGCAGCCAAGGCACTGTGGACCAGCTCGCGAAGGTAGAGCGCGTTTCCGCTTGAAGCCCGGTGCAGCATCCGGACCGTGTGCTGTCCCACAGCCCCGCCCAGCGCGGCTTGTAGTACAGCCTCGGCTTGGTCTTGGTCGAATGCGGTTAGCTCAATCCGCTGTACAGCGTCTCCGTGTGTCAGAGCTTGCACCGCTTCGTTAGGCGCTTCACCACTGCGGACCGTGGCAATCAGCAGGATCAGTCGGGAATCCATCAACTGCCGCAGCAACATCACCGAAGAGGCGTCCAAAAGGTGCAGATCGTCGATGAGGATTGCCCACCGTCGCCGACCGACACCGGTCGAGGCCTCTGCTACTGCGGCAAAGCCCCTGACCGGGTCAGAGGGGTCCACCCCTGCAGGAAGCAGGTGCGCTATCGCGCCCAGTGGCACCTTTGCGGCTGCGGCGCTCGCCGTGGCTCGTCCACCTCGGTATCCGGCACGGACTGCTCGGGACAGGCACTCTTCGGCCAGCCGCGACTTGCCAACCCCCGCCGCCCCTCTCAAGACGAAGCCCTGGACTCGCCGGTTGCTTAGCATGGTGGCGAATGTTTTGAGTTCTGTCTGTCGCCCAACGAGCGGCCAACGCGCTCCCTGATCCCTTGCGGTGATCAGGGAGCGGAGAGGCGGGTTGACTGTCGCTGAAGTTGACTGGGACATGTCGACTCTCCAAAGGTGCGGAGCGGAGCAGGCTAGACTTGGATTGGCTGCAAAGGTCAATTCACGCCCCGCTGAACATCGGTAGTGGGGCAATGGGGGAGGCAGCGCGACGGGGTCCCCCTCAAGCCCTCCCTCGGCCTCTCAGGGTGGCGTCACCACAAGAGGGCAGTCGCCTCATTGGGGAGCCACAAGCACGAGGTCCGTGATGACCTGCCAGCAGGCGAACAAGATTCCATCGGGCGGTACACAGCTACGCTCTCGTGCATCGGTGGGGGGAGAGTAACGGGGTACTGCGGCAACTCGCACGTGGAGCCAGGGCGCCGCCCATGGCCGACGAAGCAGCGTGTCGCCAGCGGGCTGAGGGGGCGGCGCGGCGCCCTCTCATAGGGGACGTCACAACCGTAGAAATCATTGTGGTCACCCCGTGTCGAGAGGAGCTGGTAACGCTCTGCATGACTCCTTTCTAGGTGCGCTACGCCGAAGTGGCATTAGGGGTCCCCCCCAAACCTTCCCCACCCGTTGACGAAGGGGCCCTGTGATGGCGAGCATCATGGGCGCCCTGGCCAGTCGACACCGCGGCCTTCGAGGGTCCGGCCGGTACCACGCCTCCAGTCTGCGACGAAGCGCCTGTTCCCAGCGGTATGCCAGTCAGTGCTTCACCGTGCTGCAAATGGTGAGATGGTGGGGGTAGGCCGCGTCGTCGCAGATAGCGGCGGTTTTTGCGGGCGATATGTTATCGGCCAAGATGCGGTCGAGGCGGTGCGTGGCCGGCCAATGCCGATGCGGGGCACAAAGACCTGCTCCAGCGCGGACTCGAGTCAGGGGCCGTCACCGTAGTGTCCCGGCGTCAGCAGGACAGCGAGGGGCCGGCATCGTCCGTCGGGGGCAAGGTGGATTGTGGTGGTGAAGCCTCCGCGGAGCGTCTCGGACACTCACCGCGTTGACCACTTCCTCCAGCCGTACGGCTGGTTTTCGTAGAACCGAATCGACCGGGGGCGGCCGGTGACTTTCTCACGCCGGCTGCGTGCTGGTGGGCCCGTAGCGAGGTCGAGTCGACCGACACCTCCCCGTCGATCCGGCCCACGGCGTCGAGTGAGCAGCATCGTCCATGTGCCATCCGCTGACCAGCGGCGATGGCGTTGTAGACGGCCTCCCACCCGAATCGCTCCGGCAGGTCCCGCCACTGCCCACCGGTCCGCGCCCGGTAGAGCACCCCCCTTGTTCACCCTGCCCCGATGATCACTCCACTGGCCGCCGCGTGGACCACCACGAGGCAGGAACGACTCCAACCGTTCCTGCTCCGCATTCGTCAGATCCCCACGGCCCATCCAACGAGCCTGACCTCAACACTCCGCCCTTGTCAGTAGACCCAGAAAACAGTGTCTGATACTGCAACGGTCTTTGGTCTGATGGTTGGGCAGTTTCTGGTGGTGTGTGGCCGCGTCGTTTGTAGTGGCTGACGCGGGCTTGCTGCTGTCGTCTGCGACGCCAGTAGGACCAGTGCAGGACGTGCTCGATGGGTGGTGGTCGGCGGTGGGTGAGGCGGGTGATCAGCCGTCGGAGTTCGGGGAGGGGTATGAGCTGGGAGGATCCGTTGCTGCTTTGTCCGTGTCGACCTGGCTGGCGGGCTCACAGGATGGTGAGGCAGGCGTGGGCAGTCATGGCGAGGGTGATGGGGGGCCAGTCGGGGTAGCGGCGGACCTGGTAGTCGTCCAGGCCGCATTCCCCTTTCGCAGTCTGGACAGCGTCCGGCACGGCCCGTCCGGGCTGCCCTCCCGCCACCGGCACGCTCCTGGCGGGACCGTCTGCAGGACGACAAGGCCGCACCCCACGGCCACGCGGGAAGTAGAGCGCCAAGGCAACCCCGTCTTGATGCACACAGGGTGCCGAAAGGTCAGCGCCCAGAGGGGGAGGAGACCAACGACGGGCTCGGGCGCCGGTTTGTTGGTGCAGGCAGCGGTCAAGCAGGGGGAGGTGCAAGCTGGAGTACCTGAGCGGGCGACCGGAGCAGATCCTTGCCGTCATTGGGAGTGAGAGCGTAGTGCGCGTTGTGCGAGAGCGCCCGGGCGGGGTGCCTGTCCAGCCCGTCCTCGGTGGGGTTCGGGCCGGGGGCCGATTCCCCTACCGGTCTCCCTACCGTTTCCCCTACCAACCTCCCTACCGGCACACGTAGTACGCGGCCCTCGGTTTGCGCAGGTCAGTGCCTTGACCAGTCTTGGTCGGTATCACCCCGACGGGCGGCATCGGCTGCTAGCGGCACGGCTGGCGCCGGTCCGCAGCGGCGCCTGACGCCGACGGATGTGGGCCAGCGAGAGGAAGGGTGGAGATAGGGGTGGGTGGTTCGAAGACGTATCCGTACGGGGCCACGAGCGCGATGCGCGGGCACGTCCTGTCCGCGCTCGGTGTGCTGAAGGTGGCCACGGCAGAGCAGATCCACCGGCTCACGGCGCCAGGCCACAAGGACAACAAGGCTTTTCGCAACCCCCTTGTTGGATCTATCCCGGCACGGCCTGCCCCTCTCGGAGGGCAGCACGCGCGAGGGCGGCAATCCGTGGTCGCTGACGCCGCTGGGATTGGACGCGGCAGCGGAGGTGCTGCACCGGCTGGCGGACCGGAGGGGTGGCACCGCCCGGGGTGCGGCCCGTTCGGGCGCCCCGCATGCGATGGGCGCGAAGCCGCCATGGCCAATGGAGGGGCGGTTGGTTTTCTTAGGGGGTGTTCCCTGATGTTCGATATGTCGGGAACCCGTAGAACTAGGGGTACGGATCCGGCCAGGAACCGGATCACCCACCGAAAGACCCCCGGATGTGATCGTCATGGCCCCCACCGCCACCCCTACCGCCACACTGTCCCCCGCCGGACCGTGCGCTGGCCGGCCGGAGGCCGTGACTACCACTGCAATCCCCGCCCCAGCCACTAC
>NZ_JBVHPY010000050.1:0-13077 GCF_055567695.1 Streptomyces sp. NPDC026417
CAAAGACGACAGATGAGCTGTCGAGATCCCCGTGAACAACGGATGCGTCAACACCGAACGGTCAGCCATACCCCTCACCAGCAGAGCATGCCCAACCGCTACCACGCACCAACTCGTAACTCTGCCGCGATCGCGCCTCGCCAACCGTTCGGGTGACATAAGTGAACCCGTGAATCTTCAATCATGAACGAATATTTTCGGCATTCACTTCAGAGATACTATTCGCCAACCGCTCCTCAAGGAAATTGGATTCCTTGTAGAGGTGTGAAAGTAGATTCGCCTCACGAAGAGTGAATCCATCTTCAACCATCCCGCGCGATAACTTGTCCCTCAAAAAAGCCAGTTCCGTTGCACACGCCTGGTAACGGTGCATCGATCGAGCACCTTGCCGTCCCAGCCTATGGCGGGCAGTACGGCATGCGCGACGACGCTCTGCAGGACTGCAGAGCATATGAAGGTCTGCAGGCATGATCCAGCCTTTTTTCGCGTACACCGGAAGCCATTTCCGAAGCAGAAGCACCTCTGTGTTCTGGAACCGGACTGCGAGCCAGACAGCTGCACCGAACAAGGGCATCATGAAGAGAACGTAGGACAGAACGAACCCTGAACCCAACTCCGTTGACATATTCCAAGCGGAATGGAGTATTACGGCCGCCAGATAACCCAAGACTGGATAGTAAAATCGCCGAAGCTTGCTGGTAGTTCGACTTGCTACCCCAATTCCTATTCCCGTCATAGCGGTAAAAAGCGGATGAGAGAAGGGGGAACATATTCCGCGCATCACGGCCAGTGCAGTGATTCCGCCAGCAGCCTTCGGATCCTGCATCCATGAACTTCCAAAATAAACGATGTTCTCAGCGAAGGCAAATCCTGCCGCCGCAATGCCGCCAATGACGATACCGTCTACCACCCCATCAAATTCTGCACTCCTAAAGGATGCCAAAAGGGCGATCAGTATGCCTTTACCGAACTCCTCGACAGGTGGCGCTACAGCGACTATCTGGATAAAGTGAGGATCCGTGGAACTCCACATTGAGGCAATCGCATTTAACACTTTCGCATTGAATACAACCGCAAATAGGGAGGCCGCACACGCGCCCCAGAAGAATGCCAAGAAGAGATGACTTGCCGGCTCTGGCTCCACCCGGTCGAGCCAGAGGAACGCAGATACAACAAATGGGACCGGAGCCATTGCTAGCAGTAATCCGACTAGGAACCCATCACCACCCAGATGGGAATAGAAAATTCGCGCCACGGTCATTCCGCAGGCGGCTAGGACGATTACGATGGAAAGATCGCGCAAAACGCGAGCCGCGATGACCCGGGTGGGAGACCTCGGATCGCCCCGTTCTGTGAAATTTGATGCTTCTATGAATCCCGAAAAGGATGGTATGTTAAACTTTCCCGCCGTTTGGTCGCTCATTGTTGCCTCTTGGGGCTCGCCGAGATCTGCTGATCTTTTGACTTCTCATGGTTTCCGATGGTGAGAAACGAGTGATCTAAGAATATTTCTCCGGAGTAAAAGTAAAATTTCACTTTCTGGCTATCGGGTAAAGCTCGTACCGCCTGCCCGAGATGAGGTCCTGCTAGATAGTGGGGGAGTTCCGTCGGCCACCGCTTTCCAATCACCGCCGCAGTCGCTCGGTGGCGACTGCTCGGCAGCGCCAAAAGGTGCAAGCCACTTATCGAAAGATTTCTGCCAAGACCCACTGCGGGAAAAGTTGTCGAGCGCCTTACATAACTTTTCACCGAGAGCCGCCTCGCCTTGTTTAATTCCGATCCCGTACGCGTCATAATGGATCGGGCTGTCGATTATTTTCAGGCTTGGGTCATTCGAGCGCAGTCCGTTGAGGATGACGTCATCTGCGACAATGGCACTAACGGTCCGACTCTTAAGGTCGGCCACACACTGACTGTAGCGGGCAGAGAGCTTGAGGTCGATGTCCGGGAAGTACTTCCGGACATTCTTAAAGGAAGTCGAATTACTAACCGCACAAACCTTCTTCCCGTTGAGGTCGCTTGGCTCTCCCACCCCCTTTTCTTCGGACCGAACGAGTAATGCTTGGCTAGTCAGATAGTAGGGCCCCGCGAGGTCAACTTTTTCTTCACGGTCGGCCGTCATGCTGTATGCCCCCACGACTAGATCTACCCGACCAACTGCCAACGCGGAATCGCGAGTGGTGCTGTTCACTGCAACGAACCGAAGTTTTGATTCGGGGAAGCCTAGTTCCTTCGCGGCCGAACGGACCAAATCAACGTCAAAACCTGAAAGGGTACCTGTAGTAGGATCCTTAATAGCCAGGCCGGGGATATCGGGTTCAACGCCAACAATCAGGTAACCGCGTTTGGTTGCGGCGGATAGAACAGCGGATTCGCGGGAAGTAACTCCGTTCGAAGCTGTAGTGGCCGCAGCCGCGCCATCGCCAACTGCGTCGGAAACCCATGAGAATGCAGCCAGAGCGCCGGTGGAGAAAATCGTCACAATAGCAGGTGCAACAATCGTCGTCGTGAAAAACTTGAGGCTTCGGCTGGCAATCCTTCTCGCTGGAGTGATACCATTTCCGTAACCCATCGTTTCGGTGATAGAGCTACGCTCGTTGGCATTTGCAACGCCGTTCGTGCTTCCCTCGTCTTCTCTCACGTCGACTCCTCATTTTGGGCGAGTACCCTGATCCCCTACCGCCGCAATGGCGAATTTGCCGAGGTCGCCCTGAATCCCATTATTCCAAATGCGTCTAGCTGTTCGCGAAGTGACAGTGATATTCCTGTGAAGCCGAAAAATGGTACTGAAGTCGAGGCAACTCGTGCAGCGACTGCCACCAGTTGGGTTCAGCTCATCTCGTCCTTCCCTGTTCTACATGGGCAGGCAGGCGGAGGCATTGGGGGGGGACCCCAGGAATTTGCGAACGAAGTTCTCGACCTTGAGGAGTCGCCGTACCGCAACGTGGATCGCAGGCCAGCCGTGGGTCCTCCTACGCCGTCCCCGCTGACTGCGGCACTGCGCAACTATCGCTTGATGAGACCTGTCGTGCGGCGGGTCTTGGTGGTGGGGTGCGCCTACGGGTTTCGTCAACCCGTGGGGGCGGGTTGGGGGTCGTAGAAGGTGCCGTCGCGGAGCATGGCGAGAGTACGTCGGCTCGTGGTCTGGCGAGGCAGAGGAGGGCTTGGGTGTGGTGCTTTTTCCCTGAGCGGTCTGTGGTAGGACCGGGAGGCCGGGTCGGGCAGTGCCGCGATCGCGGACAGGAAGAACGCCCGATTTGAGATGCTTGTTTCCTCGCTGGGATGGTTGCTCCCCGCGGATCGACGAGCCGGAGCTGCGGGTCGCGGGAGCGAGACCTGCGTAGGCCGCGAGGTGGGCGGCGGAGGGGAAGTTGCTGCCGTCGCCGACGTCGATGAGGATCCTCGCTCCGGTCCTGACGCCGATCCCCGGCATGGACGTCAGGACCTTCGAAAGAGGGTGGTCCTCCAGCAGTTCCTTGATCCGTGTGGTGAGGAGTTTACGCTGGTCGAGGACGGCTTGGAGTGAGTTGGCGAGGCTAGGGACGATCAGCGCGGCCGCGTCGGTGCCGGGCACCACCGTGGTCTGCTCGTCCAAGGCCGTGAAGATGTCCTCGACCAATGGCTCGGCCATGCGCGGGGCCTTGGGATGTATCAGGCTGACCAGCCGTCGGCGTCCGGCCTTGCGGATCTGGGCCGGGGACCCGAACTGGTCCAGCAGGCGCAGGACGGCCGGGTGCTGGATTCGGGGGCCGAGGACTCGCTCCAGGTGGGGTGGATCTGGGTGAGCAGGCCGCGCAGCCGGTTGTTGATGCGGGTGGCCTCGCCGGCCAGGTGGTCGTTGAAGCCCACGATTGTTTCCAGCTTGGCGACTGTCTCGTCGGCGAGTTCGATGGAGCGGAGCGTGTGAGGCATCGCGCGGGCTGCGTCGGCGATGATGAACGCGTCGCGGGCGTCCGTCTTGGCTTCGCCGGGGTCGAGGTCGGCGATCCGCCGCATGGTCAGGCCAGGCAGATAGGCAACCTCGCAGCCCATGTCGCGGGCGACCGCAATCGGCAGGGCACCGATAGAGGCGGGCTGGTCGACCACCACGAGCACGGTGCCGTGCTTGGCCGTGAGCTTGCTGAAGACCTCGCGGAGTTTGGGCTCGCTGTTGGGCAACCGCTTGTCGAAGGCCTTCTTCCCGGCCGGGGTGACGGCGGTGGCGTGGTGTTCGCCCTTGCCGACGTCCAGGCCGAGGAGGCGCTGATCTCGCTGACGTCGATCACGCGCTTCCTCTGGTCGTTCCCGCCCGGCCGTCCCTCGGCACCGATTGCCACATCCACATTACGAAGAGCCTTCCGACCTGCGAAGATGCCGGTGGTCATGCCCCTAGTCAGCGGTCTGTCAGTGCCTCCGGGGCTGGTGACACCCCCCCAGGCCATGCGTTCGACAGGGAGAGAAAGTCATGCCAACTCCGGAGGCGGGCGTCCCGTTGCGGGGCCACCAAGAAGGTAAGGGGGTTAGCCAGGCCAAAGGTGGCGAAACGGGCAGGTCGTTCGTGTAGTAGACGTTCGGGCGAGGTCGAGGACGGCCAGGATTCGGGCTGGGGCCCGTCACCGTAGTGTCAGGGTGTCAGGAGGAAGGCGAGGGGCTGCATCGTCCGTCGGCGGCAAGGTGGATCTTGGTGGTGAATCCGCCACGGGAGCGTCCCAGGCATTCGCGGATCTGACCACCTCCTCCAGCCGGACGGCTAGTCTCCGCAGTACCGGATCGATCGGGATCGACTTGGTTCGTCCTCCAGCCGTTCCCCTCCCTACTGATCGTTTCAGAATTCGTTGTGTGGCTTGGCAGTTGGGTGTTGGTCGGCAGGACCTGTTGGGTGTCTGCTGATCTTGTGCCTGATGACCTGTGGGAACGCGTGGAACCGTTGTTGCCTGTTCGTCCGCCTCGGCGGCAGCGGTTGCCGGCGGATGACCGGGTTGCGTTGCGGGGCATCGTTTACGTGCTGTGCAGGAGCGTGAGCTGGCGGGATGTTCCGACTGAACGGGTCGGCTGTAGCGGTGTGACGGCCTGGCGGCGTCTTCGTCACTGGACCGAGGCCAGCGTCTGGCCCCGCCTGCACAAGGTGCTGCTGGCAGAGCTGCGGGGAGCAGGTCTGCCAGAGATGGATGACGCGACGGTCGACGGCTCGCATGTCAGGGCTGCCAAAGGGGGGCTCACACCGGACCTTCGCCGGTCGACCGTGCCCGGCCCGGCAGCAAACACCACCTCATCGTCGACCGGCACGGAATACTCGCCATCACGCTGACCAGCGGAAACCGTCATGACGTCACCCAACTGATGCCCCTGCTGGACGCCATACCTCGCGTCCGGGGGTTACGCGGCCGACCTCGTCACCGGCCCCAACGGCTGTTCGCGGACGCGCGGCTACGACTACGACAAGGACCGGCGCCTCCTCCGGACCCGCGCATCACACCAAAGATCGCCCGCGAAGGCACGGCCCATGATTACGGCCGGGAAAGACTCACTGTGTCGTCGAGCGGACCTTCGCCTGACTCCACCACTTCAAGCGACTCCGGATCCGCTACCAGATACGTGCCAGTCTCCACCTGGGCCTGCTCCAACTCGCCTGCAGCATCATCTGCTTGAGACAGCTCCGAACCTCATTCTGAAACGATCAGTAAGACCGCTTCAGTGACTGCACCGGGGCGGAGTGGGCAGCGGCTACTTCCTCCATCCACCAAGTGACATCCTTCTGCGACTCCCGCAGTACGGCGTAGTCAATATCGGCGCGGACCAGGGGGACCACGGTTTGGTCATCGGCTCGAACGGCGGCGGCCTGTCCTACGTCGCGAGCCTTGGTGGGTTGGTACATCGGACGAGGACGGCCTCGCTGAACGAACCGGAGCTCGACAAGGAAGCCGATGACCTGCGGCAGTGCCTCTAGAACTGCTGGAGCAATCCTGAGGCGAGTAGGTGCGGCGGATCTGAGGGAGCAGGGAAACGCCTGATTCGTCGAGGAAGATCCAGGCACGTGTAGCGGTGCTTATGTCTGCAGTAGCCGGTCAGTCAGGACATGGTCCGTTCGATGACCCAGCGTCGGCGCCCCAACGGGTCGCCGGACTTGACCCCCTTGCGGGCAATGCGCACGCCGATGTGCTTGCCCCATAGCCACTTCCGCAGGTACTCCGGGCCGGCCCTCACGGAACGGCCAACCATGTCCCTCGCCAGCAGAGAATGCCCACCCGCTATCACGCACCAACTCATTAGCCTCTCGAGCGCTACGGATCCCTAGCCAAACAGGTGGTGCTGCTGCCCGGACGGGCGCGGCCACCGGCGAAGACCCGGTGTGGGCCCCCCATTTGAGGGCCCTCGCATGCGAGGCATCGATCGCGGCGTCATCCTTGTCCAGCTGGCCTTGGCCCGGATCTCAGCCAAGAGCATCTCGTGCAGTCGAGGCCAGACTCAGGCTTCTGTCCCGTCGCGCAGTCGCCTCCAGCACGTCACCCCGCTGTGCAGCCGATCCGCTCCGCCGAAACGTCTGCACAGCTCACTCCCGGACAGCATGTAAACGATGCTGCGCAAAGCTACGCGATCCTCGATAGGTAGCCGGTCCGGATGCCGACGGCGCCGCGGCGCGCGAGGAGGCAGCGGAAGGGCTATTCGTTCCCACAGGTCATCAAGCACAAGATCATCCGAAACCTGCAGAACCTTGCCCTGACAGCAACAGCAACAGCAACGCCAAGATCGATTCCAGCCTCTTTCTGAAGAACCAGTTAAACGGGTGATCTCCCCTCTCCATGCTCGCAACTCTCCACGATCCTGCGGCACAACCAAACCGAGATCGTCCTCCGTCTCACCACCACCGCGCCAGACCCCTAGTCGCTGCTCCACGACGGAACCACTACAAGCTGAGAAACCCCTAACCTGCTTGGTGTAGGACGTAGAGGCTGCCCGATACGTCTTGCAACTTCATGTCAGCGCACTGGCCAGTTGTGTGCGCGTGGTAATGCCCAGTTTGCGGTAAACAGCTGACAGGTGGACCTCAACGGTCTTGGGAGTGATGAACAACAGCTGCGCGATGCGTCGGTTAGTCGCTCCGCCCGCGGCCAATTTAGCGATTCGTCGCTCGCTAGGCGTCAGCGCCTCCGGTCCGGTCAGTGCATGTTGTCTAGGGCGCCCACCTGCCGCGGCCAATTCGGCACGCACCTGCTCGGCCAACAAAGCGGCACCACACCGAGATGACAGGTCCAAGGCGTGACGAAGCGGAATCTGAGCAGCTTTGCGTTGCCTGGTTCGGCGCAGCGCACTGCCCAGGTCCGCGAGTGCTTTGGCATATTCCAAACGCGCTGAGCTGCCCTTGAGTACTTCAATCGCTTCCTGCAGTTGAGGTATGCCTTGATCGGCACCTACGAGCAGAGCAGATACGCGCAGTGCTCGGCCCAGAGCGTTAGGTCCTCCCCATAGGCGGGCCAGGCGGCAATCTTCTACGGCTATCGCATGCGCTTCACTACTACGGCCTAGCGCTTGAAGAGCCAAGACCGCCTCCGTGCGCCAAGCAACGACGGCTGGGTTACGGATGTCATATTTCTGACATGAACGCTGAGCCAATTGCGCAGCGTTCAAAGCTGCTTCATAGTCGCCGCGTAGTCGGTGGAGGCCAGCCAGCGCGGCAAGTGCCATATATACAGGGCCCGAAGGTATGGGCGTGGCGAGGACTCCAATCGCTGCGAGGGCCTGTTCGGCCTCATAGAGTCGTCCTTGCTCGGTCAGGGTCTGCGCCAGAAAGGTGCCTGCGAAGTACCGGGCAGCATCCAATCCAGCAAGTGCTGCCACACGTAGGGCCTCTCGGGCGTCGTGTTCGGTTTCGCGTAATTCGCCCTGCCTCAGCCACGCGGCAGATCGCAAGGTGTATGCCTGGGCTAGGGTATATAGCGAACCGTTCAGGTGGGCTTGCCTCACCTCGCTCTGCAGTCCTTCGAGCACAGCGTTATCGTCTACAGCTAGCAGGGCATTCCACCCGCACATTAGGGCAGGATCGCTGCCCTCCCTGTTAGAGAGAGCCTGTCCAGTCAACGCCCGTCGGGCACGGGGCACGGCTGCCGGGTCTCCAAGCAGGGTTTCACGGGCGGCAATCACGCAATCGAGTAAGCGGCCAGCAACGCTGTCATGTGAGGAAAGTCGATACAGGGCAGGCAAGCGAGCAAAGACATCGGCATCCCCGGTGTACCACGTTGCCGTATCAAGGAGACACGCCTCAAGACGCCGTATGCGTTCCTCTTCCCCAGACGGTAACTGATGCAGAGCCTGAGAAATCACGGCGAGAGCGCGGTCTGTGTCCAGTAAGTAGGCGTACGTAGGCCCCAGGAGGATGGCGATGTTGGCGTATTGCACAGGGTCATTGGTTTGGTCCAGGGCTTGCTGCAGATGAATAGCGGCGGCAGGAAGGGTAACCAGCATCGCGGCCTGTCCGGCCTCAACGAGGAGATCCAGGTGTTGGTCTGTGGGCAGCTCGTACAGAGCTCGGCACAGGTAGGCATAGGCGCCGTCGGGAGCGCCGCGGCTGGTAGCGGCGTTGGCTGCTGCCCGCAGGATGTCAACTGTGGCGGAATCGGCGGCGGGAGGAGTGCTCAGAAGGTGAGCGGCGACCCTTTCCGGTTCGGCGCCAGCGGCGATAAGCAGTCTGGCTGCGTAGTGGTGAGCAGTCGCGCGGTCGGCACGGTCGATGCTTTGGTAGACGGTGGCGCGCACCAGTGGATGCACGAACGACAGGGCGGCGGGCGTGCGGCCTGTTCGGGGCAGGTCGAAACCCAGGATGCCTTGACCTACCAACTCGGCTAGTGCCTCGGTGTGCGGTACACCGGTGGGAAGGGCTTGCGGGCAAATACTAGTGCCGACGTTGGCCTGGTCACCGCTTAGGCGCAGGGCTTCCGGGTGATGCGAGGCAGACATGAATCCGGACAGGCTGGTGGCGGTGGCAAGTGACGCACTATCCCCAAGGATCGCAACTGCCCGAGCCAGGTTCGTTGCTGAGGGAGAGAGCCTGGCCATCCGCACGGCTACTAGCCGGGTCACGGCCTGCGGTTCCAGGTCTGTTACTCGAGGGGCGTTGGCTTCAGTGGGGTCGATCCCCTCAGCGGTGAGGGTGCGGGCTAGCTCACACAGAAGGAATGGGTTTCCCCCGGTCATCTCGTGGCAAGCCGCGGCAAATGCCGGATGCACCGCATCGTCGCCGAGTGTTCCGTCCAGCAGGTTGGCTGTGGCGGTCGGGCTGAGTGGAGCCGGCCGCAATATCCTCGTCTCGGGCGCTGTGGTGAGCTGCCCCAGCAACTGAGCCTCCGTCGCTGATTCACCTGTACGCAGGGCGGCTGCAACTAGTACCGGAAGTTCCTTAAGCTGAGGCAATAAGTAGACTAGGAAACGTAGCGAGGGGATGTCGCACCACTGCAAGTCATCCACCAGCAGCACCAACGGCCGATCTTGGCAAGCGTTGATGGTCAACCAGAACAAGCCATGCAGCACCGCAAAGTCCCCTTTGAGTTCTGCGGCCGGGCTGACTGGGCCGAAGGCTCGCCTGGCCCCGGCGGCGGGACCGCCCCACAGGGTGATCCGCTCGGCCGGACTTAAGCCAGCTAGTAAAGGTTCGAATAACTGCCGCACTATCCCGAACGCGAAGTCACGCTCTAGGTGAGCTCCCCGCGCTGAGACCACGTCCCAATTGGACTCTGAGGCTCTCTGTCTTGCTTGGGTAAGAAGCCGGGTCTTACCGATCCCGGCTGTCCCCTCGATCAGCAGCAGCCCACCCCTCCCGTGCGCAGCGGCGTTCATTGCTGCGTCCAAGGCGAGGCATTCCTTTTCCCGCTCCCACAACCTCGACGCGGCGCTGGTCATTTTAGTCTCTCCCCGGCGCTTGGTCTCGTCCACTTCAAGTCCTTACTGATTCGAATCGATACGGGGGCTAAGGCAGAGGGGGCCAGTCACTAGTCCCAGCCGGCCGTGGTGCGATAGTACGTCGCCCAAGCAGGTGTCCCCGTGCGACCGCAAAACCCGTTTCAAGACTAGAACAAATGGCGGCATCGTTGTTGCACTCGACAAGGCGTAACCGCCTCCGGCCCGTGTAGGGGGACCTCGAAGTGACGGTGCTCGAGTTGGCGGCAGCCGGAACCTCCTCACCTAATGTCTACCTTTTATCTATAGAACGTCATAAAACGGACGAAGGGCGTCTAACGGAATGGGCCGCGCGGGCTGATCTTCAGAGATCCGGCTCGCCGTCGTCGAGGAACCGCGTCAAGGATTGCTCCAGCAGTTCTAGAGGCACTGCCGCAGGTCATCGGCTTCCTTGTCGAGCTCCGGTTCGTTCAGCGAGGCCGTCCTCGTCCGATGTACCAACCCACCAAGGCTCGCGACGTAGGACAGGCCGCCGCCGTTCGAGCCGATGACCAAACCGTGGTCCCCCTGGTCCGCGCCGATATTGACTACGCCGTACTGCGGGAGTCGCAGAAGGATGTCACTTGGGAAGGGGACCAGGTTGGCCGGGATGAGGCTCGCCTGGGCAAGGGCGCGAGCCGCGGTTTGATCGTGGCGGTTGGCCAGCCGGACTTCGTTGGCGCCACGGAGAAGCCGTGCCGGCGCTCGAACTCGCCTGTCATTGCGGTGAGGGTGGCGGAGACTTTGTCTGTCCACGAGACCAGCCAGGCGGGTGAAAGCGAATGGTCATCCACAAGGCCGGATCATGGCATGCCCCCGGACATCCATAGCCGACCAGTGGCCTTGCATCCCAGCCTCAGCACAGTGCCAGAGTTGTCGGCGGTGAGCAATGGGGCAGCAGGCGAGTTTATGAGGTGCGCCCATGTAGGCGCGGTCGGCTAACTGGCTCTAACAAAAGCTGTTGATCATGTGACTGTTGGCTTGTCCGCTCGTTAATCTCGTCGTGGGGAAACGCCAGTCGCGACCGTGGATCGTGTCGGATGAACTCTGGTCACTCATCGAGCCGTTGCTGCCCGAGCCGGCGCCGAAGCAGGTCGAGGGCAGACCTTGAGTGCCGGACCGCCAAGCCCTGTGCGGGATCCTTTTCGTCCTGCATACGGGGATCCAATGGGAGTACTTGCCCCAGGAGCTGGGCTTCGGCTCGGGGATGACCTGCTGGCGGCGCCTGGCAGTCTGGAACGAGGCCGGCGTCTGGGACCAACTGCACGGGGTGCTGCTGGAGAAGCTGCGGTCGAAGGACAAGCTGGACTGGTCCCGGGCGGTGATCGACTCCTCGCACGTCCGCGTGGCCCGACGGGGCCCGAAAGTGGGCCCAGTCCGGTCGACCGAGCGCGTCCGGGCAGCAAGCACCACCTCATCGTCGACGGGCAGGGCATCCCGCTCGCGGTGTCGCTGACCGGCGGGAACCGCAACGACGTCACCCAGCTTGTGCCGCTGCTCGACAAGATCCCGGCCGTCGCGGGCCGGGTCGGCAGACCGCGCCGGCGGCCAGACGCACTGCTGGCCGACCGCGGCTACGACCACGACAAGTACCGGCGCTTGCTCTGGCAGCGTGGCATCCGCCCCGTGCCTGGCGCGTGAGCCGTTCGGAGCGGTCCGCAGGAGGTTTTCGTAAGCGTCCGGCGACTGCGGAGGCCGCGGTCAGAGGCTTATGCAGACTGCGGAGACCCGACCGGAGCAGAGTGTTGACCAGCACGGACGCCAGGTTGGAAAGGGCTCACTGGCTGGCCGAATCTAAGCGAACCGCATTATTCCCCGTGACCTCCGACTTGCTCGCGATTCGGCATCAGCTCCGTATAGACCTTCCCGGACTCATTTTCATTGCAGCGCTGGGAGTATCTTGGCGATCGGACGTGTCTGGCGCTCCCCTCCAAGCATGATGATCGCCTTATGGGCGCCAGCCGGGACCGCGCAGGAGGTAGCTCGCCTTGTCGTGCCAAGTGCGGGCGCTTGTGATGTCGTGGGCGATCGCTGCGTACTCGTGGGTGGCGACGCGGAGCGGGTTGTTCGTTTCGATGTTTTTGGTCAGCCCATAAATCGGGCGATCGATCTCGGGGGCGAAGGAGCGGAAAATTCGGTCCCAGAGAATCAAGATGCCGCCAAAATTCCGGTCCAGGTATCCGCCTTGCGAGGCGTGGTGGACGCGGTGGTGCGAGGGAGTGTTGAAAACTAACTCTACTGGGCGAGGCAACTTGCCTATGCGCTCAGTGTGTATCCAGAACTGGTAAGCGAGATTCAATGACGAGCAGAACGCCAGCACCGCCGGATGTACCCCGCAGATAATCATCGGAGCGTAGAAGGGCCACACGGTTAGGCTAGTCCACGGCTGGCGCAGAGCAGTAGAGAGGTTGAAATAGCGACTGGAGTGGTGCACAACGTGGCACGCCCATAAGAGCCGGACTAGGTGGTGGCAACGGTGTTGCCAGTAGAATAAGAAGTCCTGCACTATCAGTGTCGCGAGTGTCGCGCACCATGTGGTAGGCACCCGGAGCGGAGTCAGCCCATAGACTATGGTAGAGATCGCAACGATCGGGATCTTCCAGAGGAAATCGAAGAAAATGCTCCCAAGGCCCATTGACAGGCTTGTCACGGTGTCGCTGAGGGAATACCCGGCGGTGCCATTGTCGGGATGGATCCAGTAGCTAATCATTTCCAGTGCGGCGAGCAGTACGAATGCGGGTATTGACCACAGCACAGCATCGGGCAATTGTGGCATGCGCGGACTATAGGAGTGCAATGTACCTGCGCCTAGAGTCATTGTCACTCAGTCTCGAACCGTCAAGAGGCCGCGACGTGAACCCGGGCACGTGATTAGGAATCTGCATACCCCGCGCTCCACCGCCCTGCGGCCGCACCTTCGCCGGCGGGATCAGCGGCTCGGCGATCTCCCATAACCCGTCCGGAACGATCCAACTCCACGTCCCGCGCCCACGACGAGCCCAGACCAAGGACGCCTCACCACATAGGACACCGTCTTACTAGGGCATAAAGGGCAATCTGCCTACCTCAAACGCCCTCTCAGTGAGCGTTTGATTTTGGGTTGTCCGTTTCATTTGGCTTAGTTGTCACGCCAGTTGGGGGTGGCTTCGTGGGCGAGGCGGCGGGTCATGA
>NZ_JBVHPY010000051.1:0-12574 GCF_055567695.1 Streptomyces sp. NPDC026417
GGGCAACGGGGTTCACCAGGCCATGCTCGGCATCGCCCGGCTCTACAACCTGGCCCTCACCGGATAACTCACGGCCCATACGGGACAACCTCTAGCTAGACCGTGTCCTCGACGGTGAGGTGGACCATGTTTGTAGCAACACGGGGCGGCTGCCAGTCTGAGAACGGCCTGGCTTCGTTCACGTTCAGCAACAGCGTTTGTGGGTGAGTTTCGGCTGCAGTTGGTGATCACTGGGCTTGTGCTTGTCCATGAGAAATGACGGCGCTGCTTCGGCGGGAGGCAGGCCGTGGCGCTCGGCAGCGGGTTATGAGCTGAGGCTGTTCAGTGCGGCTTCGGCCAGGTTGGGCCACTGAGCTGCGTGTGCGTGGGGGACGGCGACCCAGTCCCTGAAGGGACGGTGCTTCCCCGACGGGTCGAAGAGTTCAGCCCCGGTCAGGGCGAGGGCTTCTGCGTGGGTGGGGGTGCCGTCGCCGAGTTTGAAGGCGAGGTAGTCGTCCTTGAGGCAGGCGAAGGCCTTGCCGTGAGCCTTGAGGGCGCGCTTGCCGAACATCGCACCGGCGGTAGCGCCGTGGTGGGCGAGGTCGGCAGCGATGTCGTCGAAGAGTTCATCGGGGGTCATGGGTGGGTCCTTGGTCGGGTGAGGTGAGTTGGTTGCGTCGGCGCAGGAGGTAGTCGCGTTCGGCTTGGTTCCCGACGTAGGCGAGTGCGGTGTCGTAGGCGGCGACCGCTTCGGTGGTGCGGCCGAGGCGGCGCAGGAGTTCGGCGCGGGCGGCGGGCAGCAGGTGGGAGCCGGCCAGGTGTCCGTCTTCCTGGAGCTGGTCGAGGATGCGCAGGCCGAGGGCGGGTCCGTCGGCCATGGCGAGGGCGATGGCCCGGTTGAGTTCGACCATCGGTGAGGGGGTTGTCTGGGCGAGCAGGCCGTAGAGGGAGGCGATCTGCGGCCAGTCGGTGGCCTGTGCGGTGAGGGCGTCGGCGTGCACCGCGGCGATCGCTGCCTGCAGCGCGTAGGGTCCGGGCGACTTGGTGCGCAGGGCGGTGATGACCAGTCGGCGGCCCTCGGCGATCTGCTGTTGGTCCCATAGGGTGCGGTCCTGGTCTTCGAGCATTACGAGCTGTCCGTCGGCGGTGGTGCGGGCGGGGCGGCGGGCGTCGGTCAGCAGCATCAGCGCCAGCAGCGCGGTGGCCTCGGCTTCGCCGGGCAGCAGGCGGTGCAGGGCGCGGGCCAGTCGGATGGCCTCCTCACACAGCTCTGGGCGGATCTGCGTGGGTCCGGCGGTGGCCGCGTATCCCTCGGTGAACAGCAGATAGAGCACTGCCAGCACGGCCGGCAGCCGCTGGGGAAGTTCCGTGCTGTCCGGGACGCGGTAGGGGATGGCGGCGTCGCGGATCTTGCGCTTGGCCCGCACGATGCGCTGGGCGATGGCTGGCTCGCTGACCAGGAACAGCCGGGCGACCTCGGGCGTGGACAGGCCGGCCAGGCAGCGCAAGGTGAGCGCGACCTGAGCAGGCCGTGCCAGGGCGGGGTGGCAGCAGGTGAAGAACAGCCGCAGCCGCTCATCGGGGATGTCGCCCTGTGCCGGTTCGGGTGGCGCTTGAATGTGGGCCATCGTGGTCTCCGTTCGCAGCAGCGCGAGCTTGCCGGCCAGGTTCTGCTCGCGGCGGATGCGGTCGATCGCCGCGTTACGGGCCACCGTGGTCAGCCAGGCGGCCGGGTGGTCCGGGATGCCGTCGGCCGACCAGCGCCGTACTGCCTGCAGGCAGGCATCGGCGAGGGCCTCCTCGGCGACGTCCAAGTCGCCGAGGAGGCTCACCAGCCGGGCCAGGACCCGGCCGTGCTCGGCTCGGAAGATCTGCCCGAGCTCCTCGCCGCCGGTCAGGTGGGCATCACCGGACGCACCTCCACCGTGCCGTGACTCGCGCCCGGGCAGCGCGCTGCCCATGCCAGCGCCTCGTCCAGGTCCGCGCACTTCAGTACGAAGAATCCGCCCAGCTGCTCACGGGCCTCGGCGAACGGGCCGTCGGTGACCAGGCGCTCGCCCTCACGGACGGCCACCGTGGTCGCGGTGGCCGACGGCTGCAGCTTCTGGCCGCCTCGCATCACACCTGCCTGCACGGCTGCGGCGGCGTAGGCGTCGTAGTCCTTGCCGAGCTGGTCCCAGTCGACCTCGCCGTCCTTCGACTCGTCCCGATAGATCAGCACCACGTAGTCCATGATCAGGCCTTTCCTTGCGCTTTGCCTTCTGGCGGCCGGTGGCCGCGTCGCTGGAAGGACGAACCAGCAGTGGCCGGATCGACAGCAGACGCCATGGGAATGCTGTGAGGCCAGTCACACCGTCTCGGGTCACGCTCGGCAGCCGGTCAGCCGGCGGTTGACCTGCTCGTGAGCTCGTGCGCGGGTCTGGGCAAGGCGGTAGGAGTCGGTGCCGGTCTCGATGATGGTGCCGTTGAAGGTGAGCCGGTCGACGATGGCCGCGCAGAGCCGGGGATCGGTGAAGGTCTTGGTCCAGCCGCCGAACGACTCGTTCGAGGCGATCGCGACGCTGTTCTTCTCCTCCCGCTCGGTCAGAACCTGGAACAGCAGTTCGGCGCCGTGGCGGTCCAGCTCCATATAGCCCAACTCGTCGATGCAGAGAAGATCGACGCGGCCGTAGCGCGCGATGGTCTTGTTGAGCTGCTTCTCATCAGCGGCCTCGACCAGCTCGTTCACCAGCTTCGTGGCGAGGGTGTAGCGGACGCGGTAGCCCTTCATCGCGGCCTCGGTGCCCAGGGCAATGAGCATGTGGGACTTGCCGGTGCCGGAATCCCCGATCAGACAGAGCGGCTGACTCTTCTTGATCCACTCGCAGCTGGCAAGAGTGTGGATCGTGGCCGCGTCGATGTTCGGGTTGGCGTCGAAGTCGAAGGCCCGCAGGGACTTCTCCCGCGGGAAGCCGGCCGCCTTGATCCGCCGTTCCGAGCGGCGCCGTGCCCGGTCGTCGCATTCGGCCATCAGCAGCTCGGCGAGGAAGCCGCGGTAGGTCATCTGGTCCTTCATCGCCCGGTCGGCGATCTCGTTGAACTCATTTCTGATCGATGGCAGCCGCAGCATGCGACAGGCGGTGTCAATGGCGGCGTCGGCGGCCTGCTCGGTCAAGCCTCGCTGGCGGGGCAGGGTCACTGCGCTTCTCCCTCTCGGTGGTCTGCGCCGCTGACGCGACGATGTCGGAGCAACTGGTCATAGGGGGTCACCGACGGCAGCGGCCGGGTGTCCGGAGGGAGATGAGACAGCTTCCACTCGTGCAGAGACGTCACGTTCGCCGACGAGTTGGCGGGCGATGGCCGGCTTGCCGGGTCGGGTTCGGTCTCGGCTTGGGCGGCCTTGCGGGCCTCCAGCGCGACGGCATCAGCAGTCATCGCCCCCGCCCGCAGGGCCGCAGCCAGTCCTGCGACGACGTACTCGTGCGGCAGGTGCCGACCAAGGAGCAGGACCTCGATCAACGCGCGGGTGCCGTCCCGCTCGCCGTGGATCTTCTGAGCCTGAGCCCACCAAGCGTCGTGGACAGGGGTGAATTTGCCTGCCGAGCGGGCCTGTTCGAGGGCGGTGGAACCGGGAAACGCGCCGGGCTTGCGGACCAGGACCTCCAGGTAGTGATCCAGCTCCAGGCGGACGGCGCCCTTGGCGATGAGTCTCTCGTGCCTGGCCACTTCCACGTTCTGGTCATAAACCACCAGGTGAGAAGCATGCAGGACGACTCGCACCCGCTTGCCGATCAGCCGGATCGGCACCGAGTAGCGGTTGGTGCGGACGGGAATCTGGCCATAGCGGTCCACCCTCGGCCTGAACAGCCGGCCCGTCTCGAACGGCTCCTCGGGCAGGGGCATCAACAGCGGCTGTTCGAGCGCGAAGCACTCGGCGACAGTCTTGGACCGGGCACCGATGCGGCGTGCGTCGTCCTGCCGGTCCCACTGCTCGACCATTTCGTTCAGCTCGGCGAGCTAGGACACTTCGGGGACGGGAACGAAGTGGTTGCGGCGGAAGTAGCCGATCTGGCCTTCGACACCGCCCTTCTCGTGGGCGCCGTCGATACCGGGCTGGCAGTAGAAGCTCTCGATACCGAAATGCGACCTGAACGCAATCCACCGGTCAGCCTCGACCCTTGCCCGGCTCAGCTCGAGCACCCTTGCGACGGCGGCCTTGAGGTTGTCGTAGCGCACCTTGCTCCGCGGGACGCCGCCCAGTGTCCGAAGCGCGTGGACGTGACCTTCGAAGAACGCTTCCTGACCGCAGAAGGCGAACACCCGGTGGACGGCCTTGCCCGAATACGACAGCCGGAAGGAGAACAAATAGCAGGTCACCAGCTCGCCTGCCAGCCGCACCGTCACGTCACCGAAGTCGACTTCCGCCTCGTGACCGGGCTGGTGGGTCTGCGGGACGAAGGCCTCCAGCGGTGCCTTGCCGGACGCGACCAGAATCTCCGGCTTCCGGCTGGCGACGTAGTAGCGGACCATCCCGTAGGAGACGTCCGCCCCATGTTCCTCGACCAGCCGGTGGAAGATCCGCGTGACGGTATGACGCTGCTTGCGTGGCGCATCCAGGTCCGTCCGGAGGATCTCGTCGATCACTGGCTTGTACGGATCCAGCCCGCTCGCCCGGGGCGGCAGCTTCTTGCGCGGCTCCGGCCAGGCCGAGTCCAGTGCCTTCCGCACCGTTCCGCCACGTCACGCCGTGCTTGCGCTCAAGCTCCCGCATCGACATACCGCCGCGGTGGTCACGCCGGATCGCCGCGTACAGCTCGACCCTCGACATCCGCGGCATGACCAGCACCTTTCACCAGGAGCATCCCGATGCTGCCCTGGCAAGAACCCCGGTGCCTCCCAAACTCGTCAACACCACCAATCCGTGTATCGAGGCGCCTCCCGAACTCATCGACAAGCGACGTCGCTACTGCTCGACAAAGCCAACGGCCACAGCCACTCATCCACTCCCACCACATGACAGCTAGAACGGACGAGGGTGAGGCGTTCCTACAGCGCGGAAGTGGCCCGTGATGGCGCACTGCGGATGATCGGCGGCGAGAACCAGGCGACCGCCGAGTGGGGGGATATTCGTCGCCTTCGACGCTGACGTGACCAGCGAGGCGTACCAGGCTCGCGAACCTTCCGTTGCTGGAGCGTTCGCTGCCCACTGGGCGACGCGACCTTCAGGGCCTACTACGACAAGAAGATCGCCCAGTGCAAACATCACACCCAAGCCCTGCTCTGCCTCGCCAGGCGCCGGCCAACGTCCTCTTCTCCATGCTCCGCGACTGCCCCAGCCAGCAACTTCGGGCTGACTCAGCACCCACGCCACACACCGGGCAGTCACGTTCATCGGCTGAGCCGATTACGACCGGGTGACCATAGAAGTCGCACAGACGCATGCCCTCACCAGCCGCCCCCCAGACACCGCCGTTCTTGACCTGCGCAAACTGCTGACGTGGGAAGTCGATGACGAGTTGTGGGCGGTCATCGAGTCGCTGTTGCCGAAGGTGGAGCGTCGGGCCCTGCATCCGGGGCGCAAACGGCATCCGGACCGGTGGGTTCCAGGGCATCTTGGTCGCGCTGCACACCGGGATCGCCTGGGAATACCTGCCGCAGGAGCTTGACTTCGGCTCGGGCATGACCTGCTGGCGGCGCCTTGCGGAGTGGACCGAGGCCGGTGTGTGGCCCCGGCTGCACGAGGTCCTGCCGGCCGAGCTTCGCGGCGCGAACGCGCTCCGGACTTCTCCCGGGCGGCCGTGGACGGATCCCGCATCCAGGCGTTAAGGGGGGAGTCAACACAGGGCGAAGCCCTGTGGACCGGGGCAGGTCGGGCAGCAAACATCACCTGATCACCGATGCCACCGGCATTCCGCTCGCCGTCACACTGACCGGCAGCAACCGTAACGACGTGACGCAGCTGATCCCTCTTGCTCGAGGCCGTGCCGCCGGTGCGGCCGGCCTCGGCGTCGCCCCGATGTGGTGCTGGGCGACCGTGGCTACGACTACGACAAGTACCGCCGCCTGGTCCGCGCTCTGGGCGTGAAACCGAATGATCGCCCGCCGCGGCACCGAGCACGGCCCTGGCCTGGCCTGGGCACCCAACGCTGGGTCGTGGAACGCGCCCTTGCCCACCTGCATCGGTTCCACCGCCTACGCATCCGCTGGGAGATCCGCGACGACATCCACGAAGCTTTCCTCACCCTCGGATGCGCACTCATCTGCTGGCGACGGCTGAAGTCATTCCGACAGGAGTTCTAACCCGTTTCCAGCGACATGACCTCGATGTCGGGAGTCGGCGGCAGGACCGGAGCCCGCATCCTGACCGAGGTAGACGACGGCAGTATCTTCCCCCTCCACCGGTCACCTCGCCGCCTTCGCCACCTACGCTGTTGTCGCTCCGGCGCCCCGTAGTTCCGAAGCGTTGATCGGCGGCAACCAGCCTTCGTAGCGGGAGCGACGAACTGCGTAACAGAGTCAGACAGCACGCGATCCTCGCCCAAAGGATGGCCGAGGATTGCGTGCGAGACCAGAAAGTCCCTTGAATTGAGGATGAAAAATTGAGCTCAAATAAAGGTCCTATTTCGAACCCTCGCGTATGGCGTCAATTAATAGTTGGCGTATGGACTTGTCGTTCCAGAGTGCTTCCAGGACCCATAATCCGTATAGGTCCAGAGATCCAGCCGTGCCCGCCTACTGCTGGAATCTTCAACTGCGTAAGAATAACAGTCTGAGGCCACGGAGCTAGTCCACCCGGTGCATGACCATGAACTATTGAGGCCGTCAATGCTTGCAGTGGCTTGCAGGTAGATCTTGTATCCATTGGGATTCAAGATAGTGGCGTGGGCTTGCTTGACCCACTTCCCCTGAGAGAGGTAGGAACTGATACAGACTCTCGACTTTATCCCATCGGGCACCCCGGGATGGCTAACGTAAGCACCACAAGTCTCTCCGGCTGCGCTAGCTTCCGGAGAAGATATTGCAACACCAGATAACGCAACCAATCCCGCAAAGAGCACGCCGGTCAGTTTACGCCTCACGCAAATCACCCCTTAGTTAATTTGCTAAAAACCCTTCAATCGGCTGACTCGATGGACTTCTACCGATAACAAGAGGATCGACTAATTGGCCATCTGAACCTAGAGTGATTGCAACTCAAGGCTTGGCACCTTGAGCTAACCTGTGGGCGCCGAGCGCCGACATCGGTCGATCTGTCAGACTTCGGTGTAGAGGACTTGTCTGAGAGCTTGCCCATGAGATGGTCGTTTCGAATCGTTCGGGCTGACAAGCAAGAGTTGCTGTAGACGCCGAGGCGTCGTTATGCAAGATTTTCATCTGGCGCGCGACGTATTGTGGGCTGGAAGTACCATCCGCGGAACGGATCGTGTTTCGTTTGGTGGCCCGCGCGACCATGGGCTTCAGTCCTTCGCTGTCGTGGACGTTCGCGGCGGAGATGCCAACGAGGAGGGGCAGTCGGTTCGTGTCCGACGTCGTCGAGCCGGTGCAGGACCGCCTCGTGAAGCCGACCCCAGACACCGGCTCTCGACCAGATCAGAAACCGACGGTGAGCGGTCGACTTCGATATTCCGAAGCGCGCGGGCAAAGAACGCCAGGCGCAGCCGCTGACCAGGACGTAGTCGATGCAGAATGTGACCCGGGCGGCGACAGTCCGGGGGCGACTTCTCCCAAAAAACACCAACGCCAGTGAACGTCACGACTGCTTTGTGGATTTCGCCCGCACTGTCCGGCCGTGCAAACGACCTGACCGTGCACCCACCAGATGCTCTGAGTGTGACCCTTCTCCGGTAAAATACTTGATAGTTCCTGCAGGAGCCAAGTCTTCCCCAGATCGGTTGCCAGTTAGGCCTTCCGATCACAAAAGGGAGCTGCCACTTTCAGAGAAGTGTAGAAGAATCAGAAAACCTAGCCTGCAGGGACAAAATTGCCGACAGTTCGAAAGCTCTATCAATTCGGTACATGCGATAAAGTTCTTTGGAAATCCAACTTTGAACTTTCATGGCCTCCGGAGGGAGGTCTGAGTTTACATACCCACATGCTCGATGCAAACTGCGGCGCACTGCATTATCGATTCTTGGAATGTTTTCAAAACGGATAAGCGTTAGGACTGCGTAGGAGGTTTCTAGGAGGTTGGAATATCCGGTTGAGCCCCACCCTCCATCCTTGTGCTGTTCCCTAAGTACGGCTAGTGCGGCGTTAGTGATCGAGTCCACGTATCGGTGATCCCCCTCCAATGCGATCACGCAATGCAAGGTGGTATAGAGCCACGATCTATTCCATTTATCATGCGGCCACCGCCCGTCATTTTCTTGCCGCTCGGTAATATATTTCACGTAAGGATCAATTGAGCGCCCATTGAGTTTTAGAACATGCATGCATCGGGCCGTTAGGCTGGGCGAAGAATGCAGCTCGCCAGGGTATGCCGAGAAATGGCTTCCATTGTCAAAAATGGCCAGGAGATTAACACTCGCATCGATACCCAGAGAGTGAAATACCGCTAGGGCTGCGCTAGTATCATCGCCGTCTTCCAGGAAGTAGTCACTCATTCCGATTCCTGTTTTCTTGAGGGACCTCCTCAATCTCTTGGCGGACTGCCTGGTGACGTCTTCGAAGCGAGCGTCACTAAGTAGCCCGGCAAGCATGAGCCCGTATAGGATGAATGCCACCTCGAAGTTTGTGTGTGGCCAGCCGACTGGATAGACCCCTCTCGAGAGGGAGGCTGTTGCCCTGGAGGATGCCTGGAGATATCCGCGACACAGTGCAGTGAATTCGACATTTTGAGGATTTCCTTGCTCCTGCTGTATCCAGGCTGCAGTGGCACTCGCACTATGACCTACGCTTCCGATCCCATCTATGAATTCAGAGGGGAGCGGGCCTTCTTTCCATGATTCCCAAATGTGAAGCCACGGGGCTCCTGGCCTCAGGGGAACTGACTCGATCGCCTTCTTCTTTCTAGCAGCGATTTCTTCGAGCTGTCGATATGGAAGTGTTGATTTTACCAGGTGAGCTCTTTTCAGGTGGTTATGCAATGAGGGAGCGATCACTTCTGCTCCAACCGGGAGATCACTTCCGCCGATCTGTAGAGATTGCAAGGGCAGGTCAGAGTTATCCAAGTAGGTAAGCCCCGCACTTATAGATTCCTGCGCGGCAGGACAGTTTTTCCCGCTCGCAAGTGCCAGGATGGCAGCCATGGTGGGTACTTCACGATAAAGAGGAGTCAAGGGATCTCCCCATCCGCCATCCGGGAACTGTTTTGACATCAGCCAGCTAGAGAACTCTTGCCATTCATCAACCCCTAGGTTGTAGGCAACGGTCGCTGAATCATATAGAGAGGGGCTAATGAGGCCTCCACCGTTTCCGGCATCGCTGATTATTTTCCGCAATTCTCGAATGTGATTTTCAATCATTGTGTCTCGCCAAGTTTCGGATTACTGGAGAGGGGTGAG
This sequence comes from Streptomyces sp. NPDC026417, assembly GCF_055567695.1. Lineage (NCBI taxonomy): Bacteria > Bacillati > Actinomycetota > Actinomycetes > Kitasatosporales > Streptomycetaceae > Streptomyces > Streptomyces sp. NPDC026417. The sequence continues at coordinate 9,462 of NZ_JBVHPY010000051.1, forward strand.
TGGTGATGCCTACTTTCATTAGCGAAACCTTGGGCGGGAAGCCTCCGTATCCGGGATCTATGTGGAAAGTATGTCCGTGACGGCCTCGGACAGGCTGGATATTTTCCGAGGATGGCGATCTTTACTATTTGCGCGATCAAGGAAGTAGCCTGTCATGCCAGCCTTTTCGGCGGCCAGGACGTGTTCGAAGGTATCGTCGACAAAGGCACATTCGTCGCATCGCAGGCCGAGGAGGCCGGCGGTGCGTGCATAGGCCTGGCGATGTGGCTTTCGTATGCCAAGTACGTGCGCTGGCACGCTAACATCGACGAGGTGTGACAGGCCAAGAGATTTCAAAGAGTCTTCCAGGCTTGCGAGTGTGAAGTTGGACAAAACTGCGACCTTCATTTTGCTCAATCGCAGCGCCTCAAGTGCTGGGCGGGCATCAGGGAAGGGCTCGAGGAAATCCGTGTAGTCTTTATCCTGCAGCTTATTGGACTGGTGGACAGGGAGGGAACTCTCTCGAGCTACGTATCTCCAAAAAGCAGGCCAGAACTGTTTTTCTTCCTCAATGCTTCTGGGAAAACTTCCCTGAGCTCCCCAGGAGTACCAGAGCTTCCACATATGAGGCACGCTGAGTCCAAGAGAATGGAAATGCCGCTCAGCCTCCTGGCGGCGCGGTTGTGCCAGGACCCCGTCCCGGTCAAGGATCACCCCGTGGAACTTACTTTCCAGTTTCAGGCTCACGTTACGCTCCGGCAAATGTCGCGCAGAAATCGCTGGCGCAGGCCCCGTGGATCGATGTGGTGCACAACCGCAGCATTGCAAGGCTCTCTTCGGAGTATTTCATGGGAATGGTGTCGGACTTGCGCTTCCCCGGGCTCAAGTGAAGCTAAGTCGCTGAGTTCACGATCTGTGGCAATCATTGCTATGCGTTCTCCCGGGGTTGTACCGATAACCGTCTGTCCACGTGTAAGGTGCTCATCAAGGGAAATTCTTACTAATGCCGACTGAGTTCGCGCCAGGGCAGGGATGAGGCAGTACATGGCTGCTGCCACATCAGGCAGTGTGGCGAGGTAGCGGTCACTGTAGGCGGCCTGCGCGTGATAATACTTTCGCAACATTCGAGTCAATTGACGGTCGGTGGGGGAGTTTCGAACGCTTAAAGCGCGCAGATCATCTGGAGTATAAGTGAGGACACGTGCCACGTCCGAGGTAAAGAGCTCTATCGGAAGTTTCTGTCGAAATACGACGTCGGCTGCTTCGGGGTCTTGCCATATGTTGTAGTCGGCTACTGGAGTTCTGCTTCCGCATCGCCATGCGCCTCCATGCACGATGATATGGGAAAATCTCTTCAGCAATTGAGGTTCGTGGCTGAGGATGTGGGCGAGGTTAGTGAGTGGCCCCAGGGTCAAGAGCGTGACGTTACTGAAAGTGTCAGTGATCCAGCGGTAGACATCAAGCGCGGATTGCTGCTCTAGGTATTGGGATGCGCCGGGAATGGGTGGGCCAGCGCGGCCATGCAGCATTTCACCTGTTGTGCTTCGCATGCGTTTCAAGGGGTGCGCGGCGCCTTTCCCTACCGGCACCCTGCTGTAGCCAAGGTATTCTAACCAAGCCTGGCAGTTGGCTGTTGCGCTCCCCACGGCGGTGTTGCCGGCGACTGTTGTCACGCCCGTCAACTCAGCGTCCACCTCGGTCTGTGATAGAAGCCATGTGAGTGCTACGCAGTCATCGACTCCGAAATCAGTGTCGACCAGCAGATGCACAGTCATTGATTCGCATCCGTTTCAGGTGAGGGCGGGACGTCGGGGTACCAGTAAGGCCCGACTCGGCGCCCCAGGCCGATGGTGGGGCCGCTCAGCCACAGCTGGGGTTCATCGAGGACCGCAGCTTCTCGACCTGTCTTGTCTGCGATCCAAGTGGTCCGCTGGAATGCAAAGTCGTACAGGATCGTCCGAAACTCATCCTCGGCTATAGCGAATCCTGGCCGCGTCCTCCAGTAACAATGAATCTCATCAAATAGAATTGGTGGCAGGTGATCGAGGGCTACCATAACCTTGCCGAAGCTGATCAGGATTTGAGCCAATGGAATTTCTTCTCCAAATATGGAGGTGATGAGTTGATTTCGAGATCTTACGCCCTTCGCGGCGGCTGCAGCGAAATAAGACTTCCATAAGTCTTCATAGCTAAATGTTGCATAGATCCAGATGGTTCGGTCGGAGGAGGTTTTAGTTTTCGCAAAAATCTCGGAAGAGATCGCCTTCAATTCACCCGGAAGGTCTCCTCCGGCCACCAGTCGCACTGCACAGTCAATTTCGTGAAATTTCTCTAGGGATTGCTTTTCGATCAGCTTAGAATACCAGCTTATGGCATGCTTTCTATAGAATCCTTTCTCGGCAAAAATTTGAGGCCTGCCAGACGGGAGAATCAGGTGCCTGACGCCACAGTTAAACATCTTACTTGCGGAGCTCACTAGGTCCTTGATTTGCCTCTGGGGGTAGGTTGCATCCACCGCATTCCCATTTAGCAAGGCGGATCGGCGCGTTCCGCCAACGGCAAATATTACCGTGGCTGGACATGAGCGTCTAATTATCTCTATGTCAGCCTTAAGGAATTCCGTCAGGGGGGTCTCGCTCGTATTCACGTTATTTACCCTATCTGAGTGGGTGCGGGTTCGTGCTGCGGAGATTCGAGGCTGCTTAGAAGAAAATTCGGCTTCGGTGACGCGATCTTTGCTGTCCAGGGCCGCGGCGTGCACTCTCGATGCGAGTAGCAAAAGCTGAGAATGTGAATTCTTCCTGTCGTGGCCTCCGGGTTGCGGTGGTCAAACTTTTAACAGGTTTTCCCTATCTTCCTCGTGGGCTTCTTCAGGCATCACTCCACAAGGCGAGCGAACCTCTGCGGTTGACTGCTCTTGGACCTGTAACCAGGACTCGTCTCTGGCAGACGTAGCCACCGCCAGATCGGTGGCCGTTCCGAGGGGGCCCAATATTTGGTGGGCGATGTCCGGGGCGGTCAGGCCGATCTCCGCCATGGCCTCCTTGCGGGAGGCGTGGTCGAGGAAACGCGGCGGGATGCCGAAGTCGCGCAGCGGCACGTCGACACCGGCGTCGCGCAGGGCCTGCGCGATC
>NZ_JBVHPY010000052.1:0-3125 GCF_055567695.1 Streptomyces sp. NPDC026417
CCGCTTCGCTCTGCCTCCGGCAGCCGAATACTCGCTTCGCTCGTTTCGCGCGTCCCCGCGCGAAAAGCAGCCGCCTCCGGCGGTGCCTTATGGAACTGGCCTCCGGCCAGTTTCATAAGGCCGCGTGCCTCCGGCACGAAATGCGTTGTGTGTGAGGGGTGTTGAGGTTTAGTTGTTTGACGGGGTGTCAGGTTGGTTTATGGGTGCCGGGGCGGGATGGGCCCTCCGGTCCCCTCCCGGGAGGGTGGTAGGGATTCTCCGAATTCCCTACCACGGAAAATGGAAAGGGAGCCCCCGGGATTCCCTGCACTGATCAAATCACGGAATTCCCGGGCAGGGGGTTGAGCCCTCCGGGCCCAACCCCCGCCGGAAGTCGGGCGAGTGAGGAGCTGTCAGAGGTCGGTGAGGGGCATTGGGAGCCCTCCGGGCACCCACGCGCCCAGGCGGCCCCAACAGGCGTCCTCACACGGGCGCCTGCTCTCCCCTTTCCCAGGCCGCAGAGCGCGGCGGTGCCCCGCCCGCCGCGCAGCCACCCAAGGAGCAGGGCCCATCCCCGACGCCGCCACCCACCCTCCCTTTTCTTCTCTCTTTCTTCCGTGCGGGATCGTTGCTGCTGAGGGGATGTCAGCAGCCCGACCGGACCTCATACATGCCTTTGACCTGGGGTTATGTAGAAGCCGGCTTTCCGGTCACGGCAACCTCCTAAGCAGCATCTAACGCAACGTCAGGTAACAACGTAGGTGGCAACTCCCAGTGCAGCAGGGGTTCCAATCTCTCTCACGACACACTATTATTTGAAGTGTTCCGAGGGAGGCGACCCACGGAACCGCAAGGAATCAACGAAGGGGACAACGTGGAAATCAAGATCTCAGGCGACACTGTCAGCCAAGTGCGCGGAGCGGACGCGCCGATGAACGGCCTTGCCATCCAGGCCCGTAAGGTCGCGAACTTCCTTCCGCTTTCCGTCCGGCGCGCGGGGGCGGATATCGTCCACAACGTCGACGACAAGTACACGGGGATTCGCGTCAACACCAAGCACGGCGCGGTCATCCTGGAAATGCCGACCGGTGAGGCCCCTTACCGACTGGTCCACCAGCTTCCCGAGCCGAACGAAGCCGGGCGGACCGAAGTGGAAATGCGGCGTTTCCCGCAGATCTACAAGCCGCAGGGCATCGCTTACATCCTGGGCCAGTTTCTGGAATCTCGCGGATTCCTGAGCTAGCCGCCGTCACGCCGGGGGGAGTGACGCGGCCCGTCGCTCCCCCCGGTAAGTCCACACACAACAATCCGTGATCGGGTAAAGGGGAGACTGATCATGAAGCTCGTTTCGTGTGCGACCGGCCGCGAGGTAGAGGCGGGTCGGAGGCTGTACGGGCAGTCGGGCGATGCGGCCGGATTGGCATGGAAGTTCGAACGGATCATTGAGCGCCGTTCGGGCGTGCACCACGTGCACGTGTCGCGGCCCGGCGGGAAGTTGGGGCGGATTCACCGCGAGTTTCACCCGAGTGTGTTCGGGTGCGAGATCACGGTAGAGATCACGTGGCGCCGGACCATCCGTCACACGGCGGTCCGCGCATGGGCGAAGGCCGACGACTACCTGTTGGCCGGAGTGTTCGCACTGGTGCCGTTGGCGTTCTTCGAGCACTTCCACTGGGCGGAGGCCATCGTGTCCTTCCTGGGAATGAGCGGGCACTAGGAGAAGCCGCAGTTCAGAGGTGGGTTCACACATTCACAGAACCCACTATTGTTGAAGTTGTTCGGGGGGCGGTGGCGCCGCCCCCCGAACCGCAGAAGCCAACAGCGAAGGGGAAACCGAATGACCCAGCAGTACGCAGAGCGCGCCACGGCCGCAGCTCCCCGGGGCGCCCGGAACGCCGATCTTCGGGACCTCGCGGCCATCCTGGAGGACCAGAAGCGCCGGAAGCAGGATGTCGTGGTCTCCGCGTCCGCCCTGTCGTTCCAGGACGGAAGCGTCAAGGTCGAGGGGATCGAGCGGCAGATCACCGAGGACGGTGTCACGGACGTGGACGGCACCTACCGCCCCACCGCCGTGGCGGACGAGGGCATCGCGGACAAGCTGAAGATCCCTCTCGCCTACCTGCGCCGCATGCGCGCCGAGAACGTCCCGCTGCTGGACGAGAACGTCAATGCGTGGCTGCGCCAGGACCCGAGCCGCCGTTTCATGCTCCGTACGTTCCGGGGTGACCACATCCCCGGAACGGCGCCCGCCGAAGGCGTGGCCCGCGCGCTGATGTCGGACAGCTACAAGGTCATGGACAATTTCGACATCCTGCTGGCCGCGCTGGAGGGTGTGCAGAAGGCGGGGCACCCGACCAACGTCACTGGGTGCGATCTCACCGACCGGCGCATGTACGTGCGGGTGCAGTCCGAAGCGGTCGCGGTCCGGGCGCCCGAGCTGCTGAGCGGGTACCGCTCCCCGTTCGACGGGCGCAGCGGTGACCAACTCCCCATGGTGTCTGCAGGGTTCGTCATCACGAACAGCGAAGTTGGGGCCGGGGCGTGGTCGGTCACGCCGCGTGTGGTCATGCAGGTGTGCACCAACGGGCTGACCATGCCGATGGACGTCATGCGTGCCGTGCACGTCGGTGCCAAGCATGACGAAGGAGTCGTGGCCTGGTCCGAGGAGACCCAGAGGAAGGAGCTGGAGGTCATCACGTCCAAGACCGCCGACGCCGTCCGTACCTTCCTGTCGCGTGACTACGTGGAGGCGAAGCTCCGCGAGATCCAGGCTGCGGCCGGGAAGCCCGTGGCCGAGCCGACGAAGACCATCGAGCACGTCACGAGCACCCTCAAGATCAGCAAGGAGACGAAGGAGACGATCCTCGCTCACTTCGTGCGGGGTGGGCAGATGACGGCCGGTGGCGTGATGCAGGCAGTCACGTCGACCGCGCAGACCCTCGCCGACGCCGACCAAGCCGCCGCCCTGGAAGCGCTCGCGCTGCCCGCCCTCACCGCAGCCGCCGCGCACGGCTGACAGACCCCCGTGCGGGCCGGGTGACCCCGACACCCGGCCCGCACGGGCCCAGGACAGAGCACGGGGGGACTTTGCAGCGGAACCATGCTCCCCGCAAAGGCCCGTGGGGGGTGGGGGACCCGGCATACAC
>NZ_JBVHPY010000052.1:3135-12574 GCF_055567695.1 Streptomyces sp. NPDC026417
AAGCAGGTCGGGTGGGGGGGGGGGGGTTCTGGTTAGTGAGTTATGACCCCGCCCCCAGGCCCCCCCCCCCCCCCCCCCCCCCCCTCCCCCCCCTCGCCCCCCCCCCCCCCCCCCCCCCCCCCCCCCCCCCCCCCCCCGGGCCCAGGACAGAGCACGGGTGCACTTGGCAGCGCCACACTGCCCCCCGCAAATCTCCGTGTGGGTCGGGACCCCCGCCCGGCCCACACGGTCCCTTCTCTCGAAACGCCGTACGCGGTAGCCAGCCCCGTGTGGGCCGGGAAACTCCCCGGCCCGGCCCGCACGGCCCCGCATGCCGAAGCGCGTAGCGCTCGCACCGCCCCCGGCGCTCCTGTCCTCGGGGCAGAGCCCGCGCCCAAGAAGCGTGCGCGCGGACGCGGCGCGGCGTACCGCCCACCGCCCCACCGCCGTTCCCGCACGGTCCCCGCCGGCCTTTTGCTGACCACCTTTCGCCAAGGAGCGATCTGCCATGCCCGCACAGCCCGGATTCATCCAGCCGGACAAGGACGCGACCGAGGCCGCCATGGAGCGCACCCTGGACGCGTTGGCCGCCGTGTTCGAGGCCATCGGGCCCGGTGAACGCACGCTGGACATCGCAATTCTGCGGACGGACCACGCAGAGCGTCGCGTTCTCACCAACAGCGGACACCCAGCTCAGCGGCATTCTCGGCGCCGACGACTTCTACACGCTCGCCGTGTTCCTCGTGTTCGCGCTGGAGGGCAGCACCGTCACCGGCGCCACCCTCATCGCCACCACCGACGCCGAGCCGCGCCCCCGCACCTGCGGCTGGACCGTCCGGGACGGATGGCTGCACCCCGTGGACACCACCACCCTGGAGATCGCGCTCATCACCTGCCCCGGCACCAGCGCCAAGGACCGCGACATCTACACCGCCCCCGCCCTCCCGGATCCGTCCACCAACGCCGAGGGGAACGACCGTGCCTGACCCGCAGGCCAACACCGCGGGCCCGGTCGACGTCTCCGCACGGCAGCCGCTGCCCGGAACCCGGATCATCGCCCACCGCATCCCCGCATCGGGCATCGAGGGCCCCTACCTCCACTTGGACGCCGCCGACATCCACGCCCGCTACACCCAACAGGCAGGCCGGGCAGGCAACTACCCCGCCCGCACCGCAGGGTTCGGCCACCAAACAGACGGCCGGGGGCTGGACAACTTCCTACGCGGCAACCTCAACTTCTGGCTGTCCAGCGAGGCGACGATCACGGACGACGGAGTCATCCGCTACCGCCAGACCCGCAACCACTCCACCACCACCTTCGTCCCCGACCGGACGTCCGGCATCCTGATCAACCGGCCAGACGAACAGGTCGCAGCGCCCGCCTACCGCGTCACCGCACCCAACGGCGTCACCCAGGTATGGCGAGGCCGCGCAGTCCGCGACGCTATCGCCCGATGCCTCCGCACACCCGTAGTCGGGTGGCCCGCCGGATGGGCCCACCTCATGCCCGACACATCCGTCAGGTTCGACCCCGGCGGCTTCCCTGGAGCCGTCCGGAGATCTACACCGCCGAACCGGCCCAAGAGCCCGACGACTGGGGCCCGCCATGCGGTGAATGCCGGTACCCGTATGCCGAACACGACCTTGTCCGCCTGTGGCCCCGCTCGCGAACCGACGGCACCGGCTGCACCTCCTGGAACTACACACCCCCGCAGGCGTAACCGCCCACCAACCCCGTGCGCCCTCCCCGACCTCCCCCGAGGGGAGGGCGCACGGCCCCCAGGCCAGCACGCCACTGGCCCCGCTGTCTCCCCCACCCCCGCCGCTCCCCTTCGCCGGGCGTGGGGAGACACGACCTCCGTCCTACACCCCGCGTCGACCACCAGGAGCAGCCGCCCATGAGCCCGACGTTGAGCGTCAAGACGCCCGCCGGCACCGTGCACGCCACCGCCCGGCCCCGTGAGCACGACGCCGTCGTGTTCGACCTGAGCGGAGCGGTGCGCGGATGCGTCCACGTCACAGCAACGCACCACGTGCGGAACTGGAACCAGTTCACCGCCGTCCGCGCCTGCCTCGGCCCCGTCAACGCCTTCCAGGCCACCGCGCCGGACGAGCAACTCCCGCGGCTCGCCCGCAGCCGCACCGGCTACCACGGCAGTCTCACCCTCTACCGTGACGCGCCCGCCGACCGCCCCCAGGTGTCCGTATGTCCGATGGAGTCCGCCACCGGACACCAGCCATCACCCAGGACTACGGAGACGCTCACCGCCGTACTGCGCGCGTGCGCCGAACACGTGGAGCTACGCGCCGACTTCCCCCAGATCTGCACCGCCGCCCGCGAGCGTGACACCCCCGCCCTGCTGCGGTTCCTCACCTGGTCGGCCCACTACCACCGCAACGCCGCCGCCCGTCTGGAAGGCCGAGCCCGCGCCGCCCGGCCCGCCCTGCGCACGGCCGTGTCCGCCTGGTGGACCGTCGCACGCTGGTTCACCGCCCAGCCCCACCCCGTCCTACTGCTCATGCTCGCCAACCGGGACGGATCACTGGCCCGAGACGCCGACGTCCAGGCGTGGCTCGGCCCCTACTGCCTCACTGAGGCCGCCAGCGAATACGACCGCGCCCGCAACGCCGAGGCCGAAGCCGCCTCGCTGCTCGCCCAGCAGCGCACGAGGCGCACTGTCAGCCGACCGAAGGCCGGCACGCCGACCACCGTACGGATGGAGAACGCATGATGCGCTGGCTCATGACCCTCGGAGAGCGAACCGACCCCGACACCCCCACGTACGCCGAGTGCCCACCGCCTGGCCGGGCCCGCGCCTCCGCCCTGGTGGACGACTGCGGACAGCTCTTTCCCATCCTGCGGAATTGGCAGCGGCAGTTCGGTCACCACGTGACCGGCTGGGCCGCACAGGTCGAAGTCGACGACATCGAGCGCGTCCCACGCCGCGTAGCCGAGGACTGGGGCCCTGAGCTCCGGCTCGACACCGTGCCGGGCGGATACGTGGTCGTGTCCGACTACCGAGACCACGAACCGCCCTCTGCTGGCGCCGTCCAGCATCAAGCGAAGCGCGCGGTTCTGGACTCGTCACCGGGCGCACACCCGTAAATGCGCAGCTCGGAGAGGGGTTCACACACCGAGAAAGCATACTATTATTGATGATGCGGGAGGGGGTAACCCCCCGCCCCCTCCCGCACCTTGATGCCGACAGCACAGCGAACGCAATGGAAATCAGCTCCTTTCCGGCCCCCTACTGAGAGGAACACTGTGGCCAACCGCCGTGTGTGGATTGACGACAGCTTCGGGCCCTTCGAAGCGAAGATCGACCCCGCCGACCGCGACTTCCTTCGGCCGCGCTTCACTCTCGACACCGTCCGCGAGATCGCCGCCCGCAGCCAGGAGATGGCATCCGAGTGCGACTACGCCGACGTCGACACTGTGCACGTTCTGGACGGCGGCACCCGCCAAGGTGTGCCCAGGGTGGTCGTCGTGCTCATCACGTGGCAGCACTTCGACGGCGACCCCGTGGAGGTCACCCATATCGTCACTCCGGGTGGGGACGGCCTCTACCCCATCGGATACCGCAACTGGACCTGGACACTCGCCCCCTGAAGCAGCGCACCCTGCTGAACACAGCCTCGACAGCGGCCCTAGGAGAGCTTCCATGCCCCACGCAATCGCCCAGAACATCGGCGACCGCTCACACCAGTGCGACGCCACCGCCACCTACACCCACAACGGAACCCGCGCGTACGTGCTGTGCGACGGAATCGGCTCCAGCAACGAGGTAATGGCATGGACCCGCACCGCCGCCCGCCGCATCGCCCACGCCGCCGCACGGCGCGGCGACGCCGAGGCCGGCCTCCGCGCCGTCTACGACCGGTACGCCGCCGACCCCGCGCGCCACAGCCCGTTTGCGGAACTGCCCAACGCGTGCGCCGCCGCCGCTGTAGCCGTCCCCGGCAACCCGCTCACCGTCGCATGGTGCGGCGACGTCCGCGCCTACGCCCTCACCCCCGACGGCACCCTCCGGCGCCTCACCGCCGACCACAACAAACGGCGCGTCTTCAACGGCAACCGCAACGTCGTGACGTCCTACCTGGGAGCCGCCGACTCCGACGACCAGTGCAGGGACCGGTACGGACACGCGGCGATCGAGTCCGCCACCGCCCCCGCGGAGGCATCCCGCCTGCTGCTCGCCAGCGACGGCGCGTACGAGCCCCTGGAGGACTCCGCCCGCAACCTCGCCCACTACCTCGACGGGAGCGCCAGGCGCGCGGCCAACACCTTCGTCAACGCCGCCATCGAGCACGCCAGCAGCTACGCCGACAACGCCACGGTCTTGGTTGCCGACCTCTCCCCAGGCTCGCAGGAGTGAGTTGCAGCTCAGAGGGGCTCACACCAAATTAACACGAACTATTATTACTTTGAAGCGAGGGAGCGCCCACGTCGTGGCCACGTTCACCCACATCACCCCCGCGCGCTGCGCCCAATTGACCAACGCCCTCACCGCCGCCGGCCTCACCTGGCAGGGCAACGGCAACCAGGACCGCCCCGAGCTGCTCACCTACACCGTCACCGACGCACACGGCCGCTCCTGGACCATCACCCCCGCCACAAGCAACCAAATCACCCCCTCCCGGCCGGCGTGCCTGTGGCAGGCCGCATGCACCGACGCTTTCCACTGCAGCGACATCCTGTCGGCACCCGCGATCGCCGCGCTCATCCGCAACCAGCAGCGGGGAGCAGGCTCGTGACCGCGGTCCTGGCCGTCGATGCGCTCGCCGGCGGCGTCTTCTTCAGCCTGTCCCTCGCCGCTGCACGCGCATGCCGCGCCATCATCCAGGCCCGTAAGGGACACGCGAGGTCCCGCACCGCCCGCCGCAGCGAGCCGAAAGGAGTGAACACCGCCCCATGGCATCGCAGTTGAGCACTCAGGAGCAGTTTGCCGCGTTCGCCGACGAGGTCGCCGCGGAGCTGGGCACGCACTGCCGCACCGCCCCCTCCCCCGAGCATGATCACATGCTGTCCCGCGTCATCATCGATGACGCGGGGCGCGCACTGAGCCTGCGCCAGCACGACTACAGCCAGCCCACCCGCCTCAAGGTCTACGCGGCGGTCCCGGACGATTCCGATGTTCTGACTCCGCGGATCGGTGTCACAGCGACAGGCGCTCGGCACGTCGCCCGCGAGATCGCACGGCGTCTGTACCCGTTACACGCCGAAGCCTCGCAGCGCGCAACGGAACTCGCCGCCCGAAAGGAGGCCGAGGCCCGCAACCGCCGTGCCGTTGCCCAGGCCGTGGCCGACACCCTCCCCGGCGCGCGCATCGAGGAGAACTCCCGCACCACACGGGTGGTCTGGCAACGCCCCTGCCCCACCGACGGCCACGTGGGCGCCGTTCAGAACGACAGCGTGTGCGTGTACGTCGGACCGTCCGGAGAAAGAGTCAGCGTCGAGGCGGCCGGCCGCCCTCAGGCCATCGTCGCCATGCTGGCCGCGTTCACCAAGGGATGAAGCGCACATGCCCGCACGTCTCAGCGCGCGTCAACCTCCCCACGCTTCAGCTCAGGGAGTCGCCATGCCCAAGGTCTCGCCTGTAATCGACTGGAACAGATGCTCACGCCCCCAGCCCTGATCTCTCTTACTGGCCCGGCCGTCGCCCAGGGCGAGTCGTGACGTTTTAGCAGGTCAAGGGTAGGTTCACACACCTTCAAATTACACTATTATTAGTGATAGGTCGTTGGCCGCCGCCTCCCCCGCTCCTTTCACCACGTGACGCCCCCTCCCCCTTCCAGCCTGAGGAGTTGCCATGCTTCGAACACTGCGCCGCGCCCTGCGACCGGCACGTATCCGCATTCCCGGCCGCCGGTTCGCCGCCGGAATTGCGGAACTGCCGCCCACCGCGCGCGAAGCACTGGGCACCGACGTCACGGCCGGGGAAGCCATCGCCTACAACCGCGTTCGTGTCGCCACCGCGACCGCGCTCGCCCTCTACCGCAGCGGATACACGCTGCCGATAACCGACGACGACCTGGACGACGCGGTGCTCGCCCTGGACTTCCCGTTCTCGGTTCCGAGCGCGGAGACCCGCGCGTCCACCCGTGCCGCGCTTGCCGTCCTGGACGCCGACTACACCGTCACCGTCACCCGCTGACCACCCATCCCCCCCCCGGCCCCGTGGGCCGCCCGCCCGGGCGGCCCACATGGAAGGAAGCCCCGGTGTTTCTCGTCGTACCCGACCCCGCCCACGGACTCGTCGCCGCCCCCGAGTCCTCTGACGACCGCACGCCCGTCACCGAACAGTCGCTTGCCGCCCAGGGGTTCGCCTGGAACAGCGAGATCGAGGCGTACACCCGCCAGGCCGACCACGACCCCGCGGCCGTGGAGGGGATCGCCGCCATGTTGCGCGCGCTGGGCCACTACGTCTTCTCCGCATACAGGCCGCTGCCCAGGAGGTGACCGCCGCCCGGCCGGCCTCCGCCGCCACCTCCCGCCCCTTGCGTAGATGGAGTTCCGCCACCATGCCCCGACGCCGCACCCAGCCGCAACGGCCCGCCCGGTACGCCGCCACCGAGCACGACGGACGCCACCACGTCGTGGACCAGCTCCACGGATACACCCTTGGCAGCCATCCCACCGCCACGGCCGCCGAGGACGCGGTACGCGAGCTGACCGCCAACCCGACGGCCGCGATCGAGGCCGTCGAGGAGCTCGACGCCGCCCAGACGGGCCCGGCCGCCACCGAGCGCCGGATACTTCGCCGGTACGGGTACGCCTGGAGCCTGCGCCAGGACGAAATGCTCAGCCTGAGCGGTGAGTTCAGCCATGACCGGCTGGAGACCCTGATCTCCTGCGGACATCTGGCCATGGTGTTCAGCCCGGCCGGGAAGCCGTACTACAACCACGCCCGAGCGGTACGCCCAGCTGTCGCCCCGCTGGATACGCGACGGCGACGAGTCGTTCCCGGCCGCCGATGTCTCCCGCCTCGAACGCCCCCGCCCCGCCCTGGAGTTGCTGCCCGCGGGCAAGCGCTACAAGCCGTGCGAGCTGCACGGGATCACGCTGTGGCGGTGCCTGATCTGCGGGCCCCGCGAGCACTTCGAGTGCCAGTGGGGCGAGTGCACGGCCAACCGCGTCACGGCCTACTGCGAACGCTGCGTACGCATGGGCCCCCGGCGGACCTTCCCACTACCGCCCCGCCGAGAGCACGACTGGCCGTAAAACCGCAGCTCAGGGGTTATCTCACAGATGACCAATACGCACACCGCCCCCGCACCGGAACCTGCACCTTATGACCGCCCGCCGCCAACACCCAACACGCACCCGAGCGCCCATCAGCCCGGCCGGCCCGGCCACCCAGCCCTCACACCCAGGGAGAGCCAGCCATGAGCGCGACCCCGAACCAGCAACCCCGCCCGTGGCGCCCCTCCGAGGACTTCCAGGACCCGTGCGCGTCCTGCCACGCCCCCGCCGGGCAGTACTGCCGTCCGCACTGCGACAGCGGATACACCGCCCAACACGCACGACTGGACGCCGAGCGCCACGCACAACGCAACCCCAACGGGCCGCCTACCCGTTGAGCACTGCACCGTCCGAGGGTGACGCCCGTTGCACGCAGCGCCCGAGTGCCGGGCGGCGCCCCGTCGATCAGGTCGGCCGTCTCCTGCTAGATCCGGAAGTCGGCCTCGTGTACACCGGCAGGTCCGTCGCCGTCGGGACCGAGGCCTCCGGGGCAGCAGCGTGGGCCGGTCCACGAGCGCCCGGGGCGCCGCTCGACGCAGGGAGGGGCAGCAGCGCCCCCTCCGCCTCCTCGTCGACGAGCTCGGCGTCGACCACGTCGACCTCAGCGGAGTCGGTCACGTACACCTCTTCGAACTAGCCCTATGTAAGGGAAATTACACGGAGGTGATGCCGCTCCGCGCCGATAATATGGGCCATCTGACGCGCCGTCGGACACGGGCGGTCCTCATGGTCGCTCGCCATCCCTCGCTTTGCACCAGAGGTTTCCTTGGACACGCTCTTCGACGCCGAGCTCACGCCGGACCAGCACAACCTCCTCGAGGTCATCGCCGCGCCGTGGCTCGCCCGGGGTGAATGGCCGCTGTGGGCCAACGTGCAGCACTACTTCGACATGCGTGGCGAGGACGCCGACGCCCTCTTCCACTCGCTGCCGCGCGTAGGCACCCAGACCCCGTTCGGCGCTGGCTACGGGTTCACCCTTCCCATGCGCGCTCCCATCGACGGGAATGACCGGGTGCGCCTGACCGTGGCGGCCTCCCTGGTCGTGCCCAAGGTCCGGCCGGTCGGGGAGCAGTTCGTGCGAGCCCTCCAGCACATGATCCACCTGTACACCAGCAGGCCCATGCACTTCGACCAGGTCCCCACCATCATCTTGCGCTCCAAGGAGTTGGAGGAAGCCCTCCCCGACCTTCCCGTCTGGTTCTTCGACGTGCTGCCCGACCTGCTCTCCAACGAACCGACCATCACTACCGGAGGCGTGCACACCGGCGGCCGCGCCTGGGAGCGGGAGGTCACCCGCAGCGTGCTCCAGTACCGCAGGGTGCAGAGCGTAGAGGGGTACATCGAGAAGACCTGCGAGATCGTGGTGGCGGCGGCTGCCCAGTACGGCCCGGCCATCGCCGTCGCGGCGCCGATGGCCGCCGAGCCCGAGCGGTCGCCCTACATCGATGCTGGCCTTCTGGCCGAGCTGGAGACAGCGGCCGCGACGACCGGGTGGAAGGTGCACAAGCTCATCGCCCTGTGCCAGGGCCTGAACGGCGCCTACGCCGTTGGGAACCCGTACGCCTGTGCCGCCATGATCCGCTCGATTCTGGATCACATCCCGCCGGTCTTCGGACACACGGACTTCAAGCACGTGGCGGCCCAGCACGTGTTCAGCATGAAGCGCAACGACAAGACGCACGCGCAGAAGCTCGCGGCCTTCAAGGACATCGCCGACGACGTAATGCACCGGCCGATCGGCCGCGCCGTCCCGCGCATCAGCATGGACGACCTCCCCGAGCCCATCCGCCTCAACGCGATCCTCAACGAGATCGTGGTCATGCTGCCGAAGACCGCGCCCTCGACGTGACATCGGCCCTGCCCAGCCGTCCAGGCAAGGACACGCTGCGGGCGCCGGCGTCGACGCTCTGTTGGCGCCAGAGAGGGGCGCTTAATTAGCGACCACCTATGAAACAGGGTCAACATCGCCTCACGGCGATGTCTGACATGGCACGCAATCCCCGCAGCGGTTGATAGCAGGCAGTCCCTGCCTCCCATCCGGGTCTCGGACAGAAGACAGGGACTGGGTGAAGAGTTGCTATCAGGTACAGGAGCGGCCCTCGATGTCGGCCGTACCTGTGCATTAGACCGTGTCCTATGTGGGGCTGGGTCGTTGGACTTGGTTATGGGGCGGGGTACGTGGAGTTGGATTGTTCCGGACGGGCTGTGGGAGATCGC
>NZ_JBVHPY010000053.1:0-12308 GCF_055567695.1 Streptomyces sp. NPDC026417
CCGCGATCTCCCACAGCCCGTCCGGAACAATCCAACTCCACGTACCCCGCCCCATAACCAAGTCCAACGACCCAGCCCCACATAGGACACGGTCTTAGGCCACCAGAAGCACATCAACGACCCCGCGTAAGCCCCCTGTCATCCCGCGAGCAGACCGCAGACCTGATCCCGGCACGAACCACGGAATCGTCAAGCCGCGCCGCAACACACCGCTCCTCACCACCTTCTGCGCACGAGCACGGTAGGTGATTGGATGGATCTTCGACTGGGGCCGCCACTTCAAAATACCTGTGGATTAATACGGGATGCGCGTCGGACACCCCTTGCGTCAGCAATGGAAAGAGCTGAAAAGCGACCCTGCATCCATATCGCGTAACGATCAGTCAGGCGGTATTGAGTATAGAGCACCGCAAGGTGGGCCAGGCAAAGCGATAAAGAGGTCCCGGGTGCATGTCAAATGACAAATCGAGGTAGAAATTGGACACTCTGGACCATGGATTAGCCCCGAGTTGAGTGGCAAACACTCATTCCAACTAAGGTGTGCACTCCTAGAGTTCTGAAATCAGGCGCGCGCAGGGTGTCCTCCTAGATGAGATCGACGCGAATGACGCAATCACGATAGCCCTCTAACGTCCGCCTTGTCTGGCGGAGTGCAGGCCGCGAAAGGCTTACGCGAGCCGGAAACAGGAAAGCCGTATGAGTGCTCAGTGTCTCCACGGGTGTAGGCATTTGTGGGCGGCATGAGTCAATGGCTGGTCAGAGATTGTCATGAGTAAGGCATCGCCACGAA
Source organism: Streptomyces sp. NPDC026417 (assembly GCF_055567695.1). Taxonomy (NCBI): domain Bacteria; kingdom Bacillati; phylum Actinomycetota; class Actinomycetes; order Kitasatosporales; family Streptomycetaceae; genus Streptomyces; species Streptomyces sp. NPDC026417. The sequence continues at coordinate 791 of NZ_JBVHPY010000053.1, forward strand.
ACGTTAACCTGTGAAAGTGGAGAATGTTTATGATCAAAACGCGGAAAATCCTGGCCCTGGGCGTAATGATCCCCTCCCTGGCTGGAGTCTCGACTGCTCTAGCCCCGTCAGCCTCGGCGGAAACGCTTGTCTCATATAATTGCGGCGCTGCGAAGCCATTGTGGCAGGGGGGTTCGGCGTATTCTTACAGCTGCTTCCAGACCTATAATGATGTTTTTTGGGGGCGTCAATACCGGATTGCAACCTATGTAGTGAATTCTTCCCTCAAGCCTATTGTGAAACTGGCAATACGTTTGAAGGAGGGGCACGATTGGCCCTCCTCGGACACCGATTTTGGTGTCTGTAACATCGCATATGTTGACTCCGGGAATTCCGCGAGCTGTGTCACGCCACCTCAAACGGTCGTTGCCAATCGCGCCCGCTATGCTGGCGGGGGAGTTAGCGGCTATCATGAGGACTCCCCGCTTGGGGTGTTTGGTACTGTCTGGTCATATTCGCCCAGAGTTGAATGGTGAAGTGGCAAGCAGACGCAGCGTCAATCGCGCATGATCTTTCGCCTGCCTGACATCACGAAAGATGAACTTGCTCGGTGACCCAGCGGACGAGGCCCCGAACCCCACACGCGCTGAGTGGGCGGTCATGCTGCCCTCGGTTAGATGTCGATTTTTTGAATCATCAACAGGGCGAAGATATCGCCCTTGGTTCCAGCGAAGTAATTGGATGGGGAGATCTCTGGGCTCGCCACGGTATCGTCTCCCGGGAAGAGTAGGCCCCTTGACGCCCCTTTTGCTCCAGCCGATCCGGTTCAGTAACCGATGGATGCGGTCCGGAGCATCGTGACCTGCCTGTTCTGCCAGAGTCCAGCCGTTCTTCCGCTCCAGCGGAGCGATCAGCCCCTGCATATACGAAAGCGTTGACTCCCCCCGGGGCTAGCTCCGGCTGAACCGATGCACGAACCGGCCGTGCAAACGCTCCAACTCGTCCGCCCACAACCTGACATCAGCAAGGTCCCCACCCATAACCACACCAACGAACGACCCGCCCAACAGTCACGGCATAGACCGTTGCAGTACTGGATCGACGCCGGGATCCATCCGGGCACGACGAGCGGGGAGTCGGCCGAGCTCAAGCGGCTGAAGAGAGAGAAAAGCTGAGCTGTGAGGGGTCAGTGAGGATTTTCAGCGTCGAGGTTTCAGGGTGAGGATGGTTGCGGCGGCGGTCCTCTGGTTGGGGCTGCAGTGGGCTTTGCGGAGGGTTCGCCCGGACTTCAGTTGCGCGTTGCTTCGTTCGACCGGTGCTTGCGCTGCTGACTGAGCCTGGTTGGTTGTTTGTTTCGGCGTGGTGGGGTCCCGGTTGGGGAGTTGTCTGATCGGTGTGGTCACCCAGAGGCCGGACCCGCTGGCGGCGCGCGGTCGGCGCGGATCCGGATCGTGCGGTGGGTGCAGGATACGGGGTCAGGTCGTAGGGGGGCCTTGACCCCGGATTTTGAACACGTCTATGCGGCTTGGGTCAGGGTAGTTGCAGCTGGCTGGAGGTCGTTCTCGTAGGCGATCGGGGACCGGTGGCCGAGGCGGGAGTGCCGGCGGCGGGTGTTGTATCGGGTCAGCCAGCGGAACGCGTCGGATCGGGAGTCGCTTGAACTGGTGGAGTCAGGCGAAGGTCCGCTCGACGCATGCCTGCGTCAGTCAGGCCTCCCCTACGCCTTCACGGAACGGGAGGCGTAGGCGACTTGGGCTACGTCGGCTCCGGACTACTCACGCCCAGTCGCAAGCCGCCCGGCCAGGAACGGTCCACAGGTGGCCAACGGCTCCAACAGCTCCGGCAACAGGCTCCGGGCCACGGTCGAATAGGCCATCGTGCACCTGAAGGGCTGGAAGATCTTCGCATCCGCTGCCACGGCCCGCCTCACCCTCGTCGCCAAGACCGCCACCGCCCTCGCCTTCCACCAGAACGGCTGACGAAACCCCCGTGAATAGGCCTCACAGCCTCGCCCCCATAACGAAATCTTCCGGAATCTCATTTCACGGTGAAACCGCACCATGAGGAGGAAACCGGCAAATCAAACGCGTAATGTTCCGCACCGCCTCGACCTGCGTGACGCCGACTCCCCTCCCTACCTACTACGACCGGCAACAAACCCTCGGTCAACCCATACCCGAGCTCTCCTGCGACTCGCCCGTCAAGGTGTCAGCATCCCATTCGCCATGCTCCGCGACACCTGCTTCTACGAATCCCCCCCCCCGTTATCTTCTTCGCGGTCCTGCAAGAGGGCCGCTGGCCTCCGGGCCCGGTATGACTGTTGCCCCTGTCGAACGGATGACCTGGGGGGTGGTGTCACCGGGCCTGAGGGGTGCCGTCACAGACGCTGATCAGAGGTCCGGCCACTGCCCGGCCCGGCGCAATGCCGGGCCACTTGCGGGCGGCAGGTCTGCATAACGTGGATGCGCGCGAACGGCTCCCGACCTTGAGGCCGGCACGCGTCGACAGATGTGGGGGCACGGTGATCAGCATCGACGGGGTGGGCGTCTTCCTGGGCCTGGACGTCGGCAAGCAGACCCATCACGAACACGGACTGACCCCGGCCGGGAAGACGGTCTTCGACAAGCCGCTGCCCAACAGCGAACCGAAGCTGCGGGCCGTCTTCGACAAACTCAAAGCCAAGTTCGGCACCGTCCTGGTGGTCGTGGATCAGCCCGCCTCCATCGGCGCCCTGCCGCTGACCGTCGCCCGCGACACCGGCTGCCAGGTCGCCTACCTGCCCGGACTCGCCATGCGCCGGATCGCCGACCTCTACCCCGGTGAGGCCAGGACCGACGCCCGCGACGCCGCCGTCATCGCGGACGCCGCCCGCACCATGCCCCACACCCTGCGCGCCCTCGACCTGACCGATGAGGTCACCGCCGAGCTGACCATGCTGGTCGGCTTCGACCAGGACCTGGCCGGAGAGGCCAACCGCACCTCCAACCGCATCCGCGGCCTGCTCACCCAGTTCCACCCCAGTCTCGAACGCGTCCTGGGACCCCGCCTGGACCACCCCGCCATCACCTGGCTGCTGGAGCGCTACGGATCTCCGCAGGCACTCCGCAAGGCAGGCCGCCGCAGGCTCGTCGAGGTCGTCCGTCCCCGGGCACCGCGCATGGCCGAGCGGCTGGTCGACGACATCTTCACCGCCCTCGACGAGCAGACCGCCGTCGTCCCCGGCACCGGCACCCTCGACGTGATCGTGCCGTCGCTGGCGAAGTCGCTGGCCGCCGTCCACGAACAACGCCGGGCTCTGGAGGCCCAAATCGAGGCCCTGCTGGAGGCCCACCCTCTTTCCCAGGTCCTGACCTCGATGCCCGGCATCGGCGTCAGGACCGCCGCAGTCCTCCTGACCACCGTCGGTGACGGCAGCTCCTTTCCCACCGCCGCCCACCTGGCCTCCTATGCCGGCCTCGCCCCGGCAACCCGGCAGTCCGGCACCTCGATCCACGGCGAACACGCCCCCAGAGGCGGCAACCGCCAGCTGAAACGGGCGATGTTCCTATCCGCGTTCGCCGCCCTGCATGATCCCGCCTCCCGGACCTACTACGACCGTTGCCGAACCCGCGGAAAGACCCACACCCAGGCCCTCCTCCGCCTCGCCCGCCACCGCATCAGCGTCCTGTTCGCCATGCTCCGCGACGGAACCTTCTACGAACCGAGAAGCCCTCGACTCGCTTGACGAAGGACATAGAGGCCCCCCCGCGCCACCATCGCTGATAGGGGATGCGGACTCCGCTCGCCTACCACATAGTCATCACTGGGGGGCGACGCGCGCGGTAAAAGCATTACCCATATGAAGACATGAAACGATTCGTTCCGAATTCTCTGAGCACTCATTCCGCCCCGTTGCACCCCTGCCGGTCAAGTACCGGTGCGAGTCATGCGCAAAAAGACGGCATCCTGCGCGGTGATTTGCCGCTTGCAGAAGAAAGTGGCAGCACCGAGGACGGAGAAGTAGTCACAGGAGAGCTGATTCGGTCAGGCGTGACCCCTATCGAGGCAATTCATGGATTGAGTGAAACCTACTCTCGAACGATGCTTAGGACGTGCTGGAGTCTCGGTAAGCACAACAGCTGGCGCCAGTTGCTCAATTAGGAGGAAAAGATGAAGCTCACGCCGATTTCGACGAGACGGAGAATCGGAGCATTGTCGGTGGCGCTGGCGGCTGCCAGCGTACTGTTGCCAGGCTCCCCGGCCCATGCCGCCGAGACGACGAGACTCTGCGGGCCATGGAAAGCATTGCCAACAGGGCATCAAGGCGTCCAAGCACGCACATGCTGGTCATACGACAATGATCCATATCACAGTGGGGACTGGTCCGAAAAGGGCATAGTTGCGGTCTTGAATAAATCCGGGCACGCCATCTTGATCAACAAGATGACGGTTGGCGTCCCGTCGGACTCAAGCGTGAATAAAAGTTGTATCAACTTTGTGACGGTAGTTCCAACCTGGAACGATTCTCCCGTCGCTGCAGTTCAGACTTGTAGAGGGTTTGGACTTGGGCAAGACTACCTAAAGTACTTCACCCAAGCCGCTCAAGCTCAGATCACCACCTTTGATGAAACTTCCAAAGAGTGGAAGACGACCACTATCGACTCAGCCCCCTATGAAGGCCCACATCCAGCCCAGTGGAGCTGAATTCGACTAGGCAGGCCGCCGCGCCGTACCAGGCGTTGTTGAACCCGTCCGGTCGCCCATACCCGCGGCGGGTATGGGCGACCGGACGAGCATCCTCCCGTACCTCAGCGGCGGGAATAACGTCCAACAGACCAGGGCGGGCATGCTGCACCTTACCGTCGACGTCCCGATCCGGTGCCCCTTCCATTGGATAGGCTCCGTACCGGTCCGCCGCTGGTCGGAGGCATCACCGGTGATCCGAGTGGCGACAGTGCTAGGCAGTTTCGTTTGGGTCATTGGGTGAACCAGAGGAAGACGCCTGCTATGTGAAGTTTGGCCAGGTAGACGGTGGCGGTCTTCTCGTAGCGGGCGGCGGGCCGCGCCACTGTTTCAGACGGATGATGGAATTTCGACGGTGTTGCGCTGCTTGTTGGTCTCGCCGGCGGAGGTCGGTGGCCTACCTCCGCAGCTGGTCCGGCGTAACCAGTGTTCGCGCTGGTCGGTGGGGCGGGCCAGCGGTCGTCGTCGGCGAGTTATCTCTATACTGCGCAGACCGCATAGGTGGTAATGTCACCCTGCCCGCCGACACCGTTAATTGTAGCAAGCCAGGACTTACCCTCCGATTGCGGCAAGCTCGAGCGGATCTTTACTGACCCTGATGCATAGAATCCACCGCCGACCACCTTCCTCCCAGCAGAGCAGGCCGCTTCCGGAGCCGCCGCCCCGCCGTCGTAAACATGATACGTGGGCGATACAACATGACCGTATCCCGTTAGACTATCGGAGTTCACACATACAACGGAAGTTGTTAGGTCCCCCTCGGCCGGACCATCGATCCAAGACTTCCAAGAGGTTGCATCCTCCATCGGGACGCTACCGTAAACGCCAGACAACCCCGGGGTGCTATACCCGCCACCCAACACCTTCTTACCGACGGGACAGGAAGCGACTGCCGTAGCGATCGAATTTGCATTTTTGTGCACAATTGAAGACTTGGCAATCTGGTACCCTGAAATACTGTCAGAGTCGACACATACAGCAAAGGCGGTATAGTCTCCCTGCTTCTCTGCCTTCGCGTACGAAACCCAGGCGGCACCTTCAAAGTTCGGCTTGCTGGTGAAGCTTTCGAGTCCCGAAATGTGTTTGAAGCCGCCACCGACCGCCTTCTTTCCACTAGGACAGAAAACGTTCTTACCGGCAGTCCCCCCCGCCAAAACGTGCACTGACGATGACTGCACAATCTCATACCCGGTTATCCGGGGCATAGTTGCACTCGCCGGAATGGCCGCCGTCAGCACAGCTGTAACAGCACCAACGGTAAGTACAATGAGGCTCTTTTTCTGCATGACAGGGACTGCCTTTCGCGCAATGCGGAATTGATTGCAGGTATTTCGACTCAGTCGGAGGCGTTCGAGACCTCTCGAAGAATGGAGTATCCATCAAGTCACAAGATGGAATTATAATCAGCCACCCCAATGGCGGGATGAGCATTATTTACTCAGTTGTCGAAGCGTTTCTGCAGTTTTCGGGGCGCGGCTCGTCCAGCGCGTGCCCGATCTCAGATTCGGCGGCTGGCCTCAACCTCGCGAATAATGGCCCATATGCGCACCCGGCGAGAGATACCTCGCCACTTTCAACCTTCCTTCTGACCGTTTTGAGCGGCAGCCGAAGTCGCCCCAAGCGCCGTCTCTTGACCTGATGCCTCGAGCGCGCCGGCACGTTCGCGACGAGCAGGTCCCCGTCCACACCGCGGGCGGGCCCGACCGCCGCTCACCTCGCCGCCTACGTCGGCCTCGCCCCACAACCCGCAGTTCTGGCTCCTCGATCCGCGGCGAACAACCGTCCCGGCGCGGAAACAAGCAGCTCAAACGGGCCTTTTTTCCTATCCGCGTTCGCGGCAGAGAGCGGCGCCGCGCGATGAGGGCCGCCCCATGCAGCACTTCTTACTCTCCCGGCTGTCGAGGCAGGGGCCCGCTGATGCGGGCGACGGCTGTTCGTGTGCCCCGAGGATCGTCAGAGGGCGCGCAGCACGGGCAACGACGTTACCAAGGATGACCGCCCGCCTCGTCGGGCGCGAGCGGCTGGAACCCGGGGTAGTACGCAACGAGCCAGGCGTGGTCGGCTGCGTCACGCTGGAACCTCTTCACCGTCGCTTCGCCGTTTAGCATGGCGACTTCGGCGTCGCGGTCGCTGGCGGGGGTGCCGTGCGGGCAGGCGATGATGCGGTCCACGCCGTCGCCCAGCGGGCCGACCATCACCATGCCGCCGGGCAGCCGCTCGCCGAGGTAGCGGGGGCGCAGACCGCAGTCGACGACGTCGGCGACGTACATCTTGCGGGTGGCGGGGGTGCCGGGGAAGGCGAAGCCGGCGGCCTTGCGGATGCGGCTGCGGGAGCCGTCGCAGCCGATGAGGTAGGAGGCGCGCAGCCGGGTGGGGCCCTGGGGGGTGTCGAGGGTGATCTCGACGTGGTCGCCGTCGAGGTGGTTCTGGTTCAGGGAGGCGAACTTCGTCACCGGAAAACTCGCCCGGCCAGCATGCAGTCCCGCGGCGTGGGCTTCACCGCCCGCCCCATGGAAGGAAAGTCTGCGCCACTCGGCCTGTCCCCACACTCATACGCCGAGGCAGCGATCGGACGTGTGGGGCTATGACGGCGACTACTGAGCGTGAGCAAGAAGCGGGTGGTCTTCGACCGGCGCGGACTGCTGCCCCGCTGGGGCCAACTCGACACCATGCCGGTGGGCCACTTCGGCGGCATCCAGTTCGACTACACCGTCCTGCCGGACGGCCACTTCGGCGCCCGCGGCGTCCTGCAGTGGCGCACCGAGGAAGTCCTGGAGCAGTGGGCGGGCGAACTCGGCGCCGACATCCGCCGCGGCTACGAAGGGGCGTGCAGCACTCCCTCTTGGCTGAAGCCGAACTCCTTGAAGCCCAGGCGCAGGCCCTGCCCACGCGCCTTGCTATAGGCCTCCTTCAGCGTCCCCAACTTCAGCAGGTGAGCGATGCGTTCACCTTCCGGCAGATCCGCCAGGCCCTTCGCCTCGCCGGGGGTGAGGATCTGCGCCTGGAACAGATCCAGCGCACGAAACCGTCCGCGGGTTCCGCATCCGCCCGGTCCGGCAACGCGACCGCCATCAGCAGCTCGGTGTGCGACAGGCTTACCTCGATCTGGTCGAAACCGCGCAAGTACGGGTTGCCACCCAGCCCGTAGGCCAATCCAGGTGCTTGGGCGCGGCGCCCGCCCCAGGTCGGGGTTCGAGGCCTGGGGTACCGACTGCTTGCTCGATGCGTCTTCCCCGCCCCTCCCGCAGCAACTGTGACACTGATGGTGCTGGTACTGGTGTCCGCGATACGCGGGCCGCCCGAGGTGTGCGACTGGGTCGGGGGAGCCATCGACCGGTGTGGCATACAGGTCCAGGCTGCGGTGATGGCGGCGCGGGCCTGGACCTCCAGCATGGATCTCCAGCCCTCAGCGGGTTGACCGGCACATAGGGCTCTTCATAGACAACGAGCTCACCGTCTCTCCACCGTAGATGTCGATGTGCACACTGAAATGCTGGCCACGCGACAGATTGCAAAGAATCCTCCGAGTTACTGCCGTATAGCAGCGAGCTTCCACCACGAATACCAGACCGCCGGCCACCCCGATGCCGACCAGATACAGGACAACTCGTGGGCATTGCTAGCCGTGTCCGCTGCAGCTGCCGAATGGCGACTCATCTGTCTGAACAGCCCGCAACGGCTCCCCACCGCGATCTCCCCTTGTGCGGCCTCGGTTTCAAAAAGTCGGGGAAACTAGGCATCCGGCTTGATAGACATTCCAGCACAAGAGAAGATTTTCAGCGAAGACCCCGCAGACGACGCGACGCCGAGATAATCACACCAGCGACGGCGGCTTCGCCGATAACCCGGTGCTAGAAATTCACCCACTGCGTCTGCACTTGCGATGAGGCCGTGGCACTGCCGACTTTGGCCGTAACAGTACTGACCACTCGATGCACCTTATTGACCGTAACGTAGGTTAGATCCACTGGTGAACACACCTTAGTTACCCCCGGGGCAATTGAAGAGAAATGGCAAGTCGCTACCTTAGTGGCACCCCCGGACATCGCCTCGTCTTTTATGATTACATTGACGTTAGTCAGTACGAGATCCTCGGACCCATTGCGAACTTTCGCCCCGTCGATATACCAGTCACTACCCGTCGATGAGTTGTGCAGCTGCATGCAACTCTTGAGGGTTAGGTTCCAGTAATAGCCAATCCCTTCTAGTGGGCTTTCACCACTGCATTGACTCCAGTTATTCTCGAAGGCCGAAGCCGTCGTGGCCCCCCCAATCGTCAAACCGGCGAGCGATGAGAGGAGAATGCCAGTAGCTGATAGGCTTCGCGTAAGCTTGTTCATGCCATAACCCCTTACTGTCGATTTCGTCAAGGTGAGGCAGGAGGGTGACCTCACTGATGTCTAATTTGCATCCCCCCTAGTGCCATCAGAGAGAATTCTCCAATCTGGCCCAGAATGCATTGCTTTTCAAATGATCAGTTGGCCACGGTCCGCCGGATCACGCGTCTTCCACTTCTGGGATGGCGTTGTGTATATGTCGACCGAGCGGGCCCGAAACGACGCCGGAGTCCAGGACCCTCATAATCTACGCCCGCAGAGGACAAGGTCCAGTCCCCTCTACATTTCGCCGTCTGCCATCTTGGCCAAGCCAGTCAAAAGGGTAGGCACGCAGGGCGTATAACTGACTGAGGGCCGGATATCCCTGGTAGCAGGCCAGGTAGTCTGAGGCACTCTGTCGGCCTGTGCGGCCTGATTGCGACACAATCCGCCACGGACACAAGTTCGGCCCGAGTCGAGAAGGTCGGGCGCGCTAGGGCCGGCAACGGGATGCGCGACCTCCGCCACCCGAAGACAGGTCGCGATTGCACTTCTCGACGAAACGCACCCGCGGCGAACGCAAGTTCGCCGCACGAGTCTGCTTCAGCCAGTGAACATACAGCTCTTCCCCCCTAGCCTCACAGGCTATGCTACTTGACTTGCTGGCTTGCGGGAGAAAATGGGCGGCGAAGCCCCGAAAGGTGGTTTTTGTCATCCCAAACACGAATAAAAGCGCGTGCATGGCCACTAGGAGTTCGAGGGAGTTCGAGACCTTCGCGTTTGGTCTCCCCTGCAGAAATAAGGGTCAAGTATCCATATAGCTGTTTCGAGCTGTTGCCGTTTTAAGGCCTGCCCACCGACCGCGTACGCCAGGTAATGCGGCCTACGCCAAACCTTTTCGTCGATTCATCGATTCAGTTCTCCCCGAGCAGGCTGGGCAATTTACCAAATCACATATTTCGAGGTTGAATACCCAAGGGAGTTCCCGCCGTTAATTACAGCCGAGACGGTCCCATTCGTCTGGTGTGCACTACCGGTCGCCCAGTAGTTCTTGGAGCAAGTAACGGTTTTGCCAGGGGCGACAGAGTCCCAGTGACAGCTTGTGACGTAGGTCAGGCCATCCCAGACGCTAATGTCAACATCGTTTAGCCACGTGCTCGCCGAAGTGTTCCGTACGCTCGTCGTCGGAATGTACCAGGCCAACCCCGTAAGGTCCTCCCAGAGTTCCACACAACTGAAAGTGAAGGCGTTGTTTAGTCCGCTGCCACCCATCCAGTTGGACGCGCCGCAGTTAGTAGAGATGCGCGTTGACGTAGCAGCAGATGCAGGAGTGCTTAGTGCGATTCCTGTGCCGAAAATTACCGGAATGACTGAAACTGCCCCAATAAGGCGACGCTTCCCCGAATTAAACATTTAGCACTCCTCTAGTGATGCAAGTAAGACAGGGCTGAGGGATCTAAAAAGGCTCTCCGGCTTTCTACATCGAGAAGGCGCATCGATGCGATGTTTAACCGGGCTCCCGTAGATTATCAGAAGAGATCATCGCTCGACTGGAGCATTCCCTACTCCACCATTCGTCCGGACGCGCCCTATTGACTGCGGCTGTGCGTGTTGGGGCAGTCGGTTCGGTATCCATTTGCCCAGTACGTGGCTGGGGACAGAAAGATTGATAAGGTGCACCGCGCGGCGGACGGTTGAACGTTGCGGATGCTCGGCTCGGTGGGTGCTGACACGGGAGTCCGAGCCGTGACTGCCAGGAGTATTTAATCGAGCTGCTCGCGCCATGGGGTGCAAGAACGGCTGGACGCCAGCCGAGCGAGCCGGTTACTGATGTTGTGGCCGTGGTGTCGTCGGTGTGAGCCCTGTTCCGGTGAGGCATCCGTCGATGATGTCGCTGCGGTATTGGATCTGGCGGAGGCTGTGTCGGAGCCGGTGTATGAGGTGGTTCGGGGCGTGAAAGCCGTGTTGGTCTGGGTGGTTCGGTGCAGGATTGACCGGGTCCCTTCCACGGGGTTGGGGTCGGGTGCGTATGGCGGCAGGTAGGCGGTGAGCCGGTCCTGCGCGTTGATGAAGGCCCGCATTCGGCGGTCGTTGTGGGTCGTTCAAGTTGTCCCAGATGAGGACGATGGGTGCGTGGAGCTGCTGGTGGGCGGCGATGAGGAGGTCGCGGTACTCGGTCCACGCGAAGCTCTTGCGGCCTGCACTCTTGTGATCTGTGTGTTGTCTGGGCCGGTAGATCAGGCGGGAGCGTTCGCCGGGTCTGTAGCAGCACAGGGCGGCGATGGAGAAGCGGCGCTGGCAACGGCCGCGGACCCCTGTGACCGGTGTGGTGCCGCGTGGGCTCCAGGTGCGGGAGGTCGGCGGCGTCATCGAGAATCCCGCTTCGTCCTCGAAGACGATCCAGGCCCCGAGCGCCGCCGCGGTGATTCCACGTGCGGCCACACCTCCTTCACCCAGCCGGCCACCGCTTCATCCGCGCTCCAGGGCACGACGGGCCGGAA
>NZ_JBVHPY010000054.1:0-11444 GCF_055567695.1 Streptomyces sp. NPDC026417
GCTCTGTCGCGGCTGAAGAACTGGAAGATCCTGCGGGACTGCCGGCTCAAGGGCAACGGGGTTCACCAGGCCATGCTCGGCATCGCCCGGCTCTAGCTAGGCGCTTTCCCGAGCGGCGTGCCGAGCGCGTACGCCGGTCGCAGCCCATGCGGGTGCGAAAAGGGGGAAGGGCTTCGTCAGGGAGCAGCTTCCGGCGCGGGGCGAAGCCAGCACCACTGCTTCGCCATGCTCGGAGACGGCATCTTCTAACCACCCACATCCGCACGGCTTGCCAAAGCCGTGCGGATGTCACGGACCATGGAAGACGCCGACGCGGCCAGCGGCCGCAGGCCATGCCGGTAGACCGTACGGAGTCTGCGGGCTATCCCGCTGACGAACTGCCGATCTTCCACACGTGGTCGCCCTTCGCGGGCGGGTATTGAATGGAGGGGCAACTCCCGCTTCTCATCGGCGATTTCATGGCGGCGTGTCACCTCGCCATGCCATAACCACTCCTCAGTGACTGTTGTAGACGGAGGCTAGCGTTTGAGGCAGTGAATGATCTTGTGGCAGTCTAGTCGCGAGCTGAGAGTTGCCGATCAAGATTATTAATCCGCGGAAGTGGATTCTGGCTTTGCCTAGAGTGTGTACTAAGACGCTTGCGCGACAGCGCCCGCCTACCTCGGTGAATCTGAGTAACAAATACTCGCGCTGGCGGTCACCTCCACTGTTCCAATAAAGACCCGTCTATGCTAGAGGTGGGTAACTTTCGTAAGGATGTTGGGTGCGCCACGGGTGCCGCAGTCCTCTCTCGTTTAAAAATGAAATGAAGGAACTGGTCAGGGGAGTAAGGCGCATGACATTGCCTGATCTGGGGGGTGTGGCGAGTGAATCGAGTAGCCGATATTTCGGCATGAAATTTACTCGCAGGAAAGTGGGCGCGGTTGCCTGTGGGGCTCCGGGCCTGGTTTCTTCGGCCCCGGAACTATCGATCACGGCGACCGCCTCTTTGGTCTCGCGTATCCCGGCAAACTCGGGCGAGGGTACATTATGATCGCCGGTATTATTTCTACTCCCGCCCTCCCTTTGGTCTCCGATACAAGACGACGGAAATTAGTCGATATCCTCGCCGCCGGTTCATCGTTGCCCGTCCCGCTGTCGGACGGCGTTACCGAAAAACCGCGCACTGGGTTCGGCAGGGTGTTTATCATAGGGGTCATCGGTGAGTCCGGGCGGGCAAAATTCTCTGTCGAGTTGCTGCGAGGCAGGTTTGAGCGTGGCATGCAAGTGCAGGCCGGGTTCGTCCGGAGGATTTCGGGTTCAGTCCTGACCCGCGCGGCCGTCCGGGATCTAGCTAGAGGCCGGCCCTGCGCCTTCTGGCTCCTGATGAGCATCTGGTGCGCAACACTTAGTGGAAAAGGTCTGGATTTCGACACCCTGGTCGCTAGCGGAATAGGTGCAACGATTGGCGGTGGTGGTCGCGAAGGTTGCGTGGCTGCCTGTAGTGATAGCCCGAAGCAAGCGCGGAATATATCTGCACACTTACTTGAACCTGGTGCTGAGCGTACTTGGCTCACGCCAGTAGGAAGGTTCTTTCACCATGGCTGCTGATAGCCTTCGGAGGGCTGAGCCACGCCATCATCTCCTTGATCGTGGCGCCACCGCCGTCGCGTACCCGAACATCGCGCTAATCAAGTACTGGGGTAAGCGCGACGAGCAGTTGTTCCTACCCTGGACTACCAGCCTCTCGATGACTTTGGAGATCTTCCCCACGACCACTCAGATTCGGCTTGACGCCAAGGCAAGTTACGACGAAATCACCTTCAATGGCGTTCCTGCGACGGGTGAGGCGGAGCGACGTATTGTCGCCTTCCTCGACCTAGTGCGTGAGCGGGCCAATTTCCCCTACCGCGCCGTCGTGGACACCCGCAACGCAGGCCCTACGGGAGCTGGCTTGGCCTCGTCGGCCAGTGGCTTCGCCGCCCTGGCCGTGGCCGCCGCCGCCGTGTACGGACTTGGCCTTGACGCCACCGGGTTGTCCCGCCTGGCCAGGCGCGGATCGGGTTCCGCGTCGCGGTCGATCTTCGGTAGCTTCGCAGTTTGGAATGCGGGCACGTACACGGCTCCGGCCGCGGAGGCCGACCTCAGCTCCTATGCCGAACCGGTTCCTACGGGCGAGATCGAGCCAGCGCTCGTGATCGCGGTGGTCAACGCAGGCCCCAAGGATGTGTCCAGTCGTATGGCGATGCGTCGAACGGTCGACACGTCGCCGCTGTTCCAGTCGTGGGCCCAATCATGCAAGGGCGATCTGGTCGAGATGCGGGCGGCGTTGCTGCGCGGAGACCTCGACGCCGTAGGCGAGATCGCTGAGCGCAACGCACTCGGCATGCACGCCACCATGCTGGGTGCACGCCCTGCGGTGCGGTACATGTCGTCCGCCTCGCTCACCGTGCTCGACAGTGTGCTGCAGCTTAGGCGCGACGGGATATCCGCCTACGCGACCATGGACGCGGGACCCAACGTCAAGGTGCTGTGCCACCGCGCGGACGCCGACCGAGTGGCCGAGGTCGTTCGCGCTGCGGCGGCCGGACGCTCGGTGCACGTCGCCGGGCTCGGGCCGGGAGCCCGTCTGCTGAACGAAGGTGGACGATGACCTCTGGACGGACGATTGTCCGCCGTGCACCAGGTAAATTGTTTGTCGCGGGTGAGTACGCCGTGGTGGAGCCGGGCACCCCGGCCGTCCTCGTGGCGGTAGACCGGGAGGTAACGGTCACAGTGTCCGGCTCCCGCGACGCGGACGCCGACGTGGTGATCTCCTCCGAGCTCAGTCCGCGAGCGCTGCGCTGGCAATGGCGCGAAGGCTTCCTTCACGTCCAGGGCGGCGAAGAGAGTGCCAGCGGCGTACTGGTGCACGTGGTATCGGCGGTCGAGACCGTGGGCCGGCTGCTGGCCGAACGCGGTCTGCCCGTTCCGACACTGAGTATCTGCGTCATCAGTCAGCTGCACGACAATGGCCGCAAGTTCGGACTGGGTTCAAGCGGAGCGGTGACCGTAGCGACTGTGGAGGCTGTCGCCGCCTTCTGTGGCGTGGAGCTGTCGCTTGACTCCCGGTTCCGGCTGGCCATGATCGCCACCGCCCGGATCGACCTCAACGGTTCCGGTGGCGACCTGGCCGCTAGCACATGGGGCGGCTGGATCGCGTACCACGCGCCCAACCGGGCCTTCGTGCTCGACCTAGCCGAGCACGAAGGCATCGAGGAAGCGCTGCGCGCGCCCTGGCCGGGTCTCGCCGTACGGCGGCTCCCGCCGCCAAGCGGCCTCTCCTTGGAAGTCGGGTGGACCAGGAACCCGGCTTCCACGACGGCACTGGTGTCCGGCTTGCGCTGGCGGACCTGGCGGGGCACCGACTCGCATCGCAAGTTCGTTGAGACCTCCACCAAATTTGTACGTGCCCTGATCACCGCGCTCGAAACCGGTGACAGCCAGGGGTTGTTGCATCAGCTCCGGCAGGCCCGGAAGGAGCTGGCGCGTGTGGACGAAGAGGTCGGCCTCGGCATCTTCACGGCCGAGCTGACAGCGCTGTGCGAGGCCGTCGAAGGTGCCGGTGGAGCGGCCAAGCCCTCAGGGGCTGGGGGCGGCGACTGCGGTATCGCCCTGCTGGACACCGAAGCTCCGGACCAGATTGCACATGTACGGCAACGGTGGGCCGCGGCCGGGGTGTTACCCCTGCCCGTCTGTCCCGCCATCGAAAGGATCGAGGAATGAGCGCTCAGCGCAAAGATGACCATGTCCGGCTCGCTCTGGCGCAGCAGGACACACGCAGTGGGATCAACCAGTTTGACGAGGTGTCGTTCGTCCACCACGCCCTGGCCGGTATCGACCGGTCGGAGACGTCTCTTACCACGACCTTCGCCGGGATCTCGTGGTCGGTGCCGCTATACATCAACGCGATGACCGGCGGCACCGCCAAGACGGGTGTCATCAACCGGGATTTGGCGATCGCCGCCCGCGAGACCGGTGTGGCCATCGCCTCGGGCTCCGTGCATGCCTACTTCAAAGACCCAACATGTGTGGACACCTTCCGCGTACTGCGCCGGCAGAACCCGAACGGGTTCGTCATGGCGAACGTTAACGCGACGGCTTCGGTCGAGAACGCCCAGCGCGCCATCGACATGCTGGAAGCCGATGCCCTGCAGATTCACATCAACGCGACGCAGGAGACAGCCATGCCCGAGGGGGACCGGTCGTTCGCATCCTGGGCCTCGCAGATCGAGAAGATCACCTCGGCTGTTCAGGTTCCCGTGATCGTCAAAGAGGTCGGCAACGGCCTCAGCCGAGCAACCGTCCTGAGGCTCCAGCAGCTCGGCGTGCCTGTAGCGGACGTAGGTGGCAAGGGCGGTACTGACTTCGCCCGCATTGAGAATGGTCGGCGCGCGCTCGGCGACTACGCATTCCTCGACGATTGGGGACAGTCTACCGCTGCGTGTCTCCTGGACTCCCGGGACGTTGGTCTTCCGCTGCTGGCCTCCGGCGGCGTACGCAACCCTCTCGACATCGCTCGTGCCCTGGCCCTCGGCGCCTCTGGCGTGGGCGTTTCCGGGGTCTTTCTGCGCACCCTGCTCGACGGCGGTGTCTCGGCTCTGATCTCGCAAATAACGAACTGGATGGACCAGCTTGCCGCCCTGCAGACGATGCTCGGCGCCCGCAGGCCCGCAGACCTCCCCAGTCGGGACCTACTGATCCACGGCACCCTTCGATCCTTTTGCGCCGACCGGGGCATCGCCACGCAGCAGCTCGCCCAGCGTGCCCGGTCGGTCGACGCCCTCCACGAGATGACGGGAAACACACGATGACTGAAGCACACGCAATAGCCGGGGTCCCGATGAAGTGGGTCGGGCCCGTGCGCATTTCGGGGAACGTCGCTGAGACCGAGACCCACGTGCCGCTTGCCACCTACGAGACGCCGCTGTGGCCCTCCGTGGGACGGGGCGCGAAGGTGTCCAGGCTGGTAGAGAAGGGGATCGTTGCCACCCTCGTCGACGAGCGGATGACCCGTTCCGTGCTGGTCGAGGCGACGGACGCGCAGACTGCGTACACAGCAGCACGGACTATCGAGGCACGGCTCGACGAGCTCCGCGAAGTGGTTCGTACCGGCAGCCGGTTCGCGGAGCTGATCGGTATCAGGCACGAGATTAACGCCAACCTGCTGTTCATCCGCTTCGAATTCTCCACTGGCGACGCCTCTGGCCACAACATGGCTACGCTCGCATCCGAGGCGCTACTGAAGCATTTGCTGCAGACTATTCCCGGTATTTCCTACGGATCGATCTCCGGAAACTACTGCACGGACAAGAAGGCCACGGCGATCAACGGCATTCTCGGCCGCGGAAAGAACGTGATCACAGAGCTACTCATCCCGCGCGACGTGGTGACTGGTGTCCTGCGTACGACCGCCTCAAAGGTCGTCGAACTAAACATCCGCAAGAACCTCCTCGGGACCCTCCTTGCCGGCGGCATCCGCTCGGCGAACGCCCACTACGCGAATATGCTGCTCGGTTTTTACCTGGCCACCGGCCAGGACGCGGCCAACATAGTCGAAGGCTCACAGGGCGTCACGATGGCCGAGGACCGCGGCGGCGACCTCTACTTCGCCTGCACCCTGCCAAACCTGATCGTGGGGACGGTGGGCAACGGTAAGGGCCTCGGGTTTGTGGAGACGAACCTGACCCGGCTCGGCTGCCGTGCCGACCGCGAGCCCGGTGCAAACGCGCGCCGACTCGCCGTTATCGGGGCGGCGACGGTGCTGTGCGGTGAACTCTCACTGCTCGCCGCCCAGACGAATCCTGGCGAGCTCATGCGATCGCACATTCAGATGGAACGTGGGAACCAGACCGAAGAAGTTGGTGTTTAAGCATGTCTAACAATTTAGCCGTCGGAATTCACGATCTGTCGTTCGCCACGACCCAATTCGTCCTGCCGCACGCGGCTCTCGCTGAGTACAACGGCACCGACGTCGGCAAATACCATATCGGCATCGGCCAGAAGTCGATGAGCGTGCCCGCCGCAGACGAAGACATCGTCACGCTGGGCGCGGCCGCCGCCGCGCCCATCATCGCCCGGCATGGCAACGACAGGATCCGTACGGTCATCTTCGCGACGGAGTCCTCGATCGACCAGGCGAAGTCCGCCGGCATTTACGTGCACTCCCTGCTTGGACTGCAGTCAGCCTGCCGCGTCGTCGAGCTCAAGCAGGCCTGCTACGGAGCGACTGCCGCCCTCCAGTTCGCCATCGGCCTCGTCAGGCGTGACGCCGACCAACAGGTTCTCGTGATCGCGAGTGACGTCTCGAAGTACGAGCTGGATAGCCCGGGCGAGGCGACCCAGGGCGCCGCCGCGGTGGCACTGTTGGTCAGCGCCGACCCCGCGCTGGTACGGATCGAGAACGCCTCGGGCCTATTCACCGCCGACGTCATGGACTTCTGGCGGCCCAACTACCGAGACGCCGCGCTGGTCGACGGGCAGGAGTCCGTCCAGGCATACCTACAGGCAGTGGAAGGCGCCTGGAGGGACTACGGGGAGCAGGGCGGCCGCTCTTTCGACCAGTTCGCCGCGTTCTGCTACCACCAGCCGTTCACAAAGATGGCCCACAAGGCGCACCGCCACTTGCTCAACCACGTCGGTCTTATGGACACCGACCAGGACGACGTCGAGCGAGCCATTGGCCAGACTCTGGCATACAACGCCGTCATCGGTAATAGCTACACCGCCTCGATGTACCTCGGCCTCGCTGCGCTGCTTGACCAGGCCGGAGACCTGGCCGATCGAGCCATTGGCTTCCTCAGCTATGGATCTGGCAGCGTCGCCGAGTTCTTCGCAGGCACCGTCGCCCATGGTTACCAAACCCACCTGCGAAGTGAGGCGAATCTCGACGCGATCGCCCGACGCAAGCCGGTCACCTACGCCGAGTACCGGGAGCTGCACGAGTGGTCCTTCCCGACCGACGGGGGCGACTACTCCACGCCGACCCAAACCACCGGGCCGTTCCGTCTAGCCGGCCTCAGCGGTCACAAACGCCTCTACCAGCCACGCTAGAGCATGATCCGATCCCGCAGCGGGGCTGGCCCCAGTCACTGGCCCCGGACCGAGGGGCCCATTGCTGGCGGCCGGTGCTGGTGCCTGCCGGGCCCTTACTTACCAAACTCCACACCCTCTGAGAGGAGGGCAAGCGCATGACCGACTTAAGGATCCTTGGTACGGGTGCCTACGTGCCTGATCGCGTCGTTTCCAATGACGAGGCCGCTGCGGCAGCCGGGGTCGACGACGCATGGATCACCCGCAAGACCGCTATTCGGGAGCGCCGCTGGGCCGCCGATGACCAGGCCACTTCCGACCTAGCCACGGCCGCGGCCCAGGCCGCGCTTGAATCGGCGGGCGTCACCGCCCCTCAGCTGTCCGTGATCGTGGTCGCCACGTCCACGCCGGACCGGCCGCAACCGCCCACCGCGTCCTACGTGCAGCAGAAACTTGGTGCAGCCAAGGCAGCAGTGTTCGACGTCAACGCGGTCTGCTCCGGAATCGTGTTCGCGCTCTCAGCGGCCGAGGGCGCGCTGGCTCGTCGCGGCGGTCACGCGCTGGTCATCGGGGCGGACCTGTACTCGCGCATTCTGAACCCAGCCGACCGCAAGACGGTCATCCTCTTCGGGGATGGCGCTGGGGCCATGGTTCTGTCCGCGGGCGACCCGGACGGGGCCCAACAGGTCGGGGCGGCCCGCCGCGGCTCCCGCATCCGGCACGTAGCTCTGCATTCGTTCGGCAGCTCTTCGGATCTCATAGAAGTACCGGGGGGCGGCAGCCGGGCACCGCTGGACCAGGCCGGTCTGAACGCCGGTCTGCAGTACTTCTCCATGGACGGGCGAGGAGTACAGAGCTTCGTCTTGGACAACGTGCCGCAGCTCGTCAAAAATTTCCTCTATGAGGCCGACGTCGATCCAGACGAAATCCGACACTTCGTGCCGCACCAGGCCAACGGCATCATGCTCGACAACCTCTTCGCCGACCTGGGGTTGCCCCAAGCCACGATGCACCGAACGCTGACCGAGTACGCCAACACGGGAGCGGCCTCCGTCCCAATCACCCTTGACGCGGCCGCCCGCGCCGACGCGTTCAGCTCGGGTGATCTGATTCTCCTCGCCGGCTTCGGCGGCGGTATGGCGGCGGGATTCGCATTGATCGAGTGGTGATCTAACAAGTTCGTGCCCTCCAGTAGGCGGTGAGATGTCAAGTTCTCGATCGTTGATCATGGTCGTGTGGTGGGGAACGCGTCTCGTGCAGCGATCATCGGCGACCGGAGGGTCATCGGCCTGTCGGCTGGCGTGATCGCTGAACTCGTTGCTGGGGTAGGGCCGTAGTGGCACGAGTGGCACCAGGCCAAGCTCGCGTTCAGGCCGCGGAAGCGGGCTGGGGGCGCGGGCGCGAAACACCGGGCTGGTGTGTTCGTCGACCGGCTCCTGGCGACGCTCGTGCATCTGCACCATGCCGTCACTCATGACGTGCTGGCCTGCTGGTTCGGTATGGACCGCTCCACCGCCACCCGTGCCATCGGCGAGGTGCGGATTGTGAGCATTTTCAGAGTGGTCATTTGAGCGTTTTCAGCGTTGCTTCTCCAGGGTGAGGACGGCCTTGGTGATGACGCTTATGCGGTTGGGACTGATGCGGGATCTGCGGAAGATCTGCCAGGACTTCAGCGGTGCCATGCCTCGTTCGACAGGTGCCCGGGCCACGGACAGGGCCCGGTTCTCCGTCCGCTCGGTCAGGGTGAGTTCGCCGTTGGGCCAACGGCGCTTGGCGGTGGTGACGCAGTCGCCCGCACCGATGTAGGCCATGTCGGCGAGGATGGGGACACCCTGGCGCGCGCAGATCCGGAGGATCTTGTGGGTGCGGGCGGCCGTCAGATCGTGGGGCCGGCCCGGCAACGTCGGCGACAGCCACAGAATCTCACCGGCCGGGTCCGTGACGACCTGCACGTTCACGCCGTGCCGCTTGTGTTGCGAGGAGTAATCGGCCCTGCCGTCGCCGACGCGGTCGCATTCGGCGAGCGTGCCGTCCAGGAGGACGAAGTCCGGGTCGTGCACGCGCAGCGTCTTCAACAGGCCCGGCGCCTGCTCGGCGAGCAGACCGGTGACCGCGGTGACGTAGGCGTGGGCGGTGCCGACGGATATCCCGAAGCCTCTGGCGATACGGGCGAGGGTGTCACGGCGACGCAGGTATACGAGTGCGACCAGCGCACGGCGGTGCGGCGGGAGTTTGCACCGCCGGTCACCCTCACGGGTGACGATGACCATCGTGACCCACTCGACCAAGGCGTGAGGCAGGTCGAGTGCGGCAGGATACGGAACCAACAGGGCTCCTGTGCTGCGGAGTTGAGACGTCGAACACCTCCCTCAACGGCACGGGAGCCCTGTCCGTTGCGCATCCCGACCCCACACCGCCCCCGTCACCCGATCAGTGGCCGCACTGAAAACGCTCACTGATCGGGTGATGGTGTGGTGTGTGGAAGGGGCGGAACCCCAAGGCTGTTGAGCAAGGTGTCTACGCTCAGCTCTTCAGCCTTGGGGCTCTGTTGGTTCCCCCGCATCCGGCTCGGCATCCCCCTTCTGGCTGACAAGGCGTACGTACCAGGGAGCCGGCGACAGTGTCGCGGTACCCCGTCGCAGAAGACCAGGTAGGGACCTCACGACCGCGCAGAAGTGCGTCAAACCGGGCACATGCCCGGCCGCGATGGCCCGTCGAGAGAGCCATCGCCCGGATCAAGACCTGGCACATCCTCCGCAAAGCGCATCGCCAGAGACATCCTCACCCACCGCTGAAAATGCTCAGCGCCTGGTTCTGCGACTTCTCGTCCATGGGAGACAAGAGCCCGTCTGGGCGGATCGAGGTAGAGGCGGACGACGTCATGGACCTTGTCGACGAAGTACAGGTCCGCGTCGGCAGGTTGATGGCCTGCACGCGGTGCGGCTGGAGGACGAATGCCCGCCAGATCCGCGACACAGTCGACTGCGACAGGCCGGTCTCCTTCGCCATCGACCGCGTAGACCAGTGCGTCGCGTCCTTCGGGGTGGACTTCAACATCCGGGTGACCAGCGCGGCTGCCTGCTCGTCAGTGGCCGGTCGCGGGCCGAGCGCGGCATGTCGCCCAGGCCGGCGATTCGGTGCTCGACGGAACCTCACCCGCCAGCGGCCCACGCATGGGCAGTCAAACCCAGCCCGGCCGCGGCATCCCTATTCGAAGCGCCATCCGCACATACCAGGACAATCCGGCAACGAAAGGTCCCACGCCTGCAGCGTGGAACCACGACCCACCCCTCAAGCGCAGCCCGTTCCTCATCCGACACGTCAACTCGACCTTCGGCCATGAGTCGGGAATTCTATTCACATGTGAAGGCTTGCTGTGTGGCGTGTATGGGGCCTGTGCGCGGTTGATGAGGCTGGTGGCTATAGCGGTGTAGGGCAGGAAGTACTTCACCCTGCCGCTATGCCGAGCAAGAACCCACACACCAGCTACACGCTACGTGCAGCCATGTCCATCGCATGCACGTTCTCCGCCGGGTGTGGACCGTTGTGACACAAACGTCGTGGACGGCATCGGCGCGGCGGGCGCCCCGCCTCGGGAGTAGATGACGCCCTCCAGCACCTTTCGCAGAGATTGTGGACGTTTCAGGGTCGTCCCGTAAGGCTGGCCGGCGCCCGCGCCACGTGTTGAGCGGGATACTCACGAGACTCCGACACGGGGCTGTGACAGCCTGCAGACATGCCAGAGCTGCGCGCTCATGCGGGCCGTCACTACACCATCCAGTTCCACTACGCCTTGCCGGACGACGCGCGGTGTGTAGAGCTGAGCAAGGCCGCCCCGGCGCCGGCCGCGTGGGCTGAGATCCCTCACGCCGAAACGCATTTGCCTGGAGTGGCCTTCCTGGTGGCGGTGATACCCGACGAGGATCCGGACCTGGAGCCGACCGTCCAGATCCACAGCCACGACAAGCACGTCGTCCCCTACGAGATCATGCACTGGTTCATGGAGCATGTGGCCGAGCAGGTTGAACGCTGCCGCATCGCGTTCGAGCAGGGAGAACCTAAAGCAGTGGAATGATCACGCAGTGACTGGTGTGATCACGGCGTCGGAGCCCTCCTGGATAGCCCCGTTCACCGGGCTGAGCCCTCCGCAGTTCAACAAGCTGATCACCGCGCTGCGGCGCGAAGGTGCAGATCCGGTGCGCAAAGGGCCGGCCGTGGAGTCTGCCGCTGGAGGACCGCGTGCTGCTGGTCGCCGCGTACTGGCAGACGAACCTGACCATGCGCCAGCTGGCAGCGCTCGGGGCTTGACCCCGAATATTGAACACGTCTATGCGGCTTGGGCCAGGGTAGTTGTTGCTGATGGCAAGGCGTTCTCGTAGGCGACCGGAGATCGT
>NZ_JBVHPY010000055.1:0-10649 GCF_055567695.1 Streptomyces sp. NPDC026417
ACGCCACCCCCGCAACTACCTGGCGTTTCTCGGACTCGCCGCCGCCCTCTGCTGCTACAAGAGGCTCCTCCGCCTCACCACATAGGACACCGTCTAACCCTGTAGGACGCGGCCTTAAGACGCTTAGCCAAGGCGTTCGAAGGGAACGATTAGGAACACGCTCGGCCCGTAGCCCCACACTACGGGCCGAGCACTATGAAGCGAGTCTCCGCCCAGCTGTCTCCCCTAGCTGCGGCGTCAACTCGTTGCCCCCATACGGAGCCATCCAGACACTGACCAGGAGAGCTCGAATCTCAATAGTGAGCGACAACTGAGCACACGGGCTATCCAGGCCGAATAGGATGACAGCGTGAAGCCTGACACGAGCGGGCGTGCCCTTCCATCAGTCGGACAACATTCAGGACAGCATCGGCTGAATGAGGACTGAGAAGATGTCTCCGCAGATCACGGGCCCCTTGCGGAATTATTGAATTGATGTGTACAGACCTCGCGAGGCATGACTGACTCCAATCAGTGCCTGCAATGCCCACTATGCACGCCTGACAGGTTGACCAGAACTAGCGGTTTGCGATGGTTTACTGAGTGATGCCTGCCACGCTCACCGCAGGATTGCCCGTCAGTTGTGCGCGGAGCGACGTCGAGCAGCACGTTGCAGCAGCTGCCCGACGTCGCCGTTCGGGCTACCGGGGGCAACTGTTCACAGTCGCCTCAACGGGCCGAAGGCCCCGGGGCAACGCCAAGTTGCAGCCTGCTGAAGTTTTCAGGGCGGGACCCGGTAGGCCGGCACCCAGAAGCCGTGCTCGGCTTCATCCTTTTTCAAGCCCGCTGCCAGGTGGCTGCTGAAATTGCCCCAAACGCCACGCTGAGACCACCGAGCTGGGTGCAGATGGGACCCGATGATCAGTCTGACGCTCTCGCCGGGCTCACCCGCAGGCGCTTCGCGATCACTGCGGTTCCTCTCACCTGCCGCCAACCGCTTGCCACACCGGAGCCGGATTTCCGCTCGCGAAAAACGCTCAACGGCCAGCCGCCCACCCTCCGGATAATGCATACCACCGGCATACCGCAGGGGTCACGTACCGTCAGCACCCGGCGGCGGCTCAAACTTTGCCGAGCAGGAGGAACACTGCCGCTGCTGCCCCCGAGACGACAGCGGTGACATGACCGGAACTGTCGGGGTGGGTGTGGCGGCGGCATGGGCCAGCAGCCGCCTGCTGATGCTGCGGCACAGTTGGCCGGGATAGCCGTCAGCTGCGACAGCACGGCCATGCGCCCAGTGGCCGGTGCGGGGGCTGACAGGAGTTAGGTAGTAAATACTCAAGCAGGGTGACTGGGCACTGGTTGAGGATGGCCATACATCTGAGCGCGTCAGGCTCAATTAATTCTTCTTAAATTCTATTAATTCGTGACGCGGATAATGGATGTGTAATTTCTACCGATACCTCCAGAGATCTGGGAGGTGCTTATTCCTACCCGTGAGACTGAGAGAGTGACCCGTTGGGCCGTTATCTGCTGCGCCGACTCGTCAACTACCTGGCGCTGGTCCTCATCGCGGCTTCCCTCACCTACGCCCTGGCCGCGCTGAGCCTAAACCCGAGAGCGAACTTCGCTGGCCGGAACCCTCCGGTTGCGACCGTGTCGGTGACGGCGGCCCTCAACGAGTACAACCTCAACCCCGACACCTCGATCGTGGTCCGCTTCGGTCACTGGGCAAGCGGGGTGGCTCACGGGGATCTCGGACGCACCGTCACCGGCGGCCAGGTAAATGACGAGTTCGGCCGCCGCGTCGGCGTAAGCACCCGTCTGTTACTCGTTGCCACCATCGTAGGCTCGTTGGGTGGAGTGCTGGTGGGTGCCTGGGGCGCCATCAGGCAGTACCGCGCGTCGGACCGGTTCAACACCCTGGCGTCGTTCTTCATTCTGGCCATGCCAGTGTTCGTGATCGCGGTCACGTTCAAGCTATGGGCGATCGGCCTCAACGACGCTGCCGGCCATAAGGTCATCGAGTACACCGGCGAATACTCCCCGGGGCTGGTGGGGGCCGGTGAGATCCTCGTAAGTCGCCTCCAGCACCTGCTGCTGCCTAGCCTGACCCTGATTGTCATTCAGGTCGCGCTCTATAGCCGCTACCAGCGCAGCACCATGCTAGATGTCCTCGGCAGCGACTTCCTACGCACGGCCCGGGCTAAGGGCCTGTCACGCCGGGCGGCGCTGATGAAGCACGGACTGCGCACCGCTGTCCTGCCGGTGGTCCCGCTACTCGTCTACAACGTCGTGCTGCTCTTCACCGGTGCCACCTTCACCGAAAAGATCTTCGGCTGGCACGGTATGGGCGAATGGCTGGTCAACTCGATCAGTACCAACGACGTCAACGCGGTCGCTGCGGTCGGCATGTTCACCGCCGTGGTGGTCCTGGTCGCTGGCCTTCTGTCCGATGTGCTGTACGCGGCCCTCGATCCGCGCGTTCGGGTGAGCTGAGCTCCAGCTCGCCCCTCAGCCCCGACCCGCGTTTCCAGGAGTTCTTACGCATGGCTGTCCAGACCCCTTCTCTCCAGCCGCCTGCGCAGGCGGCTACCGCGTCTGCAACCCGACCCGCCTATCGTCGTGGCAGCGGCCGGACCCGGCTCACCGCCATCCGCTTCGCCCGCAACCGCATGGCCTTATCTGGGTTGTGCATGCTCGTCCTGCTCTTCCTCATGGCCTACGTCTCACCGCTGTTCTACAAGTGGGGCTACACCGACCTGGATTTCCTGGCCTTCCAAAAGCCGCCGTCAGTGAGCCACTGGTTCGGCACCGACCAGACAGGCTCCGACCTGTTCGCAATGACAGCACGCGGTATGCAGAAGTCCCTCGTCATCGGCATCCTCACCGGCGTGATCTGCACCGTGGTTGCCGCCACGGTCGGGGCGAGCGCGGGTTACTTCGGCGGCTGGACCGACCGTGGCCTGATGTGGGTGGTCGACTTGCTGCTGGTCATGCCAAACTTCCTGATCATCGCGGTACTCTCGCCGCTGTTCCAGGGGACAACCTGGCTGCTCTTCGTTGTCCTACTAGCCGCCTTCAGTTGGATGATCACCGGTCGGGTAGTGCGCAGTATGACGCTCACCTTGAAGGACCGTGAGTTCGTGAAGGCAGCCAAGTACATGGGCGTCCCGGCACCGGTCATCATCCTCCGGCACATCCT
Source organism: Streptomyces sp. NPDC026417 (assembly GCF_055567695.1). Taxonomy (NCBI): domain Bacteria; kingdom Bacillati; phylum Actinomycetota; class Actinomycetes; order Kitasatosporales; family Streptomycetaceae; genus Streptomyces; species Streptomyces sp. NPDC026417. The sequence goes on from NZ_JBVHPY010000055.1 coordinate 3,185, forward strand.
GCCCTCGATGGCCTCGATGCTGATCATTGATGCGACAATCCAGGTTGGCACCGCGATTATCGGCGAGACTAGCTTGTCCTACTTCGGCTTCGGCGTGCAGTCGCCGGATGTCTCACTAGGCACGGTGATCGCCACCGGCACCCCAGCGGCCGCGTCCTTCCCCTGGCTGTTCTACTTCCCGGCCGGCTGTCTGGTGCTTATCTGCCTGTCAATCGCCTTCATCGGCGACGGGCTGCGCGATGCTCTTGACCCAAATTCCAGCCGCGCCAAGGCCCGTACCGCTCGCAAGCTCCAAGAAGGACGCAAGCCGTGACCGAGACCCCCGCCCTTGAGGTCACCGACCTCCACGTCTCCTTTCCGAGCGAGGCTGGGCGAGTCGAAGCCGTGCGCGGAGTGTCCTTCGTCGTCCGTCCAGGCGAGGTCCTTGGCATCGTTGGCGAGTCCGGCTCCGGCAAGTCCGTCTCCTCGCTCGCCGTCCTCGGCCTGCTTCCGGACACCACCGAGGTGAAGGGCTCGGTCAAGCTCCATGGCCGTGAACTGCTGGGACTGGACGACCGCAAGATGACGAAGATCCGCGGCAAGGACATCGCCATGATCTTCCAGGATCCGTTGTCCGCGCTGACCCCGGTCTACTCGATCGGCGATCAGATCATCGAGGCGCTTCGGATCCACCAGGAGATGGACAAAGCCGCTGCCCGCAAGCGGGCCGTCGAACTCCTAGATCTGGTGGGCATTCCTGACCCGCAGCGCCGCGTCGACGCCTTTCCACACGAATTCTCCGGTGGCATGCGGCAGCGGGCGATGATCGCCATGGCGATCTCCAACGACCCCAAGGTCATCGTGGCTGACGAGCCCACCACGGCCCTAGATGTGACCATTCAAGCCCAGATCCTAGACGTGCTCAGGAAGGCACAGCAGGTCACCGGCGCCGCTATCGTCATGATCACCCATGATCTGGGGGTGGTGGCCGGTTTCGCCGACCGCGTCCAGGTGATGTACGCCGGGCGGCCGGTCGAGACCGGTACGGTCGAGGAGGTCTACTACACGCCCCGCATGCCGTACACAATCGGCCTGCTCGGTTCGATCCCGCGGTTGGACAGCGGCCGGCTGCATGCCCTCACCCCCATTGATGGCAACCCGCCCTCACTGGTGGACCTGCCGCCAGGCTGTCCCTTCGCGGCGCGCTGCCCCATTGCGATTGAGCCGTGCCATGTGATGGAGCCCGAACTGAAGGTGCACGACGGCGGCAGCCATCCCGCCGCGTGTCACCGCAGCCATGAACTAGAGGACGGCGGCGCGCTCACCCTGGCCGCCATCTACCCGGTGCCCGGGCTGCACGAGGTTCCTGTCAAGCCGGTGCCCCGGCAGGACCGGGCCACTGTGCTGGAGGTTGAGGGGCTGGTCAAGCACTTTCCGCTTCTGAAGGGCGCCGTCTTCAAACGCCGCATTGGCACGGTACGCGCCGTGGACGGAATCGGCTTCGATATCCGAGAAGGCGAGACACTGGGCCTAGTTGGGGAGTCAGGCTGCGGCAAGACCACCACCCTGCTGGAGATCCTCGACCTTCCCTCCGGCCAGGCGGGGACCGTCTCGGTATTTGGCAAGGACATCCGCGGGCTCAAAGGCAGAGACCGTAAGGCGCTCCGCCGTGACCTGCAGGTGGTCTTCCAGGACCCGATGGCCGCCCTCGACCCACGTATGCCAGTAGGCGACATCCTCGCCGAGCCCATGAAGACTCACGGCTGGTCCGGAGAGCGGATCCAAGCACGTGTGCCGGAGCTACTGCGCCAGGTCGGTCTAGATCCGGACCACGTGGACCGCTATGCCTCGGAGTTCTCCGGCGGACAGCGACAGCGCATCAGCATCGCCCGTGCGCTGGCCCTGGACCCCAAGCTGGTCGTTCTGGACGAGCCGGTCTCGGCGCTCGACGTGTCCATCCAGGCGGGTGTCCTCAACCTGCTGGATGAGCTGAAGTCCAGGATGGGTCTGAGCTATCTGTTCGTGGCGCACGACCTGTCCGTCGTGCGCCACATCGCCGACCGGATCGCGGTGATGTATCTGGGCCGGATTGTTGAACTCGGCACCGCAGAGGCGGTATTCGAGACACCCTCGCATCCGTACACCCAGGCACTGCTGTCTGCGGTTCCGCTGCCGGACCCGCGCAAAGAGCGCAAGCGCAAGCGGATCCTGCTCACCGGAGATCTACCGAGCCCAGCAGACGTGCCAACCGGCTGCCGCTTCCGCAACCGTTGTCCCAAGTTCGCGGCCCTTGACGAGAGTAATCGCGATCGCTGCCGCGACGAGGACCCCACACCGACCGGCCTGGCGGGCGACCACACCGCGGCCTGTCACTTTGCGGCTGCCGTGGCCGTTGTCTGAGTTTTCCCCCCGTATTAGGAGAGAGTCCCTTGAACAGAACACGTATGCCCATCGCCGTGGTGGCGCTGGCCACCGCCGGCGCTCTGGCCCTGGCTGCGTGCGGCGGCGCGGACGGGAAGGACAGCGCCGCAGTCAGGAAAAACTCAGTGCCCAAGTCGAACGTCAACAATATCAAGGCCACTGACCGCGACCAGCTCAAGCAGGGCGGCACCCTGAACTTCCCGCTGGGCGAGATTGCCGAGAACTTCAATTACAACGAGATCGACGGAACCCTCTCCGACGGATACGACGTCGAGCGTGCGCTGATGCCGATCGTCATGATGTCGAACGCCATGGGCACCGTGACCCCGAACCCCGACTACCTTACCTCGGCAAAGGTGGCAAACAATGGCGGCAAGCAAGTTGTCATCTACGAGATAAACCCTAAAGCCAAGTGGTCCAACGGCGACGCGCTCTCCTGGAAGGACTTCGAGGCCAGCTGGAAGGCTGGCAACAAGAAGAACTCCGCGTACAAGGTCTCCTCAACCACTGGTTATGAGCTGATCAGCAGCGTGGCGAAGGGAAAGAGCGATCACGAAGTCGTAGTCACCTTCTCTAGCCCCTTCGGCGACTGGAAGAGCCTGTTTAGCCCTCTGTACCCGGCATCTGTCGTAGGCACCCCGCAGGGCTTCAACACCGGCTACCTGGGGAAGATCCCCGTCACTGCGGGCCCCTTCAAATTCCAGGGCATCGACAAAACCGCAAAGACCCTCACCGTCGTCCGCGACGACAACTGGTGGGGCAACAAGGCCATGCTCGACAAGATCATCTACCGCGCGCTGGACTCCGACGCGACTGCCGGTGCCTTCGCCAACGGTGAAGTCGACTTCTTCAACGTGGGCCCCGACTCTGCCGCCTACAAACAAGCCAAGGCCGTTAAGGGCGCCGATATTCGCAAAGCGGCAGGTCCCAATTACCGCCATATTACCATCAGCGGCACCCACGGCCCCCTCAAAGATGGCATGGTCCGAAAAGCGTTTACCTCCGCCCTTAATCGGCAGGCAATCGCCGACTCCGATCTTCAGGGCCTAGATTGGGACGCAAAACCGTTGAACAATCACTTCTTCGTCACCAACCAGGAGGGCTACAAGGACAACTCGGGCGAGTTCGCTGCATACAACCCGACTAAGGCGAAGAAGCTACTAGACAAGGCAGGATGGAAGCAGTCCGGAGAATTCCGCAAGAAGGACGGAAAGGAGTTGGACGTCAATTTTGTCATTCCTGCGAACGTCTCCACCTCAGCCAACGAGGGCAAATTAATGCAGGCCATGCTCCGGGCGGTCGGCATCAAGCTAATCATTAAGTCCGTGCCACTGCAGGAGTTCTTCGACAAGTATGTGACTCCTGGCAACTTCGACACGACGGCCTTCTCGTGGATAGGCACAGCCTTCCCAGTCTCGTCCACTAAGTCGATCTACGTGAACCCCAAGGGCGACACCGTCCAGCAGAACTACACTGGCGTCGGCAGCAAGGCACTCGACGACGCCATGAACAAGGCTGCCGCCGACACTAACCCTGCCATGGCCATCGCAGACGCCAACACCGCCGACCAGATGATCTGGTCACAGGCCAACGTCCTGACGCTCTACCAGCGCCCCGACATCTACGCGGTCAAGAAGAATCTAGCCAACATCGGCGCCTACGGCTTCCAGGACCTGCGCTACGAGAACATCGGCTTCACCAAGTAGGCAGGGCGGGGACTGGTGCGATAACTGACACTGGCTTCAGCCCCGCCCCTTCAAACTGGACATGCTCGCGCACCCTCAAACAAGGGCATCCTTTAGTCCGATGTGGAGTTGGGCCTTAGGACTTGGTTCTGGGGACGGGGCTCGTGGGGCCAGAATTTCTCGGGTCGGATGTATCGAGGGCGCGGCCGCAAGGCGAGAATGTGAGGGCCGGCTGGGCGATGAGGTCATGCACCGCCTCGCCTGGTCCCGCAAGTACGTCCCGTCGGACGCCAACGAGCTGCCCGTCCTCGTCGGACGCCACGAATGGCAATGGAGCATGCACACTGGCCGCCACCAAGGGCGCACAGGCGTGCTATTGACAATCCGAACTGGCGGTATAGCCACATATATCAGCTGAGATGCGTTTGTAGCAGTGGAACGCTGCGGAGTTCGAGGGAGGCCAGTTAGTTGTGGGTGGGTGCGTGGTGTTGCCTTCGGCGGGATGTGACGGATCCGGGAGACTCTAGAGGGTGCGGACGAGAGTCGCTTGTCGCTGAGGTCCGCGGCAGTGCGTCGTGGTGGCGATGCCGTTGGCGGTCTAGGGAGCAGGTGGGATTGACGGAGTGGACCAGTAGGTTCTTGGTTCTTGGGTGGATTGCTACCGCTCTACGCAAGAGGCGCCCTATTAGCGAAAATATGTATTCCGAGAGACGATCAGGTTGTTCGCGATGCGGGCAGGACAGCCTGCTCACGACCGCGGAAATATCGGCAAAGAACGCCCTCGGGCAGCGCATCGTGCTGGAGCTGTGCAAGGTCTGTGACATGAACAAACCCGCAGCTTCCGCCTTAGCCGACTTCTTCGCCACCAGCGGCGGGCACAACATCGCACGCTCTGAAGAGGGAGCGCAACTGCTGATGGAATGGACGAAAGAGGGCATGGCCGCGCACGGTTGGCACTGGGAAGAGGCGGGCCCCCAGCCATAGGCGAGCGAGGGCTCCCCATGCCTCCTGCGTGCGGGTCCAGGATCAACCTTTGCTGGTCCCGTGCGAGCCATGGGCGCCATGCCGCAAGCCTGCACCTCATAGCCTGACTCGTCGTAGACCGCTTTCACATCGACTCCCCCGTTGCGCCGTCGCCGGACACCCGGGTCCCATCCACCTCGCCACGTGCGCCAGCACGCGCAACCTCCAGCCACAATTCGGCCGCGATCCGAGACAGCCCCAACAGCACCACGCCCATTCATGACCACGCCTGCGCTCAATGTGGATGTCTCTCGCCCCGAGACCTTGCGGTTCAGTTAGTGACGATGGTGCGGCGCGTGGTGGTGGCCTTTAGCATGGCTGGCCGTGGCGGTTGTTCTTGGTGGCGACGTACTGGCGCACGAATCTCAAGCTGCGACATGTGGCATCGTTGTTCGGGGTGTCGAAGTTTTGCGGCCGACGGAATCCTGGACCACTCTGGTACCTCTGCTGGTGATCTCGCCAGCCCGACGGCTGCGCAAGAACACCGTCTCTTTCGTCGAGGGTACTCTGGCCCCGTACCTGCGACCGCAGCGTCGCGGCCCCGAGCAACAACTACCGGTGCTCGACCACCTGCATATGGTCATCGATGCCAGCAGCCGCTTTACTGATCGTTTCAGAATGAAGATCCGTGTGGGGCTTGGCAGTTGAGCGTTCTGTCGGCAGGATCTGTTGGGTGCCTGCTGATCTTGTGCCTGATGACTTGTGGGAACGTGTGGCCCCGCTGTTGCCGGCTCGGCCGCCTCGGCGGCATCGGTATCCGGGGCGGTTGCCTGCGGATGACCGTGCGGCTCTCAGGGGCATCGTCTACGTGCTGTCCAAGAGCGTGAGCTGGCGGGACGTTCCTGCTGAACAGATCGGCTGTAGTGGTGTGACGGCCTGGCGGCGTCTGCGGGACTGGACCGAAGCGGGCGTCTGGCCACAGCTGCACGAAGTGCTGCTGGCCGAGCTGCGGGCCGCGGGCCTGTTGGACATGGACGACGCAGCGATCGACGGCTCGCACGCCCGAGCACTGAAAGGGGGGCTCACACCCAACCTTCGCCGGTCGACCGGGCCCGGCCCGGCAGCAAGCACCACCTGATCGTCGACCGGCACGGCACGCCGTTGGCCGTCTCGCTGACCAGCGGGAATCGTCATGATGTCACTCAGCTGACGCCTCTGCTGGACGCGATACCCCGCATCCGCGGGGTGCGCGGGCGGCCACGTCACCGGCCGCTCCGGCTGTTCGCCGACCGCGGCTACGACAAGTACCGCCGACTTCTCCGGGCCCGCGGCATCACACCAAAGTTCGCTCGCAAGGGCACCGCGCATGGCTCCGGGCTGGGAAAGACCCGCTGGGTCGTCGAGCGGACCTTCGCCTGGCTCCACCAGTTCAAACGACTCCGGATCCGCTACGAGATACGCGACGACCTCCACCTCGCAACTCCTCCAACTCGCTTGCAGCATCATCTGCTTGAGGCGACTCCGAACCTCATTCTGAAACGATTAGTTAGTACTCCAGCAGCGGTTCGTGTCCTGAGCTGCGTTTTCGGTAATGGCAGTGGCGGGCGACCGCCTGGCGGCGTCTTCTCCAGGTCGACCACTTCAGCGCGTGGGTGACGGGATCGCGGTCGGCTCGCGGGTGGGGCAGGAGAGCGTCCAGGAGCCGCCGTATCTCTGCCACGGTGAGCGGGACGGAGGCTGATCCGTTTCTGCGGCCCCCTTTGCGGCATCGCCGTCGGCCTGGGGCTGTGCTGCGAGTGCGGTCAGGACGGCATGGGCGAGCATGGCCAAAGTGATGTGCCGATACCAGCCGACATAGCGACGGACCTCGTACTCGTCCAGGCCGCACTCATTCTTCGCGGCCTGGAAGCACTCCTCGATCGCCCAGCGGGAGCCGGCGATCCGGGCCAGCTCGGCGATCTCGACGTCAACGGGTGCGTAAGCGAGGTAATAGGCCAGGTCAGCGGGGTCGGACAGGCTGCGGCGGGCCATCACCCAGCGGTGGTGGGTTGGCGGGTCGGGGTCGAAGACGATGTTGGCAGGCAGCTTGGCCGCGGCCCAGTCGTAGATCCGTGGCCCCTTCGCACCGTCACCGCAGGACAGCCGCTGCCAGGCATCACCGGGTGCTTCCTCGATGAGCTGGTCGATGCGCCAGATGCCGGCTAGGGACTTGATCTGCTGCGATTTGGGCACCGCCACCACATAGCCGATGTCGAGTTGCTCAAGCAGGCGGCGGAAGTTCCAGTCCTGTCCATAGGCCTCGTCTGCGGTGATCCACTTGGTGGGCAGGCCGGCGGCCAGGCAGCGACGGACGATGTCCCGGGCCAGCTCTCCCTTGGTCGCGAAGCCGCGTTCGTCGGGGATCTTCGCCGCCCGGC
>NZ_JBVHPY010000056.1:0-9905 GCF_055567695.1 Streptomyces sp. NPDC026417
CCGCAGCCCGCACCGCCGGCATCGGCCCATGCTTCGACCACTTCGATCTGGTCCAGGTTCTCCTCGATGACGTCTACCCCCGCCTCAGCCGAGACCACCGAGGGAAATCGCTCACCCCACCACGCAAACTCCGACCGGGGCAATAGCGCCCCTCGTCGAACTTCGCGACCGCCAGCGGCACGACCACTCCTCGAGGCGGATCACTGTCGAACACGCCCTCGCCGACCATAAACGCTGGAAACAACTCATCCGCTGGACCCACCGCCGCAACCGGCTGCCCGACACCCAACGGGCCATCGCCGGCCTCGTCTCCGACCGCACAGCCACCGTCTGAAAACACACCACGACCGCGCAGACATGACTCATCCGCTATCACGCACCAACTCGTTATAACTACTCCCAACCGTGCCGATGGCTGCACGAGCGGAACATCATTCCCCCACCGCCCGCCGCGGCGTCGAGAAGAGCAGGACGTAGAGCATCGCGGCAAACACCGCCCCGTCAGTCATGTTCGCGACCCCACCGCACGGCGGACGAACTCGGGCCGGCGGTAGCAACGGCTTTGCCAGCTCCCACAGTCCACCCGAAACGATCCGAGCATGGCCTGGTCGACCTACTACGAACGAATCCCGGGCCAAGCGGGTTCGCGGTGTGGCGTACCGTCCCGTTCCGGGAAGGGTGGGGGAAGCTGTGACGCACCGCGTCAAGGGAGAGGATGGACAGGTGACGGTCACGTCGGTTGATAGGGGTGCGAGGGTGCGCCGGTTCAGTGGTGAGGACCGGGCAGCAGTTTTGGAGTTGATTCATGCGGACCTGCTGCCCGGTCGGCCGGTTGCTTCACCAGCTGTTTTCGAAGGGGCTCTGCAAGCAGGCGCAGGTATCGAGGTCGGGGACTGTGGCGTACTGGTCTCGGCAGACGGAACGATCCTGGGTGCCGTGTCCTACGGCGTGCGCGCGGGAGATGGTGCCGGGATGCTGCGGTGGCTGCACTGTGTAGAGGATGAGCAGCCTCTCGCCGAACTGCTGGTCACTCACACGCTGGCGCAGCTAGGTCGGCGGACAACCGTGCATGCCTACGCCGAACCGACCAGGCTGGCACCCGCCGGGTTGCCAGTACGCAACCGTCCGGGCACCCGCCGGGCGCTGGAGGCTTGTGGATTCTCCGGTACCGAGCACTCGCGCTACCTTCACCACCGCCTGGACACGCTCAGCCCCCGCTTGTACGCGATCGCCGACCTCGTCCAACGCCCTTCTGGAGGGTGGCAGCTGTACCTGCGCGAGCGTGACGGCACCCGGATCGGTGAAGCCTTCATCAGCGCCCCGGTTGACGGCACTGTCGTTTTGGAAGGGATCACCCTGGCCCGGGAGCGCCGGCACCTAGGGCATATCCTGCTGGAGCAGTGCCTGACCAATCTCGCCGACCGCGGGATCCACCATGTCACCGCCTGCCTGGAGGCTTCAGAGGGGCAGCCCGACCACGAGGCTGCCCTCTACCTCTACGAAGCCGCCGGTTTCACTGTGGTCGACCAGCTCCACTCCTACACCCGCTGCCCCTGACCTGGAAGCGCTGCCTGGCCACGCGTCGAGTGTCCACGGCTATCGTTGGCGAAGCCGCTGGTAACGTCGTCGTATACCGCTGCCCCCACACCGCTGATGGTTGGAGCCGTCGACCATATCGTTTCCGTGGACGAGGCTTGACGCGTCTATGCCCTCGGCGACTGCTGCGACGATCTCCAGGCCGTGACGGCCCACGTGTCCAGTGTCAGTGGCCGGTCCACCGGTAGCACGAGAGTGGAGCGCCACAACACCATATCGGCGATCTACCCTGGTGGAACTGCGGATCCCTCAGGGTAGGTACGTATCGACACCGACGGTGGCGTCCATGTCCTGGGACTGACCTGAGAGATCAACCACGACGGTACCGCGACGCTGCGCCGGGCCCTGGAGGCCCCTCCCGGCACCTCGTGTCGTAGTCGACCGCGGCCGGGACTCTCGTCAAGTGATACCGCCGACCGACACCACAGCCGTGGTGCGCGCTGTGTGGGGCGTGCCCGCATTGCTGCGCTCGTGGGGCCCGCGGCATCGGTGCCATCCCTCTCTGAATGACGACGCGGGACGCGATTTCAGGCAGTCCGTTCCCACTCGTTGGCTCGGGGCGAGAACGGCCGGAGCGACTTCTCTTGCGTGGTGCGGGCGGTCTTCAATAGCACATGCCAGGAAGTGACCGTCGGGCGTCGGCGCAGCAGGCTGCGGCGCTCACGTTCGGTCATGCCTCCCCAGATGCCATGCTCGATGCGGTTGTCGAGAGCGAAGGAGAGACATTCGGTACGGACCGCGCAGTCGGTACAGAGGGCCTTCGCATGGTTTTGGGCTGCACCTTCAACGAACAGCACGTCGGGGTTGGAAGTGCGGCACTTCGCCCATGCTTCCCACTCGTGATCGCCCGTACTCATATGGGTCGCCTTCCTGAAAAGTCTCCCTCACGTACGGAGGGCCCTGCGCAGACTGTATGCCCCGGGTTGAGGAAACTCAGATGCTGCGTCGAGTCCCAATCTTTACGAGGACGGCGCGGTTGACAACACGGTGACTGACCCTCCCCGGAGCGGGTCCGCGATGTCGCCGTGACCTTGTGCGTCGGCTACTCGCCTGCCACCGGCCGTCAGATGCCGTGCTGCCCTGGTATCTCGGTGTTACTGCTCGGCTCTTGCCTGCTGAGTCCTCTGAGCTTGGCCGGGCGGATCATCGGGGGCTTTGTAGTGGCCCGTGCAGAGACGCTGCCCGAGGTATGTCTACACTCCGGACGGTGCGCTGCAGCCGCAGGAACTCGGCGCAATGTCGACGGTCGGCTACCGGCCGGCAATGCCGAGTGCTATTCGCAGGGCATGCACTCGATAAGAGTTCCATTGCCTTATTAGGTGGGTTGCGTTCAAAACGGAGCCTACCCCTTTATAACCCTAGAGATGCAACTCGCTCCATCGTCTGCCCACTATACGCAACCCGGTAACGGAAATTTTAGGCCCTCAATTGCCCCCTCTTCCAATAAACTCCCGTATCAACCCATATAAGATCAACATCACTAGCCACACTGCGAGAACTCCAAGAAACCAGAGGATTACCTCAGCAGCGAGCTGGTCGGCTGCAGTCACAACACTCCCTCTACCCTGCATTCACCGCTCGCCACACTGCCACACCGAAGACACTCTCGCGCGAGTAGTTAATACTCATTATCACGATCACAAATATGGCCACCATGGCAGATATGTGAAAATATAGATGCCCATAAGCAAGGTCTGTTGGGCGCTCGTAAACGATCGAGGAGTGCTTCCGTGCAGAAAAAACGAGTGGGGTGCCTTCGCGAGTAATAGGTGCGCCCGCAACTCGAGCCGGTACCGAACATCGCGCTGGTCATGCTCACTGACCCTCCTCAACAGCTTTGTCGCCGACGAACCAATGAGCATTTTTAGCGTTGCGTTTCCGGGGTGAGGGTGGCTTTGGCGATTGCCGTGTTTCTTGCGCCTTGTCGGCCAGAACGGGGATGCCGAGCCGGATGCAGGTGGCAATGATCCGGTGCGTGCGGGCCGCGTCCGGCCGGTCAGCACGGGTGAGATCCACACCATCGTCCCGCCGCAAGCCGTGATGACCTGCAGGTTCACGCTCTTCCTGCGGTGCTTTACATGGTCGAGGGTCACCAAACGAGACACGACCCCCACCGCGACCGCTACTTCAAGCCCCAGCGCCTCCATGCGGACAAAGCCTGCGACCGCGGCGACCTGCGGAAATGGTGAAGTGGCAAACGCATCGGGATGCGGATCGCGCAAGGGAATCGATTCCAGCGAACGATTGGGCTCCGCTGGGTATCGAGCGGACGATATCCTGTCTGGTCGGCTACCGCCGCCTGAGTCCTCGCTACGAGGGTGACCCCTGCAACTACTTGGCCTTTCTCGGACTGCGGGCGGCCTTATGCTGCTACAAACGGCTCGTCCGCCTCACCACGCACCAACTCCTTTTCTGCGGGTGGGCAGCCGCCAGGCTGGGCGTGGCTGCCGGGGCGGGCAAGCTTGCGCCGCTGAGGGTTTGAGCGAGTCGAGGAGGGCGAGCATGGCCTGTTGCTGCCTTTTAGGCGTCCTGGTCAAGCTCGACCAGGAGATCCCGGCAGACCTGCAGGTGCACCTGAGCCTCGACAACTACGCCACCCAGAAGACTCGGCCATCAAGAAAATCCTGCCGCCGTCGATCTCCGTCACGTCTTGGTGGAGTGGGTGACGATGCTGATCGTCACCCGTGAGGGTGGCCGCAAGTGCAAGCTGCCGCTGTCCGTGACCTGGCCGCTGTACCGGATCCGCGCGGACGAGCCGTGCTACTCGCAAAAGCACCGCACGCACGGCATGAATGTGCAGGTCATTGCCCGCCCCGACGGGACACCGCTCTGGTTCTCCCGTGCGACGCCGGGCCGCACACACGACCTGACCACGGCCCGGGCCCACGGCATCCTCCAGGCCTGACTCACCCGACAGATCCTCCTCCTGGCGGACCGCGCTTACCAGGGCGACGGCGCGACCTTCCGCACCCCCTACTATCACCACCGCGAACAACCCGAGCACTACCAACAGTTCAACCGCAACCACGCCCGGCTACGAGCCCCCGGCGAACTCGGCTTCGCGCAGCTGAAGTCCTGGCGCCTCCTCCGACGAGCCAGATGCTCCACCCGCCACATCGGCACCATCGTCCAAGCCGTCCAACCTCTACTGACCTGCAGCTATTCAGGATGAAAGAGGCTCAATAAAAAGGGCTGCAGAATCGCTTCCACCAACGTCGCAGTCCTGATCACGGCAGAGAATCGACGACTCTTGGAACATCTCCGAGGTGGGACCAGAATCCAGCAGGATGCCCTGGCTGGTCCACAGGCGGTTACACCAACGCCCGCTCCGACACCGCTGGGCAGCTCAAGCACGCTATGCCTTCAGTCGCCAGCCATCGCCGGCGCTACGAACTCGCCCTATCCCAAGCACTTCCCTGCCACCTCCCCCAGCCTCATCAATGATCAATTACTCACCATCGAAACGACTTCTTGCGTACGCCAGATAGCTGTAGCACGCGAGTGCGCCCTGATTTGGCATGTACATGATGAAAAGGAGCGGTCTGACACCATCGCTCCGGCCAGGCGCGCATCTGCAGTGGGTTGACGCCGTCAGGTACATAATTGTCCAGTGCCCCTTTTAGGAGAGAGCGCCAAAAAGATCAATCCGTCACATCTAGAACGTCATTCAGCAAAATGCACCGCGGCTCACACTTGCACCTCCGCTATAAACGCACCGCCGTACACGGAGCCGACCGATAAGGTGCGATCTGATAATCTTCTGCATGGATTCCTCCCACGCTTTCACGCCCAGGCTACTCAAAATGGACATCGCCATTGCAGCGAGGCTGGCGTTGTGTGGTCCCGTGCCACCACCGCCGTGGTGGCAGCCTCCCGGCCACTGGTCTAGTGCGGTGGCCACCTAGGTCCGGTGGGGGCAGTGTGGAGTGCATGAGTGCGTTCTTCTCCCATGACGCTTTTGATGGATCACCTGCCCTGAGACCCATGTTGGCAACAGTTGGCCCACCGCCAAGCCCGGAGATCGAGAGGGAATACGGGTTTGAGACCCTCTGGAACGGGGCGCGGGTGATCGTTCATCTTCCCGGCGACGGCAGTGTGCGGCTGCTGTCCTTCGGGCTGGACGTCACCTATCGGTACCCGGAACTGATAACCTCGGTCGGTCTACCGCCCGGCCTGGAGACAGTCTTGGACGGCGAGATCGTCACCCTCGATCACGGCGGTAGGCCATCGATTGAGCGGCTGCAGCAGCGCCTTAGCCTGCATCACCCCACGGCCGTTGCCCACGCCCGCGAGGACCTGCCCGTACACCTTATGGTCTACGACATCCTGCACCTCGGGGAGCCTACGGTGCACCTGCCCTACACCGCCCGCCGTGACCTCCTCAACGACCTCGCCATAGCCGGCCCTCATGTCACGATGCCTGCCGCATGGCCTGCTATGACCGCCTGGGCTATGGAGCAGACCCTCAGCGAAGGCTACGAAGGCCTCATTGCGAAAAAGCTTACTAGTCCCTACCTGCCCGGCCGACGTACCCGCAACTGGATAAAAATCAAGAATCTTAATCTTCCGGCTACCGAACGCGACGGGTAACTTCCCCAGTCAATGCGGCTGCAAGAGAACGAGAACAGTCAGCGGGTTGGCGCCTGCGGATGACCCGAGGTTAGGTCCCCCAATCACGTTTTCGCGGTCCTGTAATGGGGCCGCTGGTCTTCGGGTCTGTACCCGGAGAGACAAAGGCAGATGCGAAGGTGTCGCGGTGATCGCCGACGCTGCCCCACCTTCTGCGTTCACAGGAGCTGACGGACGAAAGATCACCGCCGAGGTCATACGAGGCCTGTTCACCCAGTTCTCCATCCTCGAGCGCATGCTCGGATCCCGGCTCAATCCTCCGGCCATCCCTGGCTCCTCTACGCTACGGATCCCCGGCCTGAAAGCCGGCCGCCGCAAACTCGCCGAACATCAGCCCTCCTTACGAGTTGGTGTGTGATAGCGGTTGGGCATGCTTGGGTATGTTTTACTGGTGAGGGGTGTGGCTGACTGTTCGGTGTTGACGCATCTGTTGTTCATGGGGATGTCGACAGCTCGTCTGTCGACTCTGGTTGGCGAGTTGGCCAGGCCGTGCGGGGGTGGGGCTTGAGGGGGTGGGTTCCAGGCGAGGGGTGGGGCGAGGGAGCGTGCATTGGGTGCCCGGGGCCCGGCGTCAGCTGGTCTTGGTGGACCGGCTGACAGCTACGCTCATGCACCTGCGGCACGATCTGCCGCACGCGGTCCTGGGTGTGCTGTTCGGCGTCGATCGCTCGACCGTCACCCGTGCTGTTGGCGAGGTCACGCGCCTCTGGGGGCAGCTGGCTGCTCGCGGAACGGGGCTTTGCTGTTCCCGACCGTTGTGGTCTGCGGCTTCGCACCCTGGAAGATGTGTTCGCCTATGCCCAGGCCCGAGGGTGTGGAGCGGCGTCTGGATGCCACCGAGGTCCAGGTTCGCCGGCCGGTGGCGGGCCGCGGCGGCCGCGGTGCCTTCGTCTCGGGCAACAAGAAGCAGAACACGATGAAAGCCACCGTGATTGCCGACCACCGCGGCCGCACTCTGTGGACCGACGCGTCACGGCCAAGACGCATGCACGACGCCACCGCCGCCCGCACCGCCGACATCGGCCCACGCTTCGACCACTTCAACCTGGCCCAAGTCCTCCTCGATGACGGCTACCTCGGCCTCAGCCGAGGTAGGCGAGGAAAGGCCTCAGCCCACCACGCAAACTGCGACCAGGGGCAATAGCACCGTTCGTTGAACTCCGAGAAGGCCAGCGACACGACCACTCGTCGCAACGGATCGTCGAACACGCCCTCGCCGACCACGAACGCTGGAAACAACTCCAGCGCTGAACCAAACCGTCTTGGTATCTGGCACGGGCATCCTCAACGTGGTCGTCCCGTCCCTGGCCGCGCGCGCTCGCCGCGGTCCACGAACAGTGCCGGGCCCTCAGGCAGCATCTGATCAGTCGACCAGCGGGTGGCATTCTTCGGCTTCTCCTCCAGTTTCCGCTCGACGACCGCATCGGTGATCTTCCGGGGGACGCCAGGCCCCAGCTCATCGAAACAACCGTCCAAGCCCAGTTCGAGAAAGCGCCTCCGCCAGGTGCGCACTGTGTCCGCCGTGACCCGCCGGCGTGACACCTCCATGATCGACCGCTCGTCCTCGCCTCCAGCACGATCCACGACCGCTGGGCCAGCACCTGAACCGTCACGCGGCGACGCACCCAATCCTCCAGCACAACCCGCTGAGCCTCGGTCACCGACAACAGCGGAATCTTCGAACCCGGACGACTCATACCGCACCAACGACGAATCTCCGACACAGATCACCAGTTTGCTACTCGAGGTAGAAGAAGACCCATCCTCAACGACATACTTTGCGGTGCCGAGCCGCACAGTGCATGCACCTGCCACCGTCTCAGGATTAACCGGCAACACGCGAGGCATTTTGAGCGGTACATGCGGCATTCGGAGCGATGCTTCACGGTGCCCGTAGAATATCAAATTCATCCGCCAAATAAGATGACCTGGACACTACAGAGGAATACGCAAGGCCATTCATTGCGCCGATGTGATGCTTACCTAAAGCATAAGTTGAACCCAGCACGGACATGAACAACAAAAAATCCCTGAAGGCCTCAGGGAATGTTGGCAGGCAGGCAGTCACTTCAACCGCCGTCACGCTGGCCACGTTTGAGACGTCAGGGGTTCCCCTTATTTATAGAAGAGCATGGCCTTACCGGACCGTCTGGCGAGCAGCTCCGCTTCTCCAAGAGCAGCCCGTGCTCCCGGGCGGCGGGCTCGGCCGCCCGGAGCGTCGAGCCGTCCGGCGAGACCCTCGGCGGCTACCGGGACAGACTCGTTGTCGCGCAGAACGCCGCTGACGCCGCGGCCAGGGCCTGTAGTCCACGGGCCGAGTGGACTGCGACTCTTCCGTGCGAGCGCGACCCAGTGGCGGAATCTTGAAAACATAGTAGACATAACAGACATGGTCGCGATGGGCGGCGTGAGGCCGGTCACGCACCTGGCACGTCAAGGAGGAACGTCATGATGCACTCCGAGCAAATGAGTCCTGAGATGAAGAAGTGCGTGGACGCTTGCCTGGCCGCCTACAGCATGTGTGAGGAGACAATCAACCACTGCCTGCAGCAGGGCGGCGAGTACCTCGACCCAGCCATGATGCGCATCCTCATGGATTGCACCGACATGACACGCATGGGCGCAGACATGTGTATGCGCATGTCGCCCATGAGTAAAGATGTCTGTACCTTGTGTGCGCAGGCCTGCGAGACGGCCGAGCAAGCATGCATGCGCATGGAGAACGACCCGCAAATGAGGCGGTGCGCAGAAGCCTGCCACGCCTGCGCAGAGGCCTGTCGGTCCATGACTAGCATCCGCGCCTGATTCCAGAGCCAGCCCCAGCGGCCCAACTGCGGGACCGCAACGGTTGTGCCCCATCAGCCTCACCAGCTGGCTCCTCCAGGCGTGGGCCCGCTGGAGCTCCGCGCCCACGCCTCGACCGCGGTGTGGGTCGTGTCTCGTTTGGGGGTGACCGGCCGCCATGGCCTTCAGCCCTTCGCTGTCGGGGATGTTCGCGGCGGAGAGACCGACTGCCAGGGGCAGTCCGTTCACGTCCGACAGGACGTGCATCTTGGCACGGAACGGTGCTGGTCATGGTCGACCAGCCGGCCTCGATCGGGGCCCTGCCGCTGGCGGTGGCGAGGGGCATGGGATGCCCCTCGCCTGCCTTCCGGGCCTGACGATGCTGCGGATCACCGATCTTTACCCCGGCGAAACCAAGACCGACGCGAGGGACGCGTTCATCATCGATCGACGCCGCCCGCGCCATGCCCCACACTCTGCGGGCGATCGCCGAGCTGGAGATGATCGCGGGCTTCGACGACGACCTGGCCAGCGAAGCAACCCGCTGCACGGCCTGCTGACCCAGATCTACCCCTCGCTGGAACGGGTGCTGGGGCCGCGACTTCAGCACCCGGCCGCCCTCATTGCTGCTGGAACGGTTCGGATCTCCGCCCAGATCCGCAAGGCCGGACGGTGCCGGCTGTGGCCACCCTGCTGCGGCTGAAGGCGCGGAAGATGGCCGAACGGCTAGTCTTCCGAGTCAGGAATTCTGTTCAGATAGCTGGCGAGGCGTTCGAGGGTCTCGTCTGCGGTCTTGGTCCGCACGTAGGGCTTGGGATCGGTGTTCCACGCGGCGATCCAGGTACGGATGTCCTTCTCCAGCGTTTGGACGCTCTTGTGGACGCCGCGCCGTATCT